>JAHLLJ010000046.1 GCA_020444205.1 Deltaproteobacteria bacterium | reverse complement strand
TCTGGTAACCACCGACAGTGTGCTCTCACCCATTTCAAACCTCCATGGTCAGCTTCTCGTTTCAAAAAAATAGTCGTCTCTAAACTTTGCTGCCGATGCCGGGTTTCTTATGCTTTTAGCCTTTTGAGGCCCTCGGCTAGCGTTGCCGCTCCCTCGCCAAAGGCGTAACCATGACTCCTTACCCTTTGCATTAAGCAGCCTGTCCGTCTTCCTGTTTCCTGCAAGCACTTGCCATCTACAGATTCGCCTGGAAGACTTTACGGAAGTGGAAGCCGTAGATGGCGAAGGTCACGGCCATGGGGAAGAGGCCGGGCCGCCGGAACAGGGACCACAACAAGAGCTTCCAATACTGCCAGCGGGCCCGGTCCTTCACCCCCAGCACCACCAGCGTCTTGGGGAAGGCCCAGGCATAGCCGGAGTGCAGCCGCACGTAGCGGGCGTGAAAATGAACCTTGTTCTTTTCGGGGACGTGATAATCCCGCAGGTAGTCCCGCACCCGCTTAAAGTAGGGTTTGGGCGAGTAGATGCCGCTGATGATCTCGCTGTAGCCCTGGGACAGGGCTTCCAGACCCATGCGGGGCATGATGTTGGTGGAAAAATCGGTGTTGTCGCCGGTGGCCTCGGTTAGCAGGCGGCCCTCCTGAGTTATGCGCCGGTATAGCTGACTGCCCCTGGGAGCGTTCAATAGCCCCACCATGGCCGTGACGATGCGGCTGTTCTGAATCAACTCGATCTGCTGCTCGAACACCGACGGGGTATCGCTGTCGAAGCCCACGATGAAACCGCCGCGCACCTCCAGGCCGAAGCTCTGTATCTTCTTAACGCAGGCCACCAAGTCCCGGTTGCGGTTCTGCAGCTTGCTGCACTCGGCCAGGCTGTCCTCGTTGGGAGTCTCTATGCCCACGAACACCCCGTCAAAACCGGCCCGCACCATCATCTTCATAAGGGTTTCATCGTCGCTTAGGTCTATGGAGGCCTCGGTGGAGAACACGAAGGGGTGTCGGTGCTGCTTCATCCAACAAATGATGGCGGGCAAAACCTCTTTCTTGAGCTTGGTCCGGTTGCCGATGAAGTTGTCGTCCACGATAAACAGGGCCCCCCGCCAGCCCGCCGCGTATACGCTGTCCAACTCGGCCAAAATTTGATTGGCGCCCTTGGTGCGCACCCGGCGGCCGAACAAGGCGGTGATGTCGCAGAACTCGCACTGGAAGGGGCAGCCCCGCGAGTATTGCAGGCTCATGGAGGCGTAGCGCCTGAGCTTGAGCAAATGCCACAGGGGTGGGGGAGTGTCGGCCAGGGCGGGGTACTGGTCGGTGGTGTATAGGGGCTTGGCCTGGCCGGCCGCCAGGTCTTCTAGGAAACGAGGCAGGGTGACCTCGGCCTCGCCCAGCACGAAGTGGTCAATGCCCTCGAACTCCTGGTGGCAGGTGGTGAACAGGGGGCCGCCGGCCACCACCTTGACCCCTATGGCCCGGCAACGTTCCACCAGTCGTTGGACCGATTTGCGCTGGATGGCCATGGCGCTGATAAACACATAGTCGGCCCAGCGCAGGTGCTTGTCCCTGAGGGGCTCCACGTTCTCGTCGATCAGCTTTTTGTCCCAAGAAACCGGCAGCATGGCCGCCACGGTGGCCAGACCCAAAGGCGGGTGCATTGCTTTTTTGGAGATGAACTTCAGGGCGTGCTTGAAGCTCCAGAAAGTTTCAGGGTTTTGGGGGTAGATCAGGAGGGCTCTCATCACGCACCGTCCTTTAAAGTTACGGTCATAATAGTCATCGCTTTAATGTTCACGTTGCCAATTAACCTTAAACTTTGGGTTGGCATCCGCCTCTCCAGTGGCCGGTACATTTTGAACAAACCGTTATCCATCGGCGCAATGCCATTATTAATTTGCCAAGTTATATATATGGTCATGGACATTTCGGATCAGGCTAGGCAGCGCTATTGCCCCACAGCCTTTTCTACCTCTCCGACCTTTTGCTGTACTTTTCCAGCCCTGGTTTCGTCCTTGCCTTCGCCCTCCAGCTCAGTATCCAAACTGGCATTACCGAAGAGCTCTTTGATCTTGCCCGCTATTTTATGAAACGTGCCTTGTGCCTGGTCTTGGGTGCTGGATTTCATGATGTTCTCCTTTGATTGAACCCGGACTGGTAGGCGAAAACTTGGCACGTTTCGCCCCTAAAGCACATGATTCTGGGCCCTTCGCCGCACCAGCAACCATCCGAAAAGGGTCATGGCGAATAGCACCAGAAACGTATAGAATAATATCTGGGCAATTCCCGGTGCGGCGGCGGCGATGTTGGTGAATCCGAAAACACCAGCCACCGAAGCAATTATTAAAAAAATAAAGGCCAACTTGATCATTTGCGTTTCTCCTGGTATTGCCGGTCGATGTTTCCGTCCTGATTTATGGCCCTGCCCGGCGTGATAAAAACCTTGGTTTCGGTCCCAAATCAATAAGCAGTATCTCGCTATGTTCCTGCGCCGTGATAGAGACCGATGGTTCGTTCCTGACGCCCGCTCCGTCGCCTTTAGTCAATATAATTTCCTGCATCGCCGTCTCGCCGCTGATGACATGGAGCCAGGCGCTTCGCCCCGGCATAAGCTCAAGTACAAGGTGGTGTCCGGGGTCCAAAATGCTCGAGTGGATGAGGGCGTCTTGGAGAACCTTTAGCGATTTTTTCCGCCCGTCCGGAGACGCAATTACGCACAGCAAATTGTGACGCTGCGCTACCGGAAAGCGCATCTGCTCATGGGCTGAATCCAGCCCTGCTTCCGAGGGGTGTAGGGAAATCCGGAAAAGGTGCGCACTCTCGGTACGGGAGGGATTCCTTTCCTTGTAGCGGACTCCACGGCCCATAACCATGCGTTGGAACTCGCCCGCGTGAACAACGCCCGAGTCTCCATTTGAATCCTCTTGAGCAAGGACTCCCCTGTAGACGTAGGTGATTGTTTCTGCTCCCGTGCCCTTGATCTGCGCCGATATTGCCCCAGCCGGCAGCAGAATTTCATTCAAAGCCACCAGTGCCCCAAAGCCATCGCGAGCAGGAGTTGCACGCTCATTGGGGTAGAACGTGAGCCAGGTGCTCTGCTTGCCCCGTTGCATATGGCGGCGATCGTTTTTTCTGCGTAGCGTTATCATCAACCTGTCAATCTCACCCAAGTACCCAAAGCGGGGAACTTGCCCTTGGGGTTTTCGACTCCGAGGCCTGACCCAACAGCTCCGACAGCTGCCCTTGTTGGGAGTCGACACGGTTGGCCATGGAACGCAAATCAGCCGCCTTTTGATCCATAATTTCCGTCCCCAGAAGGCCCCAGGGTTTAACCTTCGGCCCGGCATACGACTCCCTGGGGCCGCTTTGGCTCATCCTGCCTGGCTGTTTTGCCGGCGAGACTTTCATCAACACAGCCCGGAGGCACTCGCTGACGGGCTTTGGCCGGGCGTTCAGGCCTTGGGCGACGGGTCTTTGGCGGGCTGCTCCTGTTGCTTGATGTGGGCACGCGCCATCGCCGTTTCCCCTTCCAGCAGGACCTGACTGGGAACTACGCTCTTGGCGATATTTTGGATTTGGCTTCGCGAATACCCGGACTCCGGGGTATCCGGGTGCGCAGTCATGACGCCCTGATAAAGATCCAGGGCTGCATTAAGATCCTTGTCCTTGTAGTGCATGGCATGCGCCGCCGCGTAATCCTGGCCAGCCTTGGTGGGTGTTGCTTCGATTTTCATGTGTTCTTCTCCGCTCCCTTGGGGTTGATCGAGATGCGGCGTACTGCTAGCTGATTGCGGTTGGGGCATCAAATTTATCCGCCGCTATTGTTTCTTATTGCAAATCCCGGCCCAAAATATTTTTTATATATATTTCAGCTATATGTACTAAACAGGAAAAACCATGCGGTTACCACGGCCGATCAAAATGATGTATACTTAATCTAATTTGATGGAGGTGGCCAATGCGCGCGGAGGAGCTGCACCACAAGGAGATTCTTGAACTGGACCCCGAGGGGGGCATGATCCGGTTTGCGGGCCAGCGCGCACTCCTGCTTGATGCCGTGGCCATGGGAATTTTGCGCCAATACCTGGTCGCCAACTTCGGCCTGACCGCGGCCCGAGCGGTTCTGACCCAGTTCGGCTTCGCCCATGGGTGGCGCATGGCAGAGGCCATGAAAAAACAATTCGTATGGGCCGATGATGATGAGTGGCGTCGCGCCGGCCCCCACATACATACCTTGGGAGGACTTTTTCGGGTTCAACCGGGGAGCGAGGATCCGCTTACCAAGAAAGGGGCCATGGTGCTTGCCTCCTACGAGGCAGAGCAGCACCTGTTGCATTTCGGCCGCTCCGACTCACCCGTTTGTTGGACCATTTGCGGTCTTATGAGTGGATACATCAGCCGCACCACCGGCAAGGAGATCTACGTGCTGGAAGATCACTGCATCGGCCAGGGCCATGCGGCGTGTCACTTTCTGGGACGCACCCGGGAGGAATGGGGCAAAGAGCGCGCCGAGGACCTGGCGTTCTTCGATTCGGGGCGCCTCAAAGAGAGCCTCGATGTGTCACTCAGCAGGGTTACGGAGACTTTGAAGGCTGCCGAGGAAAAGCTCCGAGCGCGCCAAAGAGTGCTGGTGAGCCTGGTACGCGACCTGGATGAGCCGCTGGGAATCATCGCCAAGAGCCCCAAGATGCGGCGGGTTGTAGAACTGGCCCAAAGAGTGGCCAAAGTTGATGCCACTGTGCTCATTACCGGCGAGAGTGGGGTAGGCAAGGAGCGTATAGCCCGTCTAATCCACGAAGAATCGACTCGCGCGGCAGGGCCCTTCATTGCAGTCAACTGCGGTGCCATCACCGAGACACTCTTCGAAAGTGAGCTTTTCGGACACAAACGCGGTGCTTTCACCGACGCATCCTCGGATCGGCAAGGCTTGTTCGAAGCTGCAAATCACGGGATCCTGCTGCTAGACGAGATCGGTGAGATATCACCGGCGATGCAGGTCAAGCTTCTGCGGGTGCTCCAGGAGCAGGAAATCCGTCGGGTGGGGGAAAGCAAAAGTCGGCCGGTGGATGTTCGGGTTCTGGCCGCAACCAACCGCGACCTGGCCCATGGAGTGGCGGACAATGCCTTCCGGCAGGATCTCTACTATCGGCTCAAGGTTGTCGAACTGGCGGTCCCGTCCCTCCGCGACCGTAGGGAGGACATTTTGCCGCTGGCCCGGGTGCTTTTGGCGGATGCGGCGGTTCGGATGGGGCGTAAGATAACAGCCCTTACGCCGCGTACCGCAGACCAGCTCCTTCGCTACGAGTGGCCGGGCAACGTGCGGGAGCTTGAGAACGCAATGGAGCGTGCCGTGGCCCTCGCGCGCGGCAATCGGGTGGACTTTGAAGACCTGCCCGAAGAGATTCGCCAGGCATTCCCCAAACCCGTGGTTGTTGCTGGGGGAAAAGTCCAACCGCTTAAGGATGTGGAAAAGGAATATATCCTCGCGGTGCTGGAACTGAATGCCGGCAACCAGACTCGCTCCGCCGAACAGCTTGGAATTGGTTCAGCTACGCTTTACCGTAAGCTCAAGAAATACGGTCTGACTGGAAAATCTTAAGCCCGACGCAATAGACCAAGAGACGGCCCAAGAGGTTGTCTAATCGGGTGCTCAGATGCAAGGCTCTCCTGCTTTTTTCTGAAAAATAATCCACCGTGTTCATGGTTGTCTTCGCGGTTAGGAGTTGCTATATCCTCGGCAATGCAGCGCTCGCCGCGAGGCATTTGGCCGCCATCATCAGTTGGTTGAAGTTCACCACGTGGCTGTGGGCATCTCGCCTAGTTTCGTGCTTGTACTACCGCAATCCAAAGCAAGTGAGTGGCGTAGGATTTGACGTGGCGCGCCATGCATTTTGCTGCAGATTGATGCATTTTTATGCGTGGCGATGCGGTTAAGTACTTTAAAATAGGAGGGGTGTGTACATACAGGCACCCTGTCACGCCGGAGGCCACGAGTTAGAGCTGAACAACGTGGGCGCTTAGCTATTTCCCCACCAACTCCGAGAAGGTCAGGTGACTGCGCGGAAGTGCGCATGCAGGAAGTAGATGCAAGTCAAAGCATTTCACCGATGGCCTCATTAAATGGTATGCTAAGCTCACTTCATTTCGGCTGGCAAGGAGCGCTTTACTGGAGGATTTACAAGTGATTGAAGTGGGCACGGTACAGCCCACAACTAACTGCTCCCGCCGTCAGGGCTTCATATTCGCGTCAACCTGAACCGCCCCGTGATTGCCGGAGTCTCCATTACTTGATGATGGAGCCGTGCCAAAGCAAACCAGATATTCCTAAAAGTAAAAGATGTAGGAGCACCCCTACCGCCCACCCCTTGACCAAGCATAGGCCTGGCTTGTCTGATTCGCCTTAACGCCCCGTAAAAACAAGTAGTTATTTGCGTGCACCTGGGCTGGCATTTCATGTCAACTGTCAACCCAAATTTGACCGCATCAGCTGGAGATTTATTGCGCTGCTCATGCTACCCGCAGGGGGGGCCCCCTTGGTAAGTACCTTTTGTTCCCCAGGAGGCGCAGGGTAGCCCCGTTTAAGTTGTTGTTATGAAAGAATAAAAACTGGATATAAATGACGAGGACTGATCCCGATCTCGGCTGTCAACCGCTGTAAACCAATGTCACCCCAGGGTTGTCAACTCGAAGTGGCCCGACGAATTCGGGCTTCCGTGAACCCGGTCCTCACCAGGCCAGGTGGGGACGCGGTGTGCGCTTGAGCGTGTGGATGGGTGGAGGAGGACGGCCCGAGCCGGGCCGAGGGAAGAAGAGCCCGCCCGCCTCAGGGAAGGTGTTTTGGGCCCACCCCCAGGGGCAGTCAGTTCAAGGAGTTATCCTGAAAAGTAGACGTTTTGGGCCCACCCCCAGGCAAGGATGGGGTGGGCCCAGGAGCTGCCTTGGGACTTTGACTAGGGCCTGCCACCTAGTCTCTCTCCCGCCAGGGCGCAAACGGCCAGCAGTGCCCACAAGGGCCACAGCATCCCCAGGGCCACGGCCCAGGCCCACTTCCAACGGCCGCTCTTGTCCTGGCCCACGAACACCTCCCAGGCCCAGCGCGTGATCAAGATGCCCACCGCCCACCAGGCCAGCAGGCCCGCCAGCAAAGCCTCGCCCGAGACGTTGGCCAAGATCACGGCCACCAGGACCAAGCCGGGCAGGGCCAGCAACAGGCCCCTCATGCGTCCCTACTCCCGTGCTTATTGGGGTCGTTGGCCCAGGCCTGCAGCTTGGCCCGGGTGGTGGTGGGGGTGCCTCCCACGTAGGAGATCGGTAGGGGCTTTATCTTGTGCCAGCGTTGAGCCGTCCTGGCGTTGATGCCCAGCTCCTGGGCGATGGATTCCCAGCCGCACATGAAGTCCACCTTCTCGGGTGGCCTCATAGGAGCCCCCGTCGATGGGCCTTGTGGGTCAAGCTCACCAGCGCGTCTTCCAACAGCCTCTCGAATTGCCTCTGGGTCAGCGCCAGCCACCGCAGCGAGTCCCGCCAGGCCTTGCTCTCTTTCCATGCTTCCTTCTCCAAGTCCAGATACAGCAGGACCACGAAGCGCTCGGCCGGGTCCAGCTCCCAAAAGGCCAGATTGAATTCCTCTAGGCGGCCAGGGTTCCGGGGGGCGGTGGAATGGGCCATGATGAAGCGCCTGCTGGCCACCACGCCGCCCTTGCCCGTGATCTTGTAGCGGAGCTCGGGGTCGGGAAGCTTGACCGCCCTGGGAGCGCCCTTGATCATGCGCCACTCCAGCCACTTGTGGAGCAGGTCCATCACCGGGGCCGGCACCCCGCTGGGAAAGGGGAGTCCGTTGTAAGTCGGGTCCGCCTTCTGCCTTGCCTGGGTCATGCCTGTTTCTTCTCCGCGTTCACCCCGATGAATTGCTCTCGTTCCCCAGGGCCCGAATGGTGCGCCGCCTCCTCATGCGCCACGCCTTCCTGTTCTTCGATCTCCGTAGATGGCTTCAAATCAAAGCCCACGATCAGTTCGGACACGGAGGCCATGGCTTCCATCACCCGCGACTCCTCCCTGGTCATGAGCCACGCCTTGCCTTTCCCGAGCCGCCTCCTGAGGCGGCGAGACCGGCCGGTCTGCCAAGGCTCAAGGCGCATGCGTCGGGCCAGGCCTCGCCGTGTCTTGGCGGCCGTCATGCCGCCCCTCTTGTCTTCCTGAGGCACCGGAAGCTTTCACCCTCCACCAACACCTCGGTGCTGGAGCCCGCCAGGCGGTCGGTCACCCGGCCATGCTCGTCGTCCCGGGCCAGCCGCTTGGCCATCTGGGCCAGGCTGGCGTTGGTGGTGATGATCATCGGCTTGCCCTCCTTTTGGGCCCGGGCGATGGCAATCCCCACATACCGCTGGCAGTCCACGAAAAGCTTGCTCACCGCCAGGTCGTCGAACACCAACAGGCCCGCCTCCGGGGCCCTCCACAGCCGCTCCCGGGCCGCGTCCCTGTCCGGGCTCCTGTTCTTGAGCCCCAGGGCGCCATTCAGGTCCGGCACCGGCAGATAAACCGGCTGGACGCTCCGCAACCGGAACAGGGCCTTGGCCGCCGCCGCCGCCAGGGCGCTTTTGCCGGTGCCCACCGGGCCCCGCAAGATCAGCGCCCCCTTGTGCCCGTGCCAGGTCTTCACGATCTGCCAGGCCTTTTGCCACCTGGCCAGATCATCGCCCGTTTTCCACGCCTGGCTCGCGTCCCAGAGCTGGTCAAAGTCCCAGCGCCCCAGGTCTTCGGGAAAGCCAGCCCGCGCCCACTGAACCTGGGCGGCGGTACGCTGTTTTGCCTCGGCCTTTTGGCGTTCCTGGCCCATGACGGCGTCGGAGCACCGGTCGCAGATTCGGCTCGGCCCTATCCAGCGGTGGCGTTTTTTAAACACGTCGTAAATCATGTGAGCCACCGAAGGGCCCCGGCATTCCGCGCACACCCCATCGGGCGGCTTGGCGGCCAGTTCCTCCGGGGTCGGACCCCTGGGAGGCCGGGCCTCCGGTTCCTGCCTTGCGTTTGCTTGTGCCTGCATGTCTCTCGTCTCCAGCTCGCCTTGTTTTTTTACCCACTTCCCCCTTGCCCTCGAATCTTGGCCAGCACGTCGCCCAGCCTTTCGGGGGGACCTTCCCGGCACCGCCCTTCGACCGGTTTTGGGAAACCCTTTTGGGAAGGGTCTTCGGGAGAGGGAATGGGAAGGGGAGAGGGAATGGGCCCCAGGAAGTCCGAACCCCTCCGGGACCCCTCCGCAACCCCTTCGGGAGGGCTTACGGTTTTTTGCGAACCCCTTCCGGAGGGGTTCTCTTCTCCCGAAATTCGCGCCAGCCGGGCGCGCAGCTCCCGGGCCAGCACGTCCATCCTCTCCACCAGGGCGAGGGCTTTTTCCTTCTTCTCGCTCTCCCGCATGGCCTCGGCTTTTTCCCTGGCCTCAGCCGCCGCCGCTTCCTCCGCCGCCGCCAGATGCTCCAGGGCTGGCGCCAACACCAGGCTGTCCGGGAAGTCCTTGAGCCCGCCGCTGACCGCGCTCTGTACCGCGTTGTGGCCCCGGTAGGGCTGCATCTGCACCACGATCGGTGTGTACACCAGGTGGGTGTCGGGGTCGTGCATCACCAGCCCCGCCTTTTGGAGCCCCGTCAGGGCCGCCTCGACTCCTTCCAGACCCGCGAAGGGCATGAAGGCCAGGGCTTCGCGCGGCAAGAACCGCCGCACCCCAGCCCGGCTCCGTGCGTCTGGTGGTCCGATCAGATAAAAGAGCAGGATGGTTTGGTGGGCGTCCAGGCCGGCGTCGGCTACCTTAAACCAAAACTCCTCGCCAACTATGTGGGCTGTGTGGGCCAAGCCCGCCTCCTGTTATTCCGTGGTGTCGTCCTTACCCTCTTCCCGAAGTTGCAAGGCCATCATGAATCTGGTCGCGGCATGGGCCAGGTTGTCTTCCTCTTGGTTGTCGCCATGTCGAAACAGCAACTCGTGGCCGTGGGCGTGGTCGAGGTTGCCAAGTACACCCTTTTCCCGCCAGTCGTTCGGCGGATGGGTCTTGGCCCCTTCGGTGAGCACGCGCTCTATCACCTCCAGGGCCCGGGACAGCATGGTTTTATCCATGGCCATCTCAGGCGCCTGTAGAGCCGCGCAGGCTATCTCTTGTCCGTTAGAGCGCGGGCAGACAAACTTAGTCACGCCGCCCTCCTTAGATCGCGTTTGACGTAGTAGGTCCGCATCCCGGGCTCCACCTCCTGGTGCGGGTCTCGCAGCTCCAAACGGCCCTGGGCCGCGAAGATCCGGCGCGCCTGGCCCAGGAAGGCCCGCCAGTTCACCGGATGGGCCGCCGGGTCCACCGCCCGCACCTGCCCCAGGGTCATGTGGTTTAACTTGCCCAGGCTGATATGCGCGGTGATGCAACCCAGCACCTCGATGATCTCCAGGGTGGCCGCCGGGTAGATGGTGGGCTCCAGGCTCAGGCCCGTTTCGATGCCCCGCTCATAGGCTTCGCGCTGCACCAGGGCCCGCTCGGCCGGGGGGGCAGCCCCTGGCTCCCAGCGGGCCGCTTGCTCCGGGTCCAAGCTGGTCAGGGTCTGCCAAAAGCGGGCGCGCGGGTCGCGCTGCAGGGCGTCGAAGTGCCGGGCCGCGCGGCGGCCGAACTTGGTCAGCAGGTGGGGGCTCAGGCGGTAGAAGGCCAGGCGTTCCAGGGCCTCGGCCGTGAGCCCGTGCACCTCTTCGCAGGGCTGGCAGGGGTCGCAGCCAAAGCTCATGAACACCCGGCGCCGGTCGCCCATCAGGGCCGGGGCCGCGTCTTCCAGGCGCTTTAAAAAGTCCTTCATGGGCCGGGCCTGGGTCCACTTGGTTAGGGGGATGCCGTGGCTCAGGTGGTTGTAGCAATAACGGCACACCCCCGCGCAGCCCACGTAGGGCCCCCTGAGCGCAAGTTGGGCGTATTCCCCCGCCGGCCCGGTGGGCCTATGGAATAGGGGCTGGGGCTTCACGCCACCACCTCGTCGTAGCCGGTGCGTTTCCGGGCCCGGAGCAGTTCGCACCGGGCGGCGGCCAGCTCGGGGGTAAGGCAAAGCGTCTGGGAGCGGGTCTTGCCCGTGCTGGTGCGGATGCGCGCGGTGATCACCACCTCGCTTTCCAGGTCTTCCAGGGAAATGAACTGCCCCGGCGCCGGAGAAAGCCCCATGCAGGGCACCTCCTCGTATGGCTTGGCCGCCTCGCTCACGCCATCGCCCTCCCCTACCGCCGTTCGTAGATTTCGGCTGCCTCGGCCGCCGTGGCCGCCTGGATGACCCTGGGCTTGCAATCCTTGGGCTCCCGCCGCAACGCGGACTCGGCCACCGCGCGCAAGGGCAGGGACCAGCCGCCCCGGGCCCGGGCCCGGCGAGGGTAATACTCCGCCACTAGCCACCAGCGCTCGTCGCTCATGGCTTTTTCCTTAGCCGGTTCCATTGGGCGGTGAAGAGTTCCTCTGCCTCGTCGGGCCGCCAGCATCCGAGCTCCACCTGGGGAATCTCGATCAGCACCTTGCCCTCAAACCAGGCTCGGGTCGACGAAGGCATAAGGACGTCCGATTCGGCTTTGGCCAAGGCCTTGTCCATCTGGCAGATGTAGGCCGGGAAGGGCCAAGGAATCTCGAAGAGCTGGGCCACCACCATGGTGATTGCGTGCTCGATCTCCCGGATCACAGGCGCCGCCTCCTTGCCAGGGGGCAGCACGTCGCCAAAACCCGAATAGGTCTCGGCCGCATCGTGGACCAAGGCCTGCAGGGCCATATCAGGCGGAACGATCTTGCTCAGGTGCACGCTATGCTCGGCAACGCTATAGAACGGCTCGCAGTGCCCGCCGAAGCGGCACAGGTTGGCCAGGGCGTGGGCGATGTCTGCGATGTCCACCTCGTCGGGCTGCAGGTTGAGGGGATGAAACCGTTTGCCCGAAAAGGCGGTGGACCACGGGCCCCTCAAAGAGTCGGGCAGCGTGGTGGCTGGTTGGATGCCTAGCTGACTCACGTCCTCGCCTCCGGGTTCTCGGCCTCCACCTGCTCGCAGGGCAGCACCCGGCCGGAGCCCACGGGTTCGCCCTTGGCCGGGCGGCTCACCACGTACTCGGCCAGCTCCGGGTCCACCTCGCCGATGATGCCCTCCCAGGTGGTGCCCTCCAGGGTCACCCGGACCTTGTCGCCCAGGGCCAGCTTGGGCCTTATGCCCTGCTCGGCCACCCATGCCCTTACCGCTGCCTTGTGGGCCATGTAGAGCTCGTGGCTAGCGTTGTCCAGCGCCTCCACCAGGTCGCGGTCGGGGTCGATTAGGCACGCGAACTCGTCGTCGAGGGCGCGGGCCATCTGGTAGCCGTCGCGGTGGTTGCCCGGGATAACCTTGCGGATGCCGGTCGCCAAATCGGCCTCATCGCCGTAGCGCTCGCCGTAGGCGTCCACGATGGACCGGGCCACCTTGGCCGCCGCCGTGTCGTACATCTCCGGGGTGTAGTGCTTGGGGCGCTCGTTGCTCATTACTTCCTCCCTCATAAAATCAGGCCCACCGGGTCGGGCCACCCCAGCAGGCGGCACAGGCCGCGCAGCCAATTGAAAGTGAACCAAAGGCTCAGCCCGAACTTGCCCCACTCCCGGTTGGTCCAGGTGTCCCTAATCCAAAAGACCTGGCTGGCCAGGCCGAAGAGCGAGGCCCAGTCGACCCACTCCAGCCCGTTGTTCACCAGGAATATCGACGCCCCGCCAAGCCCCAGGATGGCCGTCTCGCTCAGGGCCTTGCGGCTGGGCCGGGGCCATCCTCCGTTGAAAAGGAAGTAGCCGCTCACCGCCCTGCCCCCAAAGAAACCGGCCCAGGGCCCATGGGCGCGACGGGGGGGATCGTCGCGTCGTGGGCCCCGGGCCGGTGGGGGGAGGAAGGCATCATGGGGTTTCTGTCTCTCGGTCCCTTGCTCAGTGCTCCACGTTGCCCACCAAGCCGGGACCATGGCGCTTGATCAGCTCGGCGGCGGACACGGGACCAGGGATGTAGGTGCCAAACTCGGCCTCGAAGGACTCGAAGACATGCTCCGGATAGATCAGCTTGGCCTGGGCCACCGGGCGGGTCGGCCCGAAGGAGCCAAACTCTGCCTCCACCAGCTCGATGGCCTCGGCCAGGGACTCGGCCACGGCGTAGTAGGCCATGCCGTTGACGTCCTCTATCTCGTAGAGCAACTCCCCAGAGGCCCAATAGAACAGCGCGGCCTTGCGCTCGGCTGACAGCTCGATCTTGGCTTGCTCGCTCATGCCTGGCTTCCTTCCTGATGGCCTCATTCCTTGAGAGCCACCGTCTCGTGAATGAACTCCTGGGCGGGCGTGTCTCATAGGGGGCCCACCCCATCGCCCATGGTGTGAGCGTGCCCGGGGAGGGGCAGACCAATCCCCCGGGCAACCTCATACAGGCGGGCATCGATGCCGTGTTGCTCCATGAGCTCCTCCACCACGCGGGCCACCTGGAGGGTGGCGAGAGGCGGAGGATCGGTGATCACGCGCAGTCCCCGGGCCCGGGCGGCACGTCGGCAGATGGCCAGGAAGTTGAGCAGGGCGGCGGTGGGGGCCACCTTGGTCACTAGGTTGCCATCCTCGGAGTCGGCCGTGCTGGAGGTGACCAGGTCGTCGCCATGCGGGAAACGAGCCAGGGCCTCCTCCTGGAGGAAGGGCAGCGCCTCCAGGTGGGCGTCGATCTCGCGAAACACAGCGTTGACCTCCTCGGCTCCGTGGGTGGTTACCTGGGTCAGGTGCCTTTCACGGGCCCGGTCCATGGCTATGATTTCAGCTGGAGGCATGCTCTTCTCCTCAAAAGGCCCAGGGCGGATTGGCCCAGGCGCAGACAAAGGCCAGGGCCAGGCGGTCCGCGTTGCCCTCGCTCAGCAGATCGCGGAGCACTTCCGCCGCGCCCTCCACCTGCCAGTAAACGTTGGTCAGCTTGGCAAAGTCCCTCATTTGCCCCTTCCCTTCGCTCTAATGTCCATGGGCATGATCACCGCCATGCAGCCCGCGTCTTGCTCCGCGTCGGAGTGCACCTTGACGGGCGCCGCGGCTCCATCGAAGTCCAGCACCACCTCGGGCCCCTCCAGGCGGTCGCAGGCATCCCGCAAGTAGCGGGTGTTCAGGTCGACGGCCACCGCCTCGCCTTCCCACTCCACCTCCAGGTGCTCGGCCGCCTCTCCCACGTCCGGGTCCGTGCCGGTTAAATCCAAAATGCCCGAGGCAAAGGCGAGGGTCACCGCCGGGAACTTGCCCTGGGCGATGGCTTCCATGCGCTTTAGCGCCTCCACCAAGGCCGCTCGGGGGGCCATGGCGCGAAACTTGTGGGCCTGGGGGATGACCACGCTGTAATCGGGGAACGAGTGTCCCAGGGGCAGGGACTGCAATAGGTCGCCGTTGGTGTTCAGGGACACCAGGTCGCGGCTCAGGCCCAGGCTAACATTGCCCTCGCCCAAGACCCGGTGCATGGCCGACACGCTCTTGGTGGGCAGCAGTAACCCGGTGCCCAGGTCGGGCACTTCATCGGCCGAAAGCTCCAGGTCGGCCAGGGCCAGGCGGTGGCCGTCCGTGGCCACCAGCCGGAGCACCCGTTCCTCGCCGTCGGTCACGATCTCCAGGTGCACCCCGCAAATATTGGAAGGCTTGGAGTCTTCGGCCGCCGCGTAGGCCACCCGCCCCAGGGCGCGCCGTAAGACGGCCGCGTCCTCCAGGTAGATGGGCGCAACCGTGTCCAGGCGCGGCGGGGGAAAGTCCTGGGGGTCCCGGCCCCGCAGGGTGTAGCGCACCTGGGCGGCGGTGAGGTCGGTGTCGTGGCCGCCGCTCTCCAGGCGCACGTTTTCCGCCGGCATCAGCTTGACCAGCTCGGCCAGCTTGCGCGCGGGCAGGCATACCTCGCCCGGGTCGTCCACCTGGGCCGCGCAATGGCCGGTGTAGGTTACCTGCAGGTCAGTGGAGCGGAGCACCAGCTCGTAGCTTTCGGCGGTTAGCAGCGCGTGGCTGAGCACCGGCATGGACTTGCGAGCCTCCACCACCAGCTTGGCCGTATCCAAGAGCCGGGTCAGGTCGTCGCGGGCCGCCTTGACTTTCATGGTTCCCTCCGGGCAGTGGGCGGGAGCAGGGTTGCTAACGTCCGCTCCGCCCACGCCCTAAGTTGGAGGTTGTTAATCGGCCCGGCCGCCCTTGCGACCCTGGGCCACGATGCCAGTCAGAAAAGCCCGCGCCAGGGCGAGCTGGTTCTCCACGTCCTTGAGTTCGTCCAAGGCGGTCCGCGCCTCGGCGGGGGAAATCCCGACGCCATTTTCCGAGTCCGGGTCCACGCTGTTGGCCAGCGCGGTCATGAATTCGCCGTATTCCTTGGTGGCCTCGCCCACCGCCTGCATGACGTTGGCGAACTCGCCCTCGACCTTGGGCAGGACAAAGGCGCAGCGGCCCAGATGGAACTCGGCATAGTCGCGAGAGTCGAAAAGTCCGCACACCGCGGTGATCTTCACCTCGTCGGTGAAGCCCAGCTTGGCGCCCTCGTCGGTGGGGTTGAGCTCCCGGGCCAGGGTGGTGGGGTTCTTGCCGATGAGCCTGGCCACCCGCTCGATGGTCAGGCCCGACTTGTCGATCATGCCGGCCAGCACCTCGCAGTGCTCGCGGGCGTCGTAGGCCAGCATGAGGCGGGGAGAGAAAGCCGTTATTTGCGTCTTGCTCATTGTTCGATGCTCTCCCGTTCGCGAGGGGAGTGGGTTTGGCGCAGGTTAGTTATGTGGTGATTCTCTGGGTCCACGAGGCTTTTCGCGTCGCCCTCGACGACGGCGAAAACTTGCCGCACACCCATGCCGGCTTCGCGAAGGGTCTTGAAAAGCTGGAGGCCCGTGTCGAGGGCCAGGGTAATGTCCCCGTCAAGGTCGAGGTGGACGTCGAAGAATTTTTGGCCTGGTGCCGGGGCAACGGCCGGCGTCCCGATGCAAAAGGACGTTTGGGCTTCGCAAATGTCAAAGCTCGCGATAATACACTCGTCCATGGGGGGGAGTGAGTTGTGGTCCTTGATTTCGGGAAGGGTGGTCAACTGATCAATTTTTCTCAAAAGAATTCGGTTCCGCGCCGGTCCAGTAGGAAAGGGCGGCCCTTTGGATTTCGTCCTCGGCAACACCTAGGCTGCGGAGCGAGTTGATCAGGTCGAGGCACTCGCGGCCGCGAGTGGAGGTGGGGTCGAAGGCCTGGGGTGTTTGCTTGGCGTCAGACATGGGTCACTCTCCGTGAACTGGGAGGTTCAGTGGCACACCGAGTGGTTGAGAGGGCTGGCGATTTGAAAAGCGAGCGGGACTCACAGCCGCACCCCGTTGGGCCAGGCGATGAAGTCGCGGATGCGGCTGAGCCGGCCCGGCTCCAGGTACAGGGCGTTGGAGTAGACCATGAGCATGTCGCCCAGGGCCTTGACCGGGGTGTCGTACACGGCGGTCAAAAAGCCGGAGGCGACCAGAGCGGCTGTTTCCGGCCCAGCGGACCAGACCTGGTGCGGAGGGCCATTGCGGCTGCCCAGGACCATGACGAAGGATCTTCGTTGCATGCTGGGCTTGATGAGCAGAGTGGGAAGCGCGATTGTCCGATCAGGTTCATCGCCAGACGGCATGAGGCAGGACGAGACGCTCGCTAATTTACTCTTGCTCACGATTGGTCCACCTTGGGGTCATGAGAGGCGGGAATCCACAGGTCGGAGGGCTCGCAGTAAATGTAGGCGGCCATGGCCGCCCGGGCCTTGTTGGACCAGCCGTCGATATTCAGAATCTTGTGCAAATAGTTCTCCGCGTAGCCCAGATCCAGCTCCATTTCCCGGAAGGTCTTGCCGAAGAGCAGCTCCCGCGCGCCGTTGATCTTTTGGCGCGGAGTGGTGGGCAGGGAGCGCACTATTGCCCTCCAACCCGAAATATGGTTTGCTGGTATAACCGGCTTCGGGCGAGGCGTGGCGATCAGCGGGATAGCGTGCTCAGGCATGGGTTTATCTCCTGGCTAGGTGGCTTCGCGGCAGGCGGTGCAAATGAGTTCGTCGAGCTTGCCGATGTCCAGGTCGAAGGCGTTGCCGAGGAATACCGCCAACGACTCCACAACGGCGCGTGGGCTGACCGCGAGCGCGCAGACCAGGGGGCTGTCTGCCCCCGGTTCTTGCAGGCTTAGGTCGAAGAAGGGCTCCTGGCCGGGGATTCGGCGGGGCTCGATGATTAGGCTGGTGGTGGCCTCGGGGTTTTGGGCTCCGAGTTCTCTCTTGGGCATTGGTTCTTCCTCCTACCGGCAGGCTGTGGCGTACGGGTAGAGAATAGCGGAAAATTCGATTGTCAGTCAAGCATAGATATCGAATTATCGAAGATATTTCTAAAGATAAATTATTACGCCATGTTAGCGACAGAATATGGGATTTTATTGATAAAAATTACGAGGGCAAGTGGTCTGTTTTTGCTGGAGACCTCGGTATTTCGACTGGCTCTGTCCAGCCATGGTTGAATAAAAAGTCACTTCCGGGAGCCTTGCAGCTTGCCCGGATGGCGGCGCTTGGAGTTGACGTTAGTTGGCTGCTCACCGGCGAAAAGGCTGCGGAGGCTAGCTCCGCAGGTGACACGGGAGAGGTAGGGCGCCTTCGCCAGGATTTGGCTGTGTCCCAGTCAAGAATCGAGGCATTGACCAACCAACTGGCCGAGTCGGCCCAGGAAGCGGCCCGACAAGGCCGGCGGGCTTTGGACCTTGGCAAAGAAAACGATCGCCTGCGGGCCGAAAACCAGGCATTGCGCACTCGGGGAACTGCCGCCGCCCTGTCCCCCGCTGAAGCGAAATTGATCGCCGAGGTAAGCGGAGCCTTGGGGGTGCCGAAAGACCAGGGCCTGTTGGGCGCGCTCGAGCGGGTTAGGGCGAACCTGGCCAGCGTGGGTGCCCTGTCCCCACCCACTGTCCACGAGAGCGGGTCTGTCCAAAAATCAGAGGGGGACGGAGACGGGCCAGAACAAAGCGACGTACCGCCCCGGGCCAACTCGTCCTCATAGGCGAATGGCTGGCCGAAAAAGGCCGGACCTGACTGAGCATCCCGCCTGCCCCGTGGGGGGTAGCCCCTAATCTGTGCTAATCACACGATCTAAGCGGCCCTCCGCGTCCACCCACATGGCATATTGAGTCTGGGTTTTTGTATTGCGGAGCTGTGCGGGCTCATGCGAACGACAGCATGTCGCGGTGTCATGCCCAGAGAGTGGCAGGGGAGGGTGCCCGGTGTCGACCGATGGCGAGTTGGAGATTCGCTGGTGGTATCGCTGGGGCAAGAAGAGCCTGATTTACGGAATGATGGCCGGAGGCGTTGGAGGATGAGAGCTTAGAAGTTGGGTTTACAAGGTTGAGTTAATGAGAAGCAAATAATATTCAGGTTGCTTAGCATATGGTTGAATTATTGAACGGAGCACCAGATTGAAGCCTGTGGAACCTCCCCCAAGGGGATAAGGGCTCGAGAGTTGCTCAGGAGGTCAGGCAGGGTGGATAAATCCACATGGATAAATCCACGGTTGACCATGGGAATCTTGGTGAATTATTTTACAGATGACTAGGACGGGTTTGCTAGGGGGGACCATGGCAAATTTCTTCACTGCTCAGTTCCACGAAAACATCCACTGTAAATCCAACTACGAGAGCAGGGCTCTACAGTACCCTCTGTTGGGTTCTGGGTGGCGAATAGAGGAGAAGAAGCAGACGGAATGACTCAACCACGGAGCCAACCGGAAGTTTTGGTCCTTCTTAGTGGGGGCGTGGATTCCGCCGCTTGTTTGCAGTTCTACTTAGAGATGGAGAGGCCAATTTGTGGTCTCTTCGTCGACTATGGCCAGCCATCTGCGGGGCCCGAACTCTCGTCTGCCCGGGCCATTGCACAACACTACTCAATTCAACTCGCAAACGCTCAGTGGCGCGGTCCATATGTAAAGGAGGCGGGACTGATTCCGGCAAGAAACGCCTTTCTTATCTTGGCCGCTTTGATGGAACGCCCCTCTACCGTCTCTGCCATGGTAGTCGGTGTCCATGGCGGTACGGACTACCCTGATTGTTCTCGCGCCTTTGTGGCGGCCATGCAAAGAGTAATGGACTTATATGAGAATGGGACGGTTCAAATTATTGCACCTTTTCTGGACTGGCAGAAAATAGACGTCTACGAATATTGTAACGCCCATGGAGTTCCTCTGAATCTTACCTACAGTTGCGAAGCGGGAGGTCCTCCCCCTTGTGGCAACTGTCTTTCATGCAAGGATAGGGAGTTGCTCTATGCTGGCACGTAGAAGCACACTCATGCATCCCACCGCCGGGGATTCAGATTTGCCGCTGCTTGTCCCGGCCTTTTCAAGCAAGGGATTTGAGTTCGATATTACGGGGAAAGGAAAAAGGAAGCGTGAATTTTCCATGCTGGCTTACGAGCTAGCTGATTTTGGCAAGTACCCTTCTCGGTCGGTTCTCGTCAGCGCCTACGATTTGCATTTCAAGCATTTCCAGTCCCCTGAGTTCCCCAGAACCCCCGCGGAGTCCCACCTTCGCAAAGCATGCCTAGTGTTTTTGGACAGCGGCGGTTACGAACTATCGCCAGATTTTGATCTCACGGAGCTCCGGATATTCGGATACAAGCCTAAAAATGGATATTGGGAAGACCAGTACGAAGAGGTCCTCAAACATTTTACACGCAGCGATCGAACTCCCCCACTTGTGATTGCGAACTTCGATCGCGCATCAATTGGGCAACCACTGGAGAGGCAGATTACAGCGGCTCGGACACTTTTCAACCGTTATCCCGATTTCATTGGGGATTTTATTGTCAAACCATGGTCGCAAGATAGCAAGGTAGTCGATCCTGCGAAACTGTCTGACAATGACATCAAGCAGTTCCGCAGCTTTCACATCATAGGTGTTACCGAGAAGGACCTTGGGACAAATCTCATAGACCGCATTAAACGAGTCGCAACCCTCCGCAAGAAGTTGGACGAAGCTGAAATAGCGGCTCCTATTCATGTGTGGGGCGGTCTTGATCCAATCAGTAGTTCTCTTTTTTTCTTCGCCGGTGCTGAGATCTTCGACGGAGTAGGCTGGCTCAGATATGCCTACCATGAAGGCGTTGCGGTCTATCGGGGTAACTACACAGTGATGAAACAGCCCGGGGTCACGGCCTCTCGCCAAATGAACCACGCGTATGCAAGTTTGGACAACCGAAGCGCCATGGAAGAATTGGAGAGCGCTCTCCAGCAGTGGGTTGACTTTGAGGGGCAAAGCTTCGACATGTTCAATGAAAATATTCGCGATCATCTTGCAAAAGCCTATAAAGTGATGTGCAGCAAGATTCCAGGATTGAAAGGGGTTTAACGATGGGTGGCAGTGGGGGAGGCCGATATACTGGTCCCAGTTCGCCGACACTTGATCAACGCCTGGACAAGATCCGTGAACAAGAACAAGCACGGCTTGAGAAGAACATCGGCGACTACCTGAGGAAGCTACTCATACGCTTTAATGATCGCGACAGGGAGAAGATCGCCGCCAGGCTCGAGGCAATCCACAAACTGCTCGGTCAGGATGTTGAGATCGACCAATTTCTCTTGGGTGGATCCGTCGCAAAGCACACTGAAGTAGACGGTTTGAGTGATATTGACGCACTCGTGGTGCTCGACCGTGAGGACTTGCGTGGTAAGTCAGCGCAGGCGATGCTCGATGCATTTCACAAGACGCTCAAAGATCAGCTATCCAGGGCGGACGTTGTTTCAGTTGAGAGGGGGCGGCTCGCCGTCTCCGTGGTTTACCGCGACAAAACGGAGATTCAGCTCCTACCGGCCCTTCGTTCTGGCCATACGGTCTCTATTGCTGCCGCAGACGGAAAATCGTGGAATGACACTAGACCACGGGCGTTTCAACGACAGCTCACGCAGGCGAACCAACGGCTCGGCCAGTCGCTGATCCCTGCCATCAAGCTCGCTAAGGCTCTTGTCGGATCCCTGCCAAAGCAAAAGCAGCTTTCCGGGTACCACCTTGAGGCCATGGCTCTAGACGCCACCAAGGGGTACCGAGGCAACAAAACACCAAAGGCGTTGTTGCTCCACATCCTCCGGCATGCATCCGAGAGGGTTAGGACCCCCATAAAGGACGCCACGGGTCAGTCTCGAACAGTAGATGCCTACCTTGGCAAGGCAGAAAGCGTGCCCAGACGGGTCGCATCCCAGGCGCTCTCGGGCATGGCCAGACGGCTAGATGCTGCATCGTCGCTTGGCCAATGGCAGGCGATTTTCGGTGAGCAGTGATGGACGATTTATCGGCCAACGAAATCGCAAGGCAATACCGGGTTCTCAAGCAGACCCTCTCGATGCATTCGGACCTTCGAGACGAGTACATTTTCAAGTCTCGCATTGCGGAGATCGTGGTTCTTGTGTGTTCAGTGATTCTGTGTTCCGTGATCTTTGCATCGGACAATTTCTATCAGACACTTGGCATAGTGCCGGGGCTGGGACGTGTTGTGATGGGCATCGTGAGTGTTACAGTGTTTGCCTTTTCTCTTGCGCTGATCGTGTTAAGCTGGAATCGAAAGGCCGCCCAACACGCCGAAGCGGCCAAGCGATGGTCTGATGTTCTTGAGCGCTTCCGAACAACGCGGCTTGAAGACAAGAGTTGGCCATCACAGGTTTGGGAAGAACTGTCGGGGCTTTACTGGCAGACAGACAAGTTTTCAGTCGACATTCCGGGGCGTCGCTTCAACACTCTAAAAGCTCGATATTTGAGGAAGGTGCTTATTAGTCGGCTGACGAGCAAGCACCCGGGAGCATCACGTTCAATCCTTTGGCTTCTGATTCGCATCCGTCACACATCGGGGGCACTGCGGGATTCCGACATCGATACGTTACCAAGCAAACAGTGAGGGAGATGCCAATGCTCGCCCGGGACCGTTCCATGACACTCGCTGAAACATACCTCACAGCTCGGGAGGCAGTCATTGCTGCAGGATACGGGGGCGAAATAGACTGGCAGGAGTCCCGATCCTTGGCCGCACTGTCTGAGAGCGATTTCTTGGAGGAGTTCGCATGGGTCGTCCTGTCTTCCGGCATGAAGGAAGCTGTTGTACGCCGCCTATTCCCCCGGATTTCCCAAGCTTTCCTCGAATGGAGGTCGGCGTCGACCATAGTCAGCCGTTGGCGGACGTGCCAAAGACGAGCAATTCGTGTGTTTAACCACAGGCCCAAGATCGATGCTGTACTATCAGCAGCGAAGCGCGTGAAAGACATAGGCTTTTCGGCTTTCCGGGACCAAATTCAGCATGGAGGGGTTGATTTCATCAGGACACTTGCTTTCATGGGACCCGCAACGTCATACCACTTAGCGAAGAATATCGGACTCGATGTGGTGAAACCTGATCGGCACATGGTCAGGATGGCCGAGAGCGCAGGGGGCTTTTCACCGAATGACCTATGTGAAATGATTGCACATCAAACCGGGGACAAGGTGTCGGTTATCGATATTGTTCTGTGGCGCTATGCGACGCTTAATCTAAAGGAGTACACGGGAATATTTACCCGATAGCACCGCAGACGCCACCGTTAAAGACCTCCAACAAACATGAAAACTAAGGCTTCAAGAATGAACCGTGATATTTTCTCGGCAAATTGAAATTACATATACGCTATGATTTTAATCAGTTGGAATCAGATTTGACGAAAAGACGTGTAACCCTCCCTTAAAATAGGGCCAGCGCCAGGTAGAGACTTCTGGCAGACTGAGGTCTGCAAGGAGGACTCTTTACGATGCGCAGGACCAGATTCAGCGAAACTCAGATCGTCAAAATTCTGAAAGAGGTGGAAGGGGGCAGGACCGCCAAAGAAGTCTGCCGGGAGTACGGTGTCAGCAGCGCCACCTACTACAAATGGAAGTCCAAGTACGGGGGCATGGAGGCCTCTGACATCGTTCGGCTCAAGGAGCTTGAAGAGGAAAACCGACGCCTGAAGCAGATGTACGCCGACCTGAGCCTTGAGAATCGGGCTCTGAAGGACGTCATCGAAAGAAAAATATAAAGCCAGCGGGTCGGCGTGATCTGGCTAAGTTCATGTGCAAAGAGCACGGCCTGAGCATTCGCCGTGCCTGCCGCGCCCTGGGGCTGAGCCGGTCAGTCTACGCCTACCGCCCTAAGCCCCGCGATGATGGTCCGATCATCGAGGCGCTGACTTCGCTGGCAGACAAATATCCCAGATGTCAATCGGCATTGAAAATTGACCCGGGATAGGCGTTGAAAATTGACCCACCTC
>JAHLLJ010000045.1 GCA_020444205.1 Deltaproteobacteria bacterium | reverse complement strand
TGGCGGCCATGGGGGCCATGTAGGGGCCCATCATGCCGGTGATGAAAAACATCGGTGCGAAGCTGACGATGATGGCCAGGGTGGACATGATCACCGGAGGCATCACCTCGTTGACCGCCACCAGGGTGGCGTCCAGGGCATTGCGCTTGCCCATGCGGATGTGGCGCTGAATGTTGTCCACGTTGGTGATTGGGTCGTCCACCACCAGACCCAGGGATAGAATCAGGGCGAACATGGTCACCCGGTTGATGGTGTAGCCAAATAGATAGTTGACGAACAGGGCCATGGCAAAGGACAGGGGCACGGCGATGGCCACGATCAGCGCCTCGCGCCAGCCCAGGGTGAAGGCCAGCAGAGCCACCACGGTGAGCACCGCAAAAAACAGCGAGTTCATAAGCTCGTCGCTCTTGGTCTGGGCGGTCTCGCCGTAGTTGCGGGTCACGGTGAGCCCCACCCCGGCGGGCAGTATGCGGTCCTTGAGCTCGTCGGCCCGGGCCAGGATGTCCTGGGCCACGCTGACCGCGTTGGTGCCCCGCTTCTTGGCCAGGGCGATGGTCACCGCGTTCTCCGGCGGCTGGTCTTTAGCTAGGCCCTGGTCCTTGAGCCACAAGCGACCGAAGCCGATGCGGCTGTAGGTGCCGGCCTCGGCCGGGCCGTCTTTTATTTGAGCCACATCGCGCAGATACACCGGGCGGCCCTGGTGCACCCCCATCACCAACTCGCCCACCTGGCGGGGGCTGGTGAGAAAGGAGTCGCTGGTAAGCTGATAACTCTGCCCAGCCTGGTCGAAGCTTCCGGCCAGGGCCGCGGCGTCGGCGCCGGTCAGGGCCTTTTGCACTGCCAGGGCGGTAAGCCCATGGGCGGCCAGAGCCTGGGGGTCCAGCTCCACCCTGAGCTCACGGGGCCGTCCGCCCACAATGCCGGTGCGGGAGATGTCGTGCACCCGGGAGAGGTAGAAGAGCATCTCCTCGGCCATGCGCCTGAGCTCATAGTCCGAGTAGCGGGCCGAGTGCAGGGTCAGGGTGACGATGGGAACGTCGTCGATCTCCACCGGCTTGACCACCCACCCCTTGACCAAGGGGGGCGCGGTGTCGATGTTCATAGCGATCTTGTTGTATAGCTTGACCAGGGAGCGCTCCCGGTCCTGTCCCACGAAAAAGCGCACCGTGACCACCGCCTGACCTTGCCGGGCCTGGGAGTAGACGTGCTCCACTCCGTCGATCTGCCACAACAGGCGCTCCAAAGGAGTAGTGACCAGGCGCTCCACCTCGGCGGCGGAGGCCCCCGGCGCGCTGACCATGACATCGGCCAGGGGCACCACAATCTGCGGCTCTTCCTCGCGGGGAGTGAACATGACCGCCGCCGCGCCCAGGGCCACGGCCAGGATCATCAAGAGCAACGACAGATGGCCGGTGACAAAGGGGCGCACCAGCCGGGCCATGAAGCCCAGGCGGGGCTGATCATTTTCAGGCAGGTTAACGGCCATGGCCCTCAGCCGGGATTAACAGCTCTTCGCCGCCCTTGAGACCGGAAAGCACCTCCACCGAATCGCCCTGGCGGCGGCCGGTGGTCACCATGGCCCGCTGCCACACCCCGTCTTGCTTAAGGGTGACCATCTCCAACTGGCCCACCTTTCGTATGGCCCGGGCGGGGATCAAGATGGCCGGGCGCTTACCCACCGGAATGAGCAAGCGGCCATACATGCCCGCGAACAGCTCCGGCGCCCTGGGAAGGTTGGCCTTGACCAGGAAGGTGCGGGTGGCCGGATCAGCCGAGGGCACGATCTGCTCCACCTTGGCCGTGAGTTGCCTCCCCTGGGCGGGTAGATCCACGGTGAGCTCCTGGCCGGGGCTGACCCGGCCCACCAGCCGCTCGGGCACCAAGGCCTCCAGGCGCAGGCCCCGGCCCGCCTCCATGATGAGCAGGGGCCGTCCCGGCAGGGCCAGATCGCCCGGCTCGGCCAGCCTCTTCAGCACCCTGCCGGATACCGGGGCGCTCACCCTGGTGTATCCCAGGGCCACCTTGGCCTGCTCCACCTGGCGCTGGGCCTGGGCCTCTTGGGCCAGGGCTCGCTCCAGGGCCTCGGTGGCCTGCTCCATCTGGCGCTGGGTGGCCGCCTGGCCTTCGAGTAATTGCTTTATCCTACGATGCTCCGAGCGGGCCCGCTGCACCACCGCCCTGGTCTCGGCCAAGCCCTGGCGGGCCTGCTCCAGACGGGCCTGGTATTCCCGGCCGTCCAGAACCACCAACTCTTGGCCATCATTGACCATTTGGCCGGGCTCCACTTTGAGGGACAGGATGCGCCCCGGCACCCGCGACTCCACCTTTATCTCGCTGACCGGGCGCAGGGTGCCCACCGCCTGGTAATTCACCGGCAGTTCCACCCGCCTGGCCTTTACCATCTCTCCCTTGGGCTCGGCCTTGGTTTCGGCCCGTACCCACCCCGGAGCGATCTTGCCAAAGGTGAAAAAACCGCCCGTGTAGAGGATCAGGGCCACTAAGGCCAGGCACCCGGCCACAACAGTCATTAGTTTTAGTGACTTAGCGCGCATGGCGAGATTCCTCCCGGCGGGCCCACAAGCCTAGGGAGCGGGCGATGTCCGCGGTGGCCTTGGTTTTGTCGTAGCGGGCGGCGGCAGCCCTTTGCCGGGCCCTGGTGAGGTCCAACTCCGCCTCCAGATAGCGGGTAACCGTGGCCGCCCCACCGTCAAACTGGCGTTGCACCAGAATGAGGGATTGGTCGGCGCTGGCCAGACTGGCCTGGCTGACCCGGCAGCGGGCCTGGGCCGCAGTAAGGTTCAAGTAAGCGCTTTTAACTTCCAACTGCACTTGGCGGGTGGTCTTGCGATCCACGGCCAGCATGCGCTCCAGGTTGGCGGCGGCGGCCCTTACCTGGGCGTCGGTGCTCATGCCGGTGAACAGGTCCCAGTTTAGGGTCAACCCCGCAACCCAATTGGTGTTTTCCCCTTCAAACTGGCCCGGGGTGGGGGCGTCCAGGTACACCTTGCCCTGAGCGTCCAGGGTGGGCAAATAGCCTGCCCGGGCCTGGTCCACGGCCATGGCCGCGCGCTCCACCTGACGGCGAGCGCTTTTCAGCTCGGGCCGAAGCTCCAGGGCCATGGCCAGGCCGTCGCGGTAGGCCTCCGGGGTCTTGGCCTGGGGTGAGTCGCCGTCATCCAAGGCGAACTGGGAGTCTGGGTCAGCCCCCATCAGGTTGGCCAGGGCGGCCAGGGCCAGGCGATGCTGATTTTCGGCCCGCACTCGCTCCTCCTGGGCCTGGGCCAGGCGAACCTCCAGGGACAGCACGTCGGCCTTGAGCGCCCCGCCCGCCTGAAAGCGCAAACGCATGGAGCGCAACTGGGCCTCCACCGTCTTTTGGCTTTGCCCGGCTATCTTGGCGAAATCACGAGCCGCCAAACCGTTATAAAAGGCCTGGATCACCGAGGCCACCAGGGCGTTCTCCACGCTCTGGCGGTCCAGGCGGCTTATCTGGAGGCCGGTGGCGGCCATGCGCCGCCTGAGCAGGTCGCGGCCGCCCCGGTAGAGGTTCCATTGGGCCTGCAAGGCGGCCTCGAAGTTCTGGAAGGTGCCGGGCTGATTGAAGTTTACGTTATTGCCCAGGGTGCGCTGATCAATGGTGGAAAATAGATAGGCGCTGGGTGCGTCGCCGCGTTGATAGGAGCCCTGGGCCCGGATAACCGGCCAGAAGGCGGCCAGGGCCTGGTCCACCAGGGCCTCGGATTGGCGGATGCGGGCCAGGGCTATCTCCTGGTCCGGGCTGTGGTCCAGGGCCAGGCCCACCGCCTGACGCAGGCTCAGCCGGGCGGGAACCTTGGCCTCGGGCAAGGCTCCGGAGCCCTTTGTCTTTTCAGACTCCAGGGTTGCGGGGTGCTGGTTCTTGATGGCCTGGTAGCTCCGGGGCTGGGCCGTGGCGCAGCCCCCGGCCAACAGCAGCAAGGCCGCCAGGACCGGCGCCAGCCAGAATGCGGAGCGAATTGTTACCGGCAGGCGGGAAATCATCGATTGCCTAGCATTTAGTGAAATATTAAGGTACAACGACATTCCCTATTGTGAACAAATACTTGTTAGGTTTCAACTCGGACCATGCTTTCCGCGCGCGAAACCCGGCGATTTCCACCTTATTTTCTTGTGTGAAATTCTCCTTTGGAGTAAGCTTCTTTGTCAATCAGTCAACTACTATAGCTTATATTGATAATGCTTGGAGCCAGGGGCGCGATGAGCCAACAGCATGACAACCTAATCCCCTGGTTTTTGTGCGTGTTATCACAAAAGTTTTTCCGCTCCCAAGCCTGATGCCAGGCCCATCGGGGGCGTAAAAGACAACACCAGCAACGAGGGAGACCGGCCAGATGATCATAGAAGCCTTGGCACTGGGTGGATTGGGATGCCTGGCGGCCATGGGTTTGGGCGTAGCGGCCAAAGTGTTCTACGTGGAAGTCGACCCCCTGGTGGCCGCCATTGAGGAGGCTCTGCCTGGAGCCAACTGCGGAGGCTGCGGCTATGCCGGATGCGCCACCGCCGCCGGCGAGATAGCCAAGGGCAACATGGCCCCCAACGGCTGTGTGGGCGGAGGCCCCACCGTGGCCGTGGCCGTGGCCGCCATCATGGGCGTGGCCGTGTCCGAGACCGAGCCCGAGATCGCCCAGGTGGGCTGCCGCTATCCCCTGCAACGGGCCGACCTCAAGTACCGCTACAGCGGCGCCACCGATTGCCGGGCGGCCATCTTGCTCGCCGGCGGCCCCAAGGAATGCCCAGTAGGCTGCATCGGTCTGGGTTCGTGCGTGCAAGCCTGCCCCTTCGACGCCTTGAGCATCGGCCCCGACGGCCTGCCGGTGGTGGACGAGTACCGCTGCACCGGCTGCGGCACCTGCGAGCGCACCTGCCCGGTGGGCATCATGGGCCTCACCTCGGTGAGCAACCGCATCATGGACGAGATCACCGTGGAGGACTGCTCGGCCCCCTGCCAGCGCCGCTGTCCCGCGGGCATCGACATTCCCCATCAGATCAAACGCACCGCGACCGGCGATTATCAGGGTGCCCTGGCGGTCATCAAGGAACGCAACCCCTTGCCGCTCATTTGTGGGCGCATCTGCCCCCATCCTTGCGAGACCGAATGCCGGCGCAACCTGGCCGACGAGGCGGTGGCCATCAACCCGCTCAAGCGCTTTGTGGCCGACAAGGAACGCGAGAGCGGCCAGCGGGCCATGCCTTACAAGGCTCCGGCCACCGGTAAGAAGGTGGCGGTCATCGGCGGCGGCGTGGAAGGCCTTTCCACCGCCTACTTCCTGGCCCGCCTGGGCCACAGCCCGGTTATCTACGAGGCCCGGGACCAGCTCGGCGGCCTGCTGCGCACCGCCATCCCGCCCGAGCGCCTGCCGCGCGAGGTGCTGGATTGGGAGATCGAGGGCATCCTGGCCATGGGCGTGGAGGCCAAGACCGGCCAGACCCTGGGCCGGGACTTTGACCTGGGCTCGTTGTACGACGAAGGCTTTGACATGGCCGTCCTGGCCACCGGCGGCTGGGACGCGGCGCTCATGCTGGGCGACCCCGCTCAGATGACGGGCATGCCCGGCCTGGAGTTGCTGCTGCCCCTGATGCTCTCCTGGGCCCAGGGCCACGAGGTCGAGCTGGGAGAGAAAGTCGTTCTGGTGGGCGGAGGCAAGCAGACCCTGGCCGCGGCCCGCGGCTG
Source organism: Deltaproteobacteria bacterium (assembly GCA_020444205.1). Classification (GTDB taxonomy): domain Bacteria; phylum Desulfobacterota; class Desulfarculia; order Desulfarculales; family Desulfarculaceae; genus Desulfoferula. The sequence continues at coordinate 17,642 of JAHLLJ010000045.1, read as the reverse complement.
CATCGAGCGCGGGGCCAAGGAGGTCACCATCCTGTGGCCCACCAGCGAGGACACCACCGGCGTATCCCCCGAGGAGTTGGAAAAGGCCCGGGAAGAAGGCATCAAGATGCGCTTCAAGGCCACGGTCATCGGGCTGGAGGGCTTTGGCGGCCGCCTGAGCGGCCTCACCTATGGCCAGCCCGCCAACGGCCACGCCGCCCATCAGGAGACCCTGGCCGTGGACACGGTGATAGCAGCCAGCGGCCGGGTTCCCGGTGCCATCTTCGTGCCCACCTCGCCCCGGGACGAAGAAGGCAAGCTCACCGGTAAGGCCTGGCACACGGTCATGCCCTACGCCCCGCCCAGCGGCGGACCCGGCGGCCTATTCCAGGCTGACGAGGCCATCAGCGACTTTAGGGCGGCGGTGGAGGCCATCGGCGCGGGACGCCGGGCCGCGGCCTCGGTACACCAACTGCTGAACGGCGATGAGGTGACCGCGCCCCAAGGCATGCTGGCCCGTGACACCCAGGTGCTCACCGTGGACAAGGTCTTCAACTTGGTGCAGGCGCCGGAGCGCCAGCCCATGCCCCTGGCCGACGAGGCCGCCCTTTTGGAGGGCAGCTCCGAGGCCGAGCTGGGCCTGAGCGAACAAGCGGCCCGGGAAGAGGCCAAGCGTTGCCTCAACTGCGGATTGATTTGCTACTACCGCACTAAATACAACTAGCACCATATTGGTGTGCCATTAGCCGGCCCCCCGCGCGGCCGCGAGACCGAGAGCGGAAATGGACACTAAGCAAAAAATCATCGATCGCGCCAAGGAGCTTTTGACCAGCGGCGAAATCGGCGGCTTCCTGGCCCTGAAGCAGGAAGGCGTGCATATTGCGCCGCATCTTTTCACCGACCCGGAAGAGCTGGACAAGCTCTCCCTGGGCGACGGTCACGGCCTGGGTGATGCCCGCTATCCCTTGGTGAAGCTGCTCTACAGCCTGGCTCAGCGCTTCCCCCAGGAGAAGTTCGGGATCATGGTCAGGGGCTGTGACGAGCGGGCCCTGAACCAGCTCATCAAGGAAGACCGCTCCTGCCCCCTGAGGGCCCAGCGGGTGGTGCCCGTGGGCTTCTCCTGCCCCGAGGAGCTGGCCCAGGCCTGCGAGTGCGCCAAGCCCTGGCCCGACGCCCTGGTGGCCGGGGAAAAGACCCAAGCCTTCCCGCCGCCCGAGGCGGATACGGCCGACATGATGGCCGAGCTGCAGCAGTGGTTCGGCGAGGCGGACCGCTGCCTAAAGTGCCTGGGCTGCAAGAACTCCTGTCCGGTGTGCGTGTGCCATGAGTGCACCTTGGAAGAGGAGGCCATGCTGCCCCAGCGCCAGCTGCCGCCCACGCCCAACTTCCTGTTCACCCGCGCGGTGCACATGGTGGACCGCTGCGTGTACTGCGGCCTGTGCGAGGCGGCCTGCCCCGCGGGCATCCCCTTGAAAAAGCTTTACCGCCTGGTGGCGCAGTTGGTGGGTCAGGGCATCCCCCTGGTGGGAGCCACTCCCCGGCCTCAGCCCCAGCCGCCGGCCCAGCTTTAAGCGACGCACCCTAGCTTGAGAGAGACGGGATCATGGATTACAAAAGCACCTTGACCGTTTGCCCCTACTGCGGCTGCGGGTGCAGTTTTTATTTGGAAACCATCGACGGCAAGCTGGTGGGCACCAAACCCTCGGCCACCAGCCCGGTGAACATGGGCAAGCTTTGCGTAAAGGGCTGGAAGGTGCACGAGTTCGTGCAGAGCCCCCGGCGGCTCACCCACCCCCTGCTGCGCAAGAACGGCGAGCTAGTGGAGGTCTCCTGGGACGAGGCCCTGGACTACGTCGCCGACAAGCTCAAGCAAATAAAGGCCGAGCACGGCCCGGATTCCATCGCCTTTTTGGCCTCGGCCAAGATAACCAACGAGGACAACTACGTCCTGCAAAAGTTCGCCCGCGCGGGGGTCGGCACCAACAGCGTCGATCACTGCGCACGTCTCTGACACAGCTCCACGGTGGCCGGTCTGGCCGCCGCCTTCGGGTCCGGAGCAATGACCAATTCCATCGAAGAGCTGGCAGGCGCTGACACTATTTTCGTGATCGGCTCCAACACCACCGCGGCCCATCCCCTGGTGGCCGACCGGCTCTATCGGGCCAAAAAGAACGGGGCCACCATCATCGTGGCCGACCCCCGCAAGATTCAGCTCGCCTTGAGCGCCGACCTTTACGTAAGCCAGGCCTTGGGCTCGGACGCCGCCCTGATCAACGGCATCGCTCACATCATCATCAAGGAAGGCTGGCAAAACCAGCAGTTCATCGATGAAAACACCGAGGGCTACGAAGAGTTCAAGGCCCTGGTGGAGAGCTACACCCCCGAACGCACCACCGAGCTTACCGGCGTGTCCAAAGAAGACCTGTACTTCATCGCCGAAAAGTACGCCAAGGCCCCGGCCGGCTCCATCGTCTACTGTATGGGCATTACCCAGCACACCTCGGGTGTGGACAACGTGAAGAGCCTGGCCAACCTGGCCATGCTCACCGGCCAGATCGGCCGCGAGTCCACCGGGGTGAACCCCTTGCGCGGCCAGAACAACGTGCAGGGCGCCTGCGACATGGGCGGCCTGCCCGACGTTTACCCCGGCTACCAAAAGGTGGACGTGCCCGATAACCAGGCCAAGTTTGAAAAGGCTTGGAACGCCAAGCTCAGCCCCAAGGCGGGCCTGAAGATACCGGACATGCTCACAGGCCTTAACGACGGCTCGGTCAAGGCCCTGTTCGTGGTGGGTGAAAACCCCATGATGAGCGACCCGGACCAGCACCATGTGGAGCAGGCCCTCATGAAGGCCGAGCTGTTGGTGACCCAGGACATCTTTGACCACCAGACCGCCCAGCTGGCCCATGTGGTGCTGCCCGGCGCCTCCTACGCGGAAAAGGACGGCACCTTCACCAACACCGAGCGCCGGGTGCAGCGCCTGCACAAGGCGGTGGAGCCGGTGGGCGATTCCAAGGCCGACTGGGAGATCACCCAGGAGATCAGCAACCGCTTCGGCTACCCCATGAACTATGCCTCCCCGGCCGAGATCATGGAGGAGATCGCCCAGGTTACTCCCCAGTACGGGGGCATCACCTACGAGCGCCTGGAGGGCGAGGGGCTGCTGTGGCCCTGCCCCACCCAGGACCACCCGGGCACCATGTTCCTGCACTCCGGGGGCAAGTTCGCCCGGGGCAAGGGCCTGTTCCACGCCATCGAGTGGCGCGCTCCGGCCGAGGTGGTGGATGAGGACTACCCCCTGTGGCTGACTACCGGGCGGGCCCATGTGCACTATCACACCGGCACCATGACCCGCAACTCTCCCTCCCTGCATGCCCTGATGCCCGAGGGCTTCGCCGAGATTAACCCGGCGGAGGCCGAGAAGCTGGGAGTGAGCGAGGGCGAGATGCTCAAGCTCACCACCCGCCGGGGCTCCATTGAGGCCAAGGCCATGATCACCGACCGGGTGCGGCCCGGCATGGTTTTCGTGCCCTTCCACTTCATGGAGGCCTGCGCCAACGTGCTCACCAACCCGGCTCTGGACCCGCTGTGCAAGATCCCCGAGTTCAAGGTGTGCGCGGTGAAGCTGGACAAGGCGGCTTAGTGAAGCGCCTGCTGGAACGCTGGTGGTGGCTGCTGGTGCTGGCCGCCCTGGTGGCCGGCTGGAGCAGCGGTATTTTGCCCCTGCCGGTTTGAGTGTCCAGCATCTGCGGGGTGCCGGGCGCCACCCCCTAAAGCAACAAAACAACGAGAAACCCCGGCCGGAGGATATCCTCCAGCCGGGGTTTTTTATGCCAGGCTACGGGGCGCCGCGCCCCGGCCGCTGATGTTTACTTCTTCTTCTTGAGCTCGGACAAAAGCTCGGTCAGGTAGGCCTGGCGCTCCTTGAACATCTTGATGACCTGGTCCCGGGTCATGACCTTGACCGGGCTGCCGCTGGCCTTCATCTTTTTCAGGGTCTTCTTGTCGTTGAACATCTTGGGGAACGCCTCGGCCAGCTTGGCTATAACCGCCGGGGGCGCGCCCTTGGGCAGGATCACCCCGCGGTAGTTCACGCTGGAGTTGTCCACGTCGATGCCGTTTTCCTTGAAGGTGGGCACATCGGGCAGGAAGTCGTGGCGCTCAAGGTCGGCCACGGCCAGTATCTTGATGCGGTCCTTGTTACGGAAAGAGTCGGACAGGTTGTTGAAACCCGCCTTGACCTTGCCCGATACCACCGACTGCATGGCCGGCACACCGCCCTTTTCAGGGATGTAGGTCAGCTTAATGCCCGCCGCCTTCATGAGCTGCAGGGCGGCGATGTGATGGCCCACGTACATGCCCGCGCCGCTCACGGTGATCTTGCCGGGATTGGCCTTGGCATAGGCCACGAAGTCCTTGACGTTTTTAAAGGGGCTGTCCTTGGGCACGATGAGCACCGCGGGGTCGGCTCCCCAGTTGGCCACGGGCTCAAAGGTGTCGATGTTGTACTTGGTGGGGTAGACGATGCTCTGGGCGATAAAGTGGGGCACGTTGTAGGAAGCTATGGTGTAGCCATCCTTAGAGCCCTTTTGCACGAACCAGTTCCAGCCCACCTGGCCGCCCGCGCCGGGCTTGTTGATGATCACGATGGGCTGACCCAGATACTGCTCCTTGCCCGACATCATAGTGACAATGCGGGCCTGGAAGTCCGTGGCCCCGCCGGGGGAATAGGTTACGATCATGCTGATGGGCTTGTCCGGGTAGTTCTCGGCCATGGCCGGGATGGAGCAAGCCAGCAGCAGGGCGGCCGCCATGGCCACCGCCGCGAAACGGGTGAAAAATTTTTTCCTCTTCATACCATCTCCCTCCTGGAGAATTTAGTAACGGCCGCCGGGCCCGTACGCTGCCTTATGGGCGGCCCATAACTGCCTCTCTCCTACCTCCCTGCTTGCCTGTCAGATCAACAGGCCACGCGGGGTTTGCACCTCCAAAACAACGCTGAACAAGACGTATAGAACCACGGTGAAAATGAAAGAACCCAGGACCCAGCGCAGGCCCTGCTTGGTGTTCAGCTTCTTGTAGCCCATTATGAAAGTTACGGTGATGAAGAACAGGAAAGAAGCCAGGTAAAAACCCAGGGACTCCAAAACGTACAAGTAGATGACGATGATTACGAACAGCCCGCTTACCCTGAGAAAGGGGAAGGGGGCGCTTTTGCCGGCCCCGGGCTTGCGGAACAGCAAATGCTGCAGGCATAGCAGGCCCGAGAGCACACCCATGATCACGATAATAGTGCGGGGAAACACCGCCGCCCGCGCTTCCTCAATGTGGCCCAAGGTGGCATAGAGCGCCACCGAACCCACAAAACAAACCAGGCCGACTATGGCGTCACGGTTCATGCCGCGGCCTCCCCGGCCTGGGCCCGAGCCTTGGCCTTCCTATATTGGCGAACCTCGCTATACACACTGTAAGCGATGGACACCATGCACAGGGCAATAATTATCAGGTTGAGACTTCCGGTGAAAAAGTAGTTGAACACGCCGACGTCGGTGTCGGCGATGAGCTTGCCCTTCAAGAAGTTGTTTTCCGCTATCCCTCCCAAGATGATGCCCAGCACCACCGGCGCGCCGGAGAAGCCCACCTTGCGCCCTATGTACATCAGAGTGCCCAAGGAGAACATCACCACCACGTCGTCGAAGCTGTTTTGCACGCTGTAGGTTCCAAAAACCGCCAGTACGGTGACCGCGGCGGCCATTTCCAGATCCGGCACCTTCATCACGGTGTGCGAGTAGCGCGACATCATGATGCCGAATATGCACATGGCCACCTGGGCCAGCACCAGCGAGGCGATAAAGGTGTAGGTAACTTCCGCGTGAGAGCGGAACAGGTCCGGCCCGGGGAACAGGCCGTGGATCAACAGGCCGCCCAAAAGCACCGCCGCGGTGGGCGAGCCGGGCACGCTGAGGGTCAACAGGGGAATCAGCGACGGCCCCACCATGGCGTTGTTGGCCGACTCGGCCGCGGCCACGCCCGCGGGATTGCCGGTGCCGAAGGAGCGCGGGTTTTTGCTGAATTTGCGCACCTGGTCGTAGGCGATGAGCCCGGCCACCTGGCCGCCTGCGCCGGGGATGATGCCGATGAGCGCTCCCACCACCGAGCCCATGGACAGGGCCTTCACCTTGCTCAGGTTCTCGGCGATGGTCTTGAACAGAATGCCCTTCTGGGGCTTGAAGGCTACTTCATCGCGATCCTGAAAAGCCGATTCCATGAGGCTGAAGACCTGGGGTATGGCGAAAAGGCCGATCAGGGCGGGCACGATGGCCACACCGCCGGTGAGCACATCGTGGAAAACGAAACGGGGTGTGGCCAGCATGGGGCTGAAGCCGATCACTGAGATCAGCAGTCCGAACATGCCGCCGATAAGCCCCTTGAGCACCGAGCCCGAGGTGAGCCCGGCCATTACGGTGATGCCGAAGATGGCAATCCAAAACATCTCCGAGGGGCCGAACTTCATGGCTACCTCGGCCAGGGGCGGAGTGAACAGCACCATGATGATCATGCCGAAGATGCCGCCCACCAGCGAGGATATGAAACAGTAGTAAAGGGCCTTTTGGGCCTGGCCCTGTTTGGCCATGGGATGGCCGTCCAAAAGGGTGGCAATGTTGGCCGGGGCTCCGGGGATGTTGATCAGGATGGCCGAGATGGCTCCGCCGGCCACGGTGGCGGTGTAAACCGCTCCCAACAGAACCAGCCCGGTGGCCGGCTCCATGTGAAAGGTGAAAGGCACCAACAGGGCCACGGCCATAGTGGGGCTGAGTCCCGGCGTGGCCCCCAAAAACAAGCCGCCGATTACCCCCAACACCAACACCAGAAGGTTGATGGGGGTCAGGGCCTGGGGAAAATACGTTAGAAAGTCGACCAAACCTCACCTCTCCAGGCTAACTATTTATTATGCCGCGTTCAGGGCCTGGTTCACTTGTAGCCCAGCATTTCGGGCAGCTTCAGGCGCTGAATCTTGCCTGAGGGCCCTTTGGGCATATCCTCCAAGATTATTATTTCTTTGGGGCTCTTGTATTTGCCCAGATGCTCCAGGCAATGAGCCCCCAGTTCCTCCAGGGTGCAGGTGCAATCAGGTTTGATGGTCACGCACAGGAGAATCTCTTCTCCGTAGTGCTGGTCCGGGATGCCCACCGCCGCCGCGTCCAGCACCGCCGGGTGCTTGTAGGCCGCCTCGTCGATCTCCCGGGGGGCGATGTTCTCCCCGCCTTTGATGATAAGCTCCTTGAGCCGTCCGGTGACAAAGACAAAGCCGTCGTCGTCCATGTAGCCCAGGTCGCCAGTGTGTAGCCAGCCGTCGGTCTCCAGGGTCTTGGCGGTGACCTCGGGGTTTTTGTAGTACTCCAGCATCACGTTGTCGCCCTTGATCATGATCTCGCCGATGATGCCCCGCTCAACCTCGTTGCCGTGCTCGTCGATTATCTTGGCAATGTTGCCTACAGCGCACCCCGGCGATCCGTACTTGCGCTTGGCAGGGTCCATGGGGTTACTAAAAACCGGGGCCGCGGTTTCGGTGAGCCCCATGGTCTCCACGATGCCCACCTTGAACTTTTCCTCGAACTGGTGATGCAGGCTGGGCGGCAGGGCGCTGGAGGCGCTGCGGCCGAAGCGAAGCTGCTCCAGGTTGTAGCCCTGGCCATCTATCTCGCTGCCGCTGACCAGGTAGGAGATGATGGTGGGCACCACGCTGAACCAGGTACAGCGGTAGTCGCTGATCAAGGGCCAGAACTCGCCCACGCTGAACTTGTTGGGCACCACCACCGTGGAGCCCAGCACCACCGTGGACATAAGCGACACCACCAGGGCGTTGATGTGATAGAGCACCAGGGAGCACAGGGCCACGTCCTCGATGGCCAGGTCGTGGGCCTCAATAACGTACTCTCCGCCGGCGCACATATTCTTGTTGGTTAGGATCACTCCCTTGGGCACCCCGGTGGTGCCCGAGGTGTACAGCAACAAGGCCGGGTCATCTTCCGCGACGGGGGGCAGGCTCTCGGGCGCGGAACAGGTTGGAGGTAGGATTTCCTCGGCGTTGCGGTCTATAACCACCACCTCTATATGACGCTCTACCTTGCTGAGCGCCTCTTCCAGACGCTCCCTTTGGAACTCGGTGACGAACACCAGCTTGCAATCGGAGTGCTCCAACACGTAGGTTAGCTGGTCCGGCTGGGACTGCAGGTTCAACGGGGCCACCACCAGGCCGGCGTACATGGTGCCCACGATTATCTTGGCGCTCTGGATGCTGTTGCCCATCATGAAGGAGACTTTGTCTCCTTTGGCCAATCCTTTGGAGTAATAATAATCAGCGAACTTGAGGCAGCCTTCCTTGAGCCCGGCATAGGTGAGTTCCAAACCAGGCTCCGGAGCGATCAGAAAGGTCTTGTCCGGCTGCTCAGCCGCGTGTTTGTCTACAAAATATCTAATGGTGCGCATTGCTTACCTCGCCCTCCTCGGCGGAGACCGCAAAACAAAAAACCCGGTGGGAGTTTAACTCCGCACCAGGCTTAACTGTTTCGCAACTCGAGCGGCCAAGCGACTTAGATAGCCGATAAAACCTGCACGCCCGCCCTGACCTGGGGGAAAACCCGGGCCTATGCGAGCCGCTTTTTGACCACGCCTATCTATCATCAGCCACCGCTCCCCGTCAGGACGCGACGGTTGTCCGCTCGTTTTGCCATTTTCCCATTTCGTCGGCCGCGGCTTCGGCGCTTGGGCCAGGGATCTCCCCCGGACCCTCCATGTCTTGGCTTGCGGCCGGCTTATAACAACTTCCTCGCCCTTCCACCCCCGGATGGCCAAGGAAGGGGCCGCCCCCAAGGGAGCGGCCCCGCGCATCAGTTCATATAGTCGTAGCCCACCTTGAAAGCATCCCGGTTGGTGTCATGGAACTTGGGGATGATTTCCAGCAGACTCTCCAGGATCACTTCCTTATCCAGATCCTCCTCCAACAACTTGGCCATGGCTCCCAAGGCTATGGAGTTGGAGAAGATGGGACGCTCAAAGTTGTCCATGGCCAACTGCTTGGCCGGTAGCTCCCGGTGAGTGCAGGGCAGCTTCTCGTCGATCTCCTCCACAAAGGCGGGGTCGAACAGGATCACCCCGCTCTCGGGTACCGTGTCCTTGAAGCGGTTGTAGGCCGCCGAGGACAGGGCGATGAAGAAATCGGGGTTTTCGCACATGGGGCTGTCGATGGTGTTGGGCGAGAGCACCACTTGGCTGCGCACGTAGCCGCCGCGCATCTCGGTGCCGTGGCTTTTGAGCATGGTGACCCTAAGGCCTTCCTTTACCGCGGCCTCGCCCAAAACCTGGCCCAGGCGCACCACGCCCTGGCCGCCGAAACCGCTGGCCACTATCTCCAGTCTGTCTTTCATAGCGCACCCGTCTTTCTGATCTTGTTCACCGAGGCCCAGACGTGCTCGCTGAATTCGGGCCGGGAGCCGGAGGCATCGTGCCAGACGCCGGTGGCCCACACGGTGTTTTCGTCAGCCTCTTCCAGGGGCTTGGCCCGCTCCTTGATCCACCGGTAGATGTTCACCTGGTTGCGCGAGCCCAGCTCGCGGGAGGCGAAGTTGGTGGGGCAGGGATAGGGCATGTGCACCAGGGAGAAGCCGGGATTCAAGATGGCCCGTTTCACGCTTTCCACCGCCCGCTGGCCATCCATGGCCACGTGGCGAGCCAGGAAGGTGGCTCCGGCGCCCTTGAGGATGTGCATCACATCCATGCCCTCGCTCATCAGGTTGTGCTCGAACATGCCGTAGGGGCTGGAGTCGGTGTGCGCCCCTTGAGGAGTGGTGAAGCCGAACTGGCCGCCGGTGGACTGGTAGCCCAGGTTGTCGTTGACGATGATGGTCATGTCCGCGTTGGAGCGGGCGGAGTGGATCAGGTGCATCAGGCCGATGCCAAAGGCGTCGCCGTCGCCCACCGTGCATATGATCTTCTTCTCCGGCGGCAGGGCGATCCTAAGCCCCCTGGCGATGGCGTAGACCCGGCCATGGGTGCCGGCAAAACCATCGCCCTTCCAGGTGGCAAAGGTCTGGCGGCCGGCGCAGCCGATGGAAGTGCCCCAGATGATTTCGTTTGGCTCCAGACCCAACTCGTCGATGGCCTGCACGACCACCTTGTGGTTGATGCCCAGACCGCAGCCGGAGCAGGCCGTGCTGGGGATCTTGCGGGTCCGCAGGTACTTATCGATAAGGGTGGCGGATGAGTACTGCATTACCACGCCTCCAATACCCAACCCTTGCGCTCCAGGGGTTGGTCTTTCAAAAGCTTCTCAAAGGTCTCCAGCAGATCGGGGATGGTGGGCAGGTCGCCGCAGGTGCCCAGGAAGTGCACCTCCGAGTCCTTGGGCGCGGCCCGCTGCACTTCTCTAACCAGCTCGCCGTCCCAGTTGAGCTCCACGGACAGGTACTTGGTCTTGCGGGTGAAGTGCTCGTCCGGGAAGGGCCACAGGTTGATGAGCCTGAGCGCACCGACCTTCATGCCCTGAGAACGGGCCCGATCCACCGCCGTGTTCACCACGCGAGAAGGCGTGCCATAGGAAACCACCACCAAATCGGGGTCGTCGTCCATGTACTTCTTCTCATAGAGGTGGCTGAACTGGTCGCGGTTGTTGCGCACCTTGTAGATCAGGCGGTAGGCGTGCTTGTGGTGAGCCTCCACCTCCTCTATGTCATAGCCTTCCTCGGTGGGGGTCCAGTCGGAGCAAAGGCCTCCGGCTCCGGAGCCCATCTGCACCGGCGGAATGTCCAGGGCGTCGCTGAAGGGGTAGAAGTCAGGCCCGGCGCAGAAGCTGCGATCATAGGTCCTGAAGCCCATCTCCTTCATCTCGTCTTCGTTTTCCGGGACGGTGATGTCCTCGAAACCATCGGTGATGAGCTGGTCGCCCAACACGGTGATGGGCATGCGGAAGCGCTCGGACAGGTAGAAGGCCTCCACCACCATGGCCATGGCCTCTTGGGCCGAGTTGGGGGCCAGGGTGATGCACTCGAAGTTGCCGCCCTGGGTGGGGTAGCGGGTGAGGTAGAACTCGCCCTGGCCCGGCGCGCCGGTGATGCCGCTGACCGGGCCCACCCGGCCGGAGTTGACCACCACCAGGGGCATTTCACAGCCCAAGGCCCAGCCAAAGGGGTCGGCGTAAAGGATATAGCCGGGGCCGGAGGTGGCGGTCATGGCTTTCATGCCGCCCAGCGAGGCGCCGATGCACACGTGCATGGCCCCGCACTCGTCCTCGGCCTGCAAGTACACTCCGCCCTCCTGAGGCAGGCGCTTGCTCATGGCCTCGGCCAGCTCGGTGGCCGGGGTGATGGGGTAGCCGCAGAAAAAGCGGCACCCGGCCAGGATGGCGCCCTCGGTGATGGCGAAGTTGCCTGTTTCCAGAAATCTTTTCATCGCATAAACCTCCGGGGCTACGCGTTCTTTTCGACGACGTCGATGGCGAAATCAGGGCAGGAGAAGAAGCACTTGAAGCAGCCCACGCACCATTTGGGAGACTTCACCTCCATGGGCCGGTAGCCCTTGATGTTGAAGGCCTCCGCTGGTCCAAAGGTCTGAACCCCGCATACTTCGGCGCAGTAGCCGCACTCCTTGCAGTACTCGGTGTTTAGCACCACCTCGAAGGTGCGCGCATCGCACTGCAGGCAGCGATTCGCTTCGGCGGTCACCGCCGCCGCGCTCATGGGCTGCTCCACCTGGTCGAAGTTGTCGCCGCGCTCCCAGACGTGCAGATGGGGCATCTCCTGGCGGGGCAGTATCTGCCCGGTCAGCGGAGTGAGCTCCACCTCGTCCTCGGCCGCGGCCAGAACCTCGCTGATGTCGCCGTCACCGCCCAGGTACTTGTCTATGGCCTCAGCGGCCTGGCGGCCCTGGGCCACCCCGCCGATGATGGAGGCCGGACCGGTGACCACGTCGCCGCCGGCGAACACCCCGTCCGCTCCGGTAGCCAGTCCCTCGCCCGCCTGGATGCGGTTGCCCGCGGTGTCCACGCCGTCCATGTCCACGAAGTCCAGCACCGGACTCTGGCCGATAGCCAGGATCACAGTGTCAGCCTCCACTTGAGTGGTGACGCCTTCATTGTAGGCCGGGTTGAACTTGCCCTGCTTGTCGAACACCGAGGTGCAGGCCTTGAAGGACACGCCCGTGGCCTTGCCTTCGCCCACCACCTCCTTGGGGCCCCAGGAGTTGTTGATGACCACGCCCTCGTCCTCGGCCAGGCTGACCTCCCAGGGGTGAGCGGGCATTTCCCCGCGGCTCTCCAGGCAGAAGAGCTGCACATCCCCCGCGCCCAGGCGCTTGGCGGTCAAGGCCACATCGATGGCCACGTTGCCGCCGCCGACCACGACCACCTTTTGACCCACGGCCGGAGCCTGCTCCAGGGCCACGTCGCGCAAAAACTCCCAGCCCCAGAGTACGCCGTCCTTGTCCGAACCGGCGAGTTGGATACGGGCCGAGGAGTTGGCTCCGCTGGCCACGAACACCGCGTCGAAGTCCTTGGCCAGCTTGGTCAAGTCCACATCCTTGCCCACCAAGGTGTTACCCTTGAACTCCACGCCCAGCTCCAGGATATCGTCCAGGTCGCGGTCCAGGCGAGCCTCGGGCAAACGGTAGCTGGGAATGCCGTAGCGCATCATGCCGCCCGGCTTGGGAAAGGCGTCGAAGATGGTGACTTGGTGCCCCTTGGAGGCCAGATAGTAGGCCGCGCTAAGCCCTGCCGGACCCGCGCCCACCACGGCCACTTTCTTGCCGCTGGCGTCGGGCTTGGCCTTTTGGCTCTTCCAGACGTCTCCGCCATGGTCCACCGCCGCCCGCTTTATGGCCCGAATGGCGATGGGATCACCAAACTGTTTGTAGGCGCAAACGTCCTCGCAGGGGGCGAAGCAGGCGTCGGCGCACACCACCGGCAGGGGCAGGCGCTCACGCAGCACCGCCACCGCCTGGTCGAAGTTGCCGTCCCTGACCGCTCGGATGTAGCGGGGGACGTCAACCCCGGCGGGGCATGCGTCGGAACACCGGGGGACCACAAAGTCCTTTCGCGAAACCCGGTAGGTTGTCATCGCATTCTTCCTCCAAAATTACGAATGATGGGGCCCTTTGCTTGATCTTTGCGAAACTAGTAACAAGAAGCATGCCAAGAGGCTAGCTTCGCGACGCCCCCTAATGTCCATTTGATTTTTGATATTTAATTACAACGCTATAGGCAATTTTGCCGGACCAGAGGAAACGCGACAAACCAATAATTGTTACTATTTGCAACGTATTTGCCGTGCGGATTTCCGGACATGTTCGGATTTCCGGACAAAAATGGCACACTGGAAGGGATAAAGTAGTTTTTCAGGTTTCGCTCAGATCGTAACGACGGCATTTTTCATAGAGGGTGGAGCGGGAAACTCCCAGCATTTTTGCGGTCTTGGTCATGTTTCCCTGGTTTTTGGCCAGGGCGTGCTCCAAAACCCTTTTTTCAAAACAAGCCACCTGCTCGGCCAAGGTGGTGTCTGGATTTTCGCACACCTGAGGCTCGCCGGCTTGGCCTCCCAGTATTTCCCCGGGCAGGTGCTCCAGTTCGATCTCATGGCCTTCGCTCAGGCTAACTGCCCGTTCTATAACGTTTTTAAGCTCGCGCACATTGCCTGGCCAGGCATAGTTTTCCAGCGCCTCCATGGCCTCCTCGCTCACCGGTGTGTCCGGGTGATCCAGGGCCATCAAAAAATGCCTCACCAGTAACGGAATGTCTTGGCCTCTCATGCTCAGGGGCGGAATCTCCACGGCCATGGTGCTCAGGCGGTAGTAAAGGTCATCGCGGAACTCACCCCGGCTCATCATTTCCCTGAGGTCGCGGTTGGTGGCCGCCACCAGGCGGAAATCCACGGCCACCTGCTTCACCCCGCCCAAACGCTCGAGCATCTTGGTTTCCAGCACCCTGAGCAGGGTGGCCTGGGCCTTGGGGCTCAACTCGCCGATCTCATCCAAGAACAGGGTGCCCAAGTGGGCCAATTGGATTTGGCCCACCTTACCCTTGCGGCTGGCCCCGGTGAAGGCGCCGGACTCGTAACCGAACAGCTCCGACTCCAAAAGCTCCCTAGGAATGGCCGCACAGTTGACACACACGAAGGGGCCGGAGGCCCGGGGAGAGGCGCTATGCACCGCGTGGGCGAACATCTCCTTGCCGGTGCCGGTGGCCCCGGTGATGAGTACCGGAGCCTCGGTGCGGGCATACTTGGCGGCCACGGTCTTCACCCCGGTCAGGGCCGGGCTGGAGCCTACTATGGTTTTGAAGCTGTACAGGGGCGAGAGCAGGCGGTTCAGCCCCTTCTTATAGTACTTGACCTCGCTTTCCAGGCCTTGCAGCCGGGTGATAAGGTCGGTCATGGCGGTGTAATCGCGGAAGATGGTCTGCAGGATCACCCCCACCACCTGGCCTTTGATCCTCAGGGGGATACGGTTGACCAACATGGGCATGTCGGTCTTGAGCGAACATCGCTGGCCCAGCTCCGAGCGGCCGGTGGATAGCACCTGGGGCATGCGGGTGTGGGGGAAATATTTGTCCAGGTAATCACCCACCGCCGCCTTGGGGTCGGTGCCCAGCAGCTCGCCGTAGACCCGGTTCATGAATACGATACGGCAGTCGGAATCACAGACGATGATGCCTGAGTAGACGTTGTCCAGCACCATGGAAAGGAAATCCACCAGGTCGCCGAGGTCGGCTGCCCCCGATAGCACCCGCATGGCCGAGCCGGCCATCGATTTGGCGCCATTGGAGCGCTCGGCCGCGCAGAGGCGGTCCTTGCTGTTTTCTTGGTCCATCGGCGCGTCTCTCCGCTGAGGCCGGGGTTCTCTTCCGGTCTCGGTTCAAGAGCACGATGCGGTAGGGCCTGCCCGCAAAATTATTGGGGGCATGGACAATGTAGCAAGGAGGCCGGGGCGATTCAATGTCTTTCGGACAAGGAAATGAAAGCCGGCGGCCAAAGCCGCCGGTTTAGTCGATCCAACCTAAACGGGGGGAGACCAGCGGTTCACTAGGTGAGGAGGCATGCGCCCCTGAAGCACCGCGGCCAGGTTTTGGGCGCAGATGCGGCCCACCTCGGCGGCGCTCTCCACGGTAAAACCGCCCAGGTGAGGCGTGCTGATGACCTGGGGCAGCTTGGCCAAGGGGCTCTCGCCCAGCGGCTCCTGGGAAAAAACGTCCAGGGCCGCTCCGGCCAGATGCCCTTGTTCCAGTCCGTGGTATAGGGCCTCCTCGTCCACCACTCCGCCCCTGCCCAAATTGAGCAGATAAGCTCCCGGTTTCATCAGGGCCAGCTGGGGCGCCCGGATCATGCCCATGGTTTCAGGGGTGCCCGGCAAATGCAGGGACACGAAGTCCGAGGCGGCCAACAGTTCCTCCAGGGAAACCCAGGCAACGTTGTGACGCCCGGTGAACTCGTGCTCATGGGTGCGGCCATGAGCCATTAGCTTCATGCCCAGACACCCGGCTAGACGGGCCAGCTCCTTGCCGATCTTGCCTAGGCCCACGATGCCCAGAGTGCGCCCGCCCAATTGGCAGCCCATCACCGTGGTCCAGCCGCCGTCCTTGACCAAACGGTCGGCCCAGGGTATGCGCCGGGCCAGGGAGAGCATCAGGCCCAGGGCAAGCTCGGCCACGGCCCTGGCGTTGCCGCCGGGCACGTTACACACCGCTATGCCCAGCTCCTCGGCCCCTTGCAGGTCGATGTGGTCCACCCCTGCCCCGTGCACCGCCACAACCTTGAGATTGGGCAGGGCGGCCATCATCTCCCGGTCCAAGGGAACCATGCCCGGCACCACCCCGTCACAACCCTGGTAAAACTCCATAACCGAGTCACGCTCCAGGGACATGTCCGGGGGACGGGGCACCACTTCCCAGCCCTTGTCCTTAAGCCATTGCACCGGTTCGGCGGAGTAAAGGCCAAAGCTGGGCGAGAGTGAGCAGATGCGCAGGGGGCGCATCGGCGTGCCCAAGGTGTCCAGGGAATCTTCGCTTTTGATGTGGCTCATAATCTCCACGCCTTTTGGCCGGGGCCGTACTCAACGGCTCCATGCCTGTTCGCTCCTGGGCTGGCTAATAGTCCCCTAAGGTGGGCGATAGCGCAAGATAGACCAAAACAATGGGCCCGGGGAACGCCCCCGGGCCCACGAATCTTCTCGTAGCGATGATAAATATCAGGCGAGCATCTCCAGGAAGGCCTCCACCCTGGTCTTTAGCTGCTCCACGTCTTCCATGCTGTAGTCGGTCTCGATGCGCAGCACCGGCAGGCCGCTGGCCTCCAGTTTTTTCTCCACGGGTATCGCTTCCATTTGGTAGGGCTGACAGAACTGGAGGCCGTAGTGGATCACCCCCTGGGCCCCATAGTCGGTGGCCATTTGCTTTACATGCTCTTGGCGCTCGGGGTTGGGAGTGAACACGGCACAGTCGATCTTCCAGTAGCGGTCCACGATGGCCTCCATCATGGAGTCCACGTCGTCGCCTTTCGGCTCCACCAGGTTGCGGGTGCCGCGCTCGCCCACGCAGGACTCCTCGCCCACCAGCACCGCGCCGGAGCTTTCCACCACCCAGGGCATCTTCCAGTTGGGCACGGCCATGGGACAGCCGGAGAACAGCAGGCGCGGCGCGCCCTTGGGGGCCACGCCCTGGCCCGCCTTGATGCGCTCTTCCAGCTCATCGCAGATCTTGTGCACCGACTCGGTAAAGCGCACCGGGTCATCGTAGAAAGCAACCTGATTTATAAGTAGGGCGTCCAGGCCGGAGATGGGGGCCGGATCCGCGGCGCGCAGCTTGTACAGGCGGTGCAGAGCCTCGCGCCTGTCGTTGACGATCTTGATGCCCTCGGCCAGTCGCTCGGCGGTTATCTCGATGCCGGTGAGTTCCTCCACCGCCTCTTTGAAACGCTGGAACTCGGCGGCCATGAGCTGCCGACCCTGCTCGGACTTCACTTGGGGCAAGTCCATGACATAGAGGTTGGGCACCAGGTCACCCAAAGTTTCGTAGGACTTCTTTTTGCCGTCGCAGGTGTTTTCGCCCACGATCATGTCCGCCGACTCGATGTAAGGGCAGACCTTGCCCAGCTTGAAACCGAAGGCGCTCTTGATCAGGGCGCAGGTGTTGCGGGGCAAAACCTGGTCCACCATATCGGTGGCAAAGTCGGCTCCGGTGCACAGGCCCACCAGGGTAGCATCGGCCGCGCGTACGATCTCCTCGGGCACGAACACGCAGAAGGAACCGATGACCTTCTTGCCTTCGGCCTGGCCGTCCACCAGCTCCTTGATGCGTAGGCCGTGCACCTCGCTCATCACGAAGTTGAAGTACTCCATGCCCTGGGGGCGCTCTTGCTGGGAAAGGAATATCTGGCTGTAGCCGTCTCCCAGCGCCTGAAGCAGTTGATCGTGAGCAGCCAGGTCCAGGCCCAACTCTTGCCACATGGCTTGGTGTTCACTCGCCATCGCTGTCCTCCTAAATTATTAAGGGCCCCGCAAGGGGCCCTGGGCAGTGACCTAGTATTCCTTGGGCAGCTTATCCAGCTGTGCCTTGGTGAAGACCGGGCCGTCCTTGCACACGTACTCCGGGCCCACGTTGCAGCGCCCGCAGATGCCTATGC
>JAHLLJ010000044.1 GCA_020444205.1 Deltaproteobacteria bacterium | reverse complement strand
CGAAAGGCACCACCCCGAAGTTGATGACCTGGGCCAAGACCTGGGCCTTGAGGTCACCCCCGGCCAAGACCTGGCCCAGCTTGAGGTTGACCATCATGGGGTAGACCATGAGGAAGGTCAGCGGGATGATGGTCTGCTTGAGCCAATCCACCGGAGCCATTTGGCCGTAGGCAAAACCCAACAGCATCATGGCCGGGATGGCCAGGATCAGGTTCTTGTTAAGCTTTTGCAGCAACTTCCACATGGTCTGCTTTCCTTGGATCTAGAAGGTGAAAACCTTGTATTCCGGATCGGTCATCATCTTCACCAGCGCCGGGGCCCCGTTAAGCTCGGTTCCGTTGATGATCTCGTCCGGCCCCACCAGCCGCTTGTCCGCGCAGGCCTTGCACACGTGGATGGGCGCGTTCAATTCAACCAGCCTGTCCAGCAACTCCTTCATGTGCTCGCCGGTGGAGGCGCGGATGCCCTCGGCCATGCCCCACTGGGCCCAGTGGATGGCGTCGTCGATGAGGAACACCTCGGTGTGGTGGCCCGCCTCGGCGGTCAGCGCGGCAAACTGCATGGCCCGGGTGGCCCCACCGGACTTTTCGAAACCCTTGGACAGCACGTACAGGAACTTGCTCATTAGTCAGTCTCCCCTATTCATCGAATGGATAAGCGAACTCTTTGTAGGGCTATATAGGCAAGGAGCGTGCCGGGGCGACACCGCCGAGGGCGGATAGTGGCTAACCGGATGTTAACAGAGCAAATTTTTGCAGCTAAGTCCCGCGGGGGCGGCCTCGAGGGGCAGGTTAACCCATTAACGATACGTTAATACGGTTAACGCTGTGTTTATTCTTGGTTAAGGCAGGCGGTAAGCAGGCGGTCCAGGGCGTTGTTGAACCTCTGGCGGTCCTTGGGGCCAAAGGGCGCCGGGCCGCCGGTGACCGTGCCCGCCTCGCGCAGGTTGGTCATGAAGTCGCGCATGCTCAGACGCTCGCGCACGTTTTCCTCGGTGTAGAGCTCGCCCCGGGGATTGAGGCCCCAAGCCCCACCCGCCACCACCTGGGCGGCCAGGGGCAGGTCGGTGGTTATCACCAAATCGCCCGGTTCCAGGTGCTCGGCTATGTAGCGGTCGGCCGCATCCATGTCGCCGGGCACCACCATCATGGTCACCAGGGAGTTGGTGGGGCGGCCCACCTGGCGGTCGGCCACCATGGTCACCGGGATACTGAGTCGCTGGGAAGCCTTGAAAACCACTTCCTTGACCGGCCGGGGGCAGCCGTCGGCATCGATCCAAATATGCAATTTACTTCCTATTCAAAAAGCCTGGTCCACTGGTCCTTCATGCTCACCACAGGCCAGCCCTTTTGCTTGGCCAGCCCCAAGAGCCTTGGCCGCGAGTACACCGCCTCCCGGGGGCTGTCGTGATTTATCACCAGCACCAGGTGGGGCAAGGGGTTGGCTCCGGCCATCCTGAGCAGCCAGGAGTCGCCATGGGAGTTGCCCGCCGCGAACACCGGGGCACGCCCTGCGGCAAAGTACATGTTGAGCGCCTTGTTGCCTCCCAGGTTGAGGAACTTCTTATCCAGCTCGCCGGTGCGCACCAGCTCCACCCGGCCCCCGTGCTCCCGGGGCTCGGCCTGATAGCGGGTGCCGATGCACCGGCCGGGCTCCACCCCCAGATCGGCGCAGATGGCCATGAGCGACAGCTCGTCAGCCCCGGAGTTGATATACACGGTGAAACCCTTGGCCTTGAGCAGGGCCACCAGCTCGCGCATGGGCTTGAACACCGTGTCCCTGAAGGGCCGCTTGTGCTGGGGATGGATTCCCTGGTTCCACACCCGGGTCACCAGCTCGCGGTATTGGGCAAAGCTCATGCCTTTAAAGGGCAGGCTGAGTACTTGGTCCAAATGTTTGCGCACCCAGCGGTGATCTTGCTTGGCCAGGGCCCGGCACAGCTCGGCCTGGCGCGGTCCCTTTTGGCCAAAAGCGGGGCAGACGGCCTTCAGGCGGGCCAGGGCCACCTCCAGCACGAAAAAGTTGGGCCGCTCGCTAATGAGCGTCCCGTCCAGGTCAAAGGCGGCTATGCGCGCGGGGGCAGGCACAAAGCCCGGTGAGGCTGGGTCGGCCGCCTGGGTGGCGTAGGCCAAAATTCTGCCGCGCAGGGGCTCGCGCCAGGAGGCTAGAGGTTCCGCGGCCGCCGCCGCCAGGGCGGTAACCGCCAAGATGAGCATGACCAGGCAGCAACAACGGACGACAGCCCTGCATCGCATGGAGCATTATCCTTCCGGTGATCAGGCAGTCAGGATGCGGTTCACTTCTCTGAGCAAGGTGCTTAGGTCAAAGGGCTTTTGCAATACGCCCTTGGCCTGGGGATACAGATCGGCCACCTGGTAACGGTCGCCGCCGTGGCCGGTGGCGATGATGATGCTGGCCTCGGGGTCAATATCCCAAATGGCCTTGCCCGCGGCTCGCCCGTCCATCCTGGGCATGGCCAGGTCCATAAGCACCAAGTCGAACGGCTCGCCCATTTCCTTGGCCTGGCGAAAACGCTCCACGCCCTGCACGCCATCGGGCGCCAAACTTACATGGTAGCCAAAGGTCTCCAAAGCCTGGCGGCAAATGTCGCGTACCGCCTCCTCATCGTCCACCACCAAAATTTTCTGACCGTTTCCTTTGGGCGTGGTCTCGCGGTAAGAGTCGCGGCTGGAATCCAAGCTCACTCCCTCGCTAACGGGCAGGAATATTCTGAAGGCACTTCCGCCTTGCTCACGGTTAACTGCCAGGATGCCTCCTCCGTGGCTTTTTATCAAGGAGTAAGCAACCGAGAGCCCCAATCCGGTGCCCCGCCCCGGCTCTTTGGTGGTGAAAAAAGGCTCGAAAATACGCTCCAATACCTCATCGGGGATACCCGGCCCGTCGTCGGCCACTTGCACCCGCACATACTCCCCCGGCTTGGCCCAAGGGTGAGCCAGGCTGAACTCTTCATTAATCGTGGCCGCGTTGGTGTTCAGGATCAGGTTTCCGTGCTCGCCCATGGCGTCGCGGGCGTTGAGCGCCAGATTGATCACCACCTGCTCGATCTGGTTGGGGTTGGCCAGCGCCGCGGGCAGCTCTTGAGCCAGGTCCAAGTGGATATGAATGCCCGGTGGGAAGGTTTGGCGCAGCAGGCTTTCCATGTCCTTGAGGATCCGGTTCACCTGCACCGGCACCTTTTCCCCGGCTTCCATGCGGCTGAAGGTGAGCATTTTTTGGGTAAGCGCCCCAGCGCGGCGGGTGCTCTGGTTCATCTTTTCCAAGACCTGGGCCACCTCCTGGTCCAGGCCGGCACGCATCTGTAAAAGTTGAATGTATCCCCTGAAGGTCATGAGGATGTTGTTGAACTCGTGGGCCACGCCGCCGGCCATGGTGCCCAGGGCCTCCATTTTTTGCGAGTGCTGCAGCTGGCTTTCCAGATGTTCGCGCTCGGTTACATCGCGCACAATGCCCTGCAGGGCGTTTTTCCCCTGGAAGGTGACTATGCCGGCGGAGACCTCACAGCGGAAGGTGGAGCCGTCTTTTCTTATGCAGGTGTAGGTTTCGTGGTCCGTGCTCAAGCGCTGCCCGGCGATCCTGGCCTCCACTCGCCGCCGGGCGCGTGGATGATCTTCAACGGGCATCATATCCCATACATTGAGTCCCAGAATTTCCTTGGTGTTGTAGCCCAACAGTTCGGCGGCGATTTGGTTGGTGAACAACAGGGTGCCCGTGGGATGCTCGGCGATAAATATGCCATAGGGCACGTTCTCAACCAGGCCGCGGTAGCGCTGCTGGGAAAGCTCCAAGGCCCGCTGGGCCTGCTTGGATTCGGTGACGTCGCGGGCGATGGACACCGCCGCCGCCTGACCGTCCACGGTCACCCGCCGCCCCGAGACCACCACGGGTATCTCCCGTCCGTCCTTGGCCAAAAAGGAGGCACTCAGCCCCAGGCACTCGTTGTTTCGCTCCAGCTCACGCCAGAAGCGCTCCCGGTCGGTGGGGTCGGCCCACAGGCCTATCTGCTCGTCGCTGCGCCCCAGCACCTCGTCTCGCTCATAGCCCATGGTGGCTAGAAAGCTGTCGTTGACCTCCAGGAATACCTCGCCGGCCATGCGGTTGATCATCAGGCTGTCCGGGCTGGACTGGAAGGCGGTGTTGAACTTTTCTTCGCTGTTCTTGAGCGCCTCCAGGGCCTTTTTGCGCTCGCTGATATCGTTGGCCACCCCCACCGTCTTGTCCAATTCACCAGTGGGGCCGCGCACCGCCGAAACGCTCAGCTCCACCCAAACCGGATGACCGTCGGTGCGCAGATAGCGTTTTTCCAGGCGATAGTTGTCCAACTCGCCCCGGGCCATGCGCTCGAAAAGATCAATACTTTTTTCGCGGTCATCGGGATGGGTGACGTCGGTGACCTTCAGGCCCTCGATCTGCTTGGAGCTATACCCCAGCATACGACTCCAGGCCGGGTTCACTTGCAGCATGCGGCCCTTGCGGTCGGTGATGGAGATGCCCAGGGAGGTGTGATCGAACACCCCCCGGAAGCGCTCCTCACTGGCCCTGAGCGCCATTTCGGCCCTGGCCCTGGTGGCCATTTCCCGGCGCAGGCGGTCGTAGCTCTCCTCCAGGGCCTGACGGCCCAGCTCTTCCTGGTCCAAACGGGCGGCCAACACCGCGTTGCGATAGTTGGACCACACCAACAGGCCCAGCCCACCCATTAAAAGCAGGACGGCCAGGGAAAGGGCCATGGAAAGCTGCCAGGGGTTGATCTCGCCCAGCCATTTGCTGGCCGGGGAGAACGAGTAGACCACAAAGGGGGTACCTTTTACCGATTCTCCCAGACCCAGCCAGTTCATCTGTTGGTCAGGCGAGGTTGGGGCGGCGGGCAACAAGTGGGCTTGGCCCAGAGAGCGCCCCAGCATGGAAGGCAGCATCTCCCGAGAGACCGGGCCGGAACAGCCCACTGTCTGCAGGCCCCCATCCACTTTTGCGGCCAACACCGTGTCGCCCATGCCCGGCGTGTCCTTTTGCCGGATAAACCCCGAGCACAGCGCCTGGGCGTTCACCCAGCCGACCACGTATCCCACCTTGCTGCCGCTGTAATAACAGGCGGTGCCCATTACTACCTGGATGCCCTCCCCTCCGGTGATAATCACCGGGCTCAAGCCCAACTTGTCCAGGGGGGGCAGGATCAGCCGCTTGACCTGGTCGCCGCCCAGTTCCAGGGTGCGGCTCTCCACCAACACCTTGCCGTTTGGCTGCACCAAGGCCAGGCGCCGCCATACCGGGTTGGGACCCAGCATCTTGCCGTGGGTCTCTCTTTGGAACATGCGGCCCACCTGGGCCAGGCTGGCGCCCAGGCCGTAGCGCATGCTCATACCCAGGGCCTTGCTGCCGAAGTAGGACTCCACCCGCTTGCTGCCGGACATCTGGCGCAGGTCACCGGCCAGCTCGTTGTAAAAAAAGCTCACCGTGGTGGCGCGCAAATTAAGCTCTTGGCGGAAGCTTTCCAGGTGGCTCTCGCGCAGGGCCGTCTGGGAGCGGTAATAAGCCCCAACCAGCACGGCCATTACCAACACCAGGGCCATACCGGCACCATACACGGCCAGCCATTTTTTACTTAGCAACCCGACCAAGGGGGCTCCTTAGCGTATAGGCTCATCACGGGCAAGCCCGTGGTCTTAGCGGTCTTGCGCAAAAAAATCCGGGAAGTAGTCCACCACTGCGGGGTAGTACTTTTGGGCCATTTTGCGGTAACGGCCGCTGCGCTTGAGCTGAGTCAAAAAGCTGTTGAACTCCTGGCGCAGGCGCACCGACGAAGGCGCGAAAGCCGCGGCCATCTGCTGCACCGATGAAACCGGGCCGATCACCTTCAACTCACCAGGCCATTTCTGCAAAGACACCATGGCGTCGGGGGCGTCTTGCAGCAGGGCTTGCGCCTCGCCCTGCACCACCACGGCCACGATGTCGCTAACCTTGCCTTTGTAATCCACCAGATCGGCCCCCGCCTGGTCCAGCTTGTATTGGCGGCCGTCCAGGCAGGTGCCGGGGACGCACAACACACTCAGGGATTTCACGCGCTCCTTGACCTCTTTCACGTCCCGGTCCGGGTCGCCGCTGGGTTTGATGGGCTCCATGTCCACGTTGGACTTGGCCACCAGCCAAACCTGATTGGGGAAGGTCGCCTGGGAAAAGGCCACCACTTTTTTGCGCCAGGGCAACACGGTGACCCCTCCGGCCCACACATCGCCGCGCACCGGCTGAGCCGCGCCCAAGACCGCCTGACCGTCTTGCATGGTCACCTTGCGTCCAATAAGGTCGCCCACCGCCGCTCCCCAAGTGGTGGGCACGAATCGGTAGCTCACCCCCAGGTGTTTGGCAAAGGCCTTCATCACCTCCACGCTCAGGCCGTCGCCCGCGCCGGTGATGAAGTTGGCATAGGGTTCGCCCATGTGGCGCAGCTCGCCGCGTTGCTTAAGCTGATCCAGATCATCGGCCTGCGCACCACCGGCCCCGGCCAGCCCGGCCAACAGCAGCAAGGAACACACCAATACCGCGTATTTAAAATTGTTCATAAGCATCCACCTGAGTTTGGAAAATGATCCACGGTGCCCATGTGAAACCGTGGTTCGGGGGCCGCCCCACATACCTATTTAATATTGCATCAAGGTATCAGTAATTAGTATGCCAAACTACTATAGGCCGGGCAAACCTCTCAATCCGCGGCCCCCGGGGCTTGTGAGCCGGGGCGGCGCGTGTCATAGTGAGGCAACCTGCCGGGTTGGCGGCATGTTTTGGCCGGTTGGAGGTTTGGCTTGCGCCTAGGAATGGTGGTACAGCGCTATGGCGAGGGGGTGGACGGCGGGGCCGAGGTGCACTGCCGGGCCGTGGCCCAGCGCCTGGCCGCCCGGGGCCATCAGGTCACGGTGCTCACCACCACCGCCCAGGATTACCTCTCCTGGGCCAACCACTTCCCGCCCGGCGACAGCGAGTTGGACTCGGTGGCCATAAAACGTTTCCCCGTGGCTCAGCGGCGCTGGATGCGCCCCTTTAACCTGTGGTCGCGCAAGGTCTACCGGGGCGGCCAGCCCATTGACGTGCAGTGGCGCTGGCTGGTGCGCCAGGGGCCGTACTGCCCCAAGCTAATCCAGCACCTTGTGGACCACGAAAGCGACTTCCAGGCCATCGTTTTTTTCACCTATTTGTATTTCCCCACCGCCGCGGGCCTGCCCCTGGTGCCCCGCCGGGCCTTGTTGGTGCCCACGGCCCATGACGAGCCCACCCTGTATCTGCCCCTATTTAGGCCGGTGTTCCATCTACCCCGGTGCATCATCTACAACACCCACAGCGAGCGGGAGTTGGTGCAGCGAGTCACCGGCAACAGCCAAGTGCCGGGACGGGTGGTGGCCCTGGGCATCGACCCCCCGGCCAAGGGCGGCGGGGCTCAGTTCAAAAAACGCCACGGCATAGAGGGCCCCATGCTCTTGTACCTGGGCCGGGTGGACGTGATGAAGGGCTGCCGGGAAATGTTGGAGCACTTCGCGCGCCTGAGCCGGGAGGGCGGGCGCGACGGGCTCAAGCTGGTGTTGGTGGGCAAAGAGCGCATGGAGGTGCCGAAACATCCCGGGGTGCTCAGCCTGGGCTTTGTCTCCGACGCCGAGCGCGACGCGGCCCTGGACGCCGCCGACCTGCTGGTGATGCCCTCGCCCCACGAGAGCCTGTCCATGGTCACCCTGGAGGCCTCGGCCGCGGGCAAGCCGGTGCTGGTCAACGCCCAGTGCGAGGTGCTGGCCGAGTACGTGGACAAGGCCGGGGCAGGCCTGGCCTACCGAGGCTATGAGCAATTCCAGGCGGCGGTGGAGCGCCTGCTGGGTGATTCCGCCGAGGCGGCGGCCATGGGCCGGGCGGGAGCCGACTACGTGGCCAGCCACTACGGCTGGGAGCCGGTGCTCAGCGCCTACGAGCAAGAGATGTCCCGGGTGGCCGAGCAGGCGCAGAAATAGCAAAGATGCAAATAGGGATAGACATCTGCCGCCTCACCGACCCCTGGACCGGCATCGGCAACTACATCGCCAACTTGCTGGCCGGCCTGGCCGCGGTGGACCAGGACAACCAATACATCCTCTACCCTTACTTTCCCGAGTGCTTCCCCCGCCGGGTAAAAGACATGGCCCAGTTCGTGCCGCCCCAGGGCAACTTCTCCCTGTGGGGAACCGGACGCCCCGAGCTGCTTGTCAAACTTTTTTGGTTCAAGCTCAAGCTGCCCCAGCGCTGGTTTTTGGCCAAACCGGCGGTGACCCACTCCACCAACCTGGCTGGGCCGCGCCTTACCCACGGCAAGCTGGTGGTTACGGTGCACGACCTTTCTTTCTGCCGCCGGCCGGATTGGCACAAAGAGGCCAACAACGAGTTCAGCCTGCGGGCTCTGGAAAACGCGGTGGACAACGCCGACCTTCTGATCGCTCCCTCGCGGTTCACCGCCAGGGAGTTGGTGGAGCTTTACCCCGCCACCCAGGGCCGGGTGCGGGTGGTTCCCGAGGCGGTGCTGCCGGTGTATCGCCCGGCCGCGGACCCCGCCCCGGTGCAAGCGGTGCTTGAGCGCCACGGCCTTGAGAAACCCTATCTGCTTTTCGTGGGCACCCTGGAGCCGCGCAAGAACCTGGTCCGCCTGCTCAGCGCCTATGAGCGCCTGGTGGCCGGAGGGCAGGAAGACTTCGATCTGGTGTTGGCCGGGGGCACCGGCTGGAAGGCCGGGCCCATCGAAGAGGCCCTGAGCCACAGCCCGGTGCGCGAGAGGGTGCGCCGCCTGGGCTACGTGCCCGGCCCGGACCTGCCCGCCCTATATCAAGGGGCCTGGGCCTTGGTTTACCCCTCGCTCTACGAAGGCTTCGGCCTGCCGGTGCTGGAAGCCCTGGCCTGCGGCACCCCGGTGGTCACCTCGGATGCTGCTTCCCTTCCCGAGGTGGGTGGCGAGGCGGCCCTGTACCTTGACCCCGAAAATGTGGGCCAGCTCACCGACGCTCTGATACGCATTACCGGTGAGCCCGGCCTGCGCGCGGCTTTGGCGGCCAAGGCCCTGGAGCAAGCGAGCCGCTTTTCCCAAGAGGCCATGGGCCGCGCGGCTTTGGCGGTATACCACGAGGCGGCGGAACTCTAGATTTACTTCTTGGAACCGGCCTCCCCCTTGCCTTTGCCCTTGCCGGGCAGGGCCTCCTGCTCCGCCTCTTCCTTGGCCTTTTGCTCCTCTTCCTCCTGCTCGTAGAGCTCCTGGCGCTGCCTATAGCGCTGCAGCATCCGGTTGAGCCGGTTGGGATCGGCCAGGGTCACGCTCACCAGGTCAACGGTTGCACAGGCGCCTTGGCGGGTCATCAGCAGGCGCTCGGTGGAGCCCCAGGTGTTGCTCACCCTGAGGCTGTGGGAAAGCATGGAGCCGCCGCCGGGCACATAGCAAGGCACCGAGGCGGTGAAGTTCCCCTGTTGGTCGGTGAGCCCTTCACGGAAAAAAGGCTGCTGCCGGGTGGAAAGGCTCACCCGGGCCATGGGCACCGGCTCGCCCTGGTCATCGACCACCCTCACCCTTATCTGCCGCATGGGCAGCTTTGTAGAGGGCAACCCCAGGCCGTAAGCCTGGGCCGGGGCCTGGGGATAGGCCGAAGGCGGCGTGGTGCTTTGAGAGCCCGGAGGCGCGGGGGCACCCGGTCCTGGAGCGCGCGATCCCGGAGGGTTGAGCAATGGGTCATTGCTGAAACGATAACGGGGCTTGGGCACTTCAGTGGTGGTGGTTTCGCCCCCGGCGCCCGGTCCGGTCGTGGTCTGTTGGTCCGTGGTCGGAGGCGGGGCGTGGCCGTAGATGGCCCGGTACTTCATCTCGTCCAGGCCGGAGTCCGGTTTGGTGGAGGTGTATTGGGCCGACGCCGGCGCGCCCGCCAAAGGGGACGCCAGCACCAGTAGCAAGCAGCAGAGTAAAAAGCGCTTCAAAGCTCCACCCATGCATCACGCAGCCGAGGCAACCGGGCCGCTACGCGGTTCTTGAGATGCGCCGCACCCCTCCGGCCCCAGCCACGATAACCTCGCTGGCCAAGCCCAGAAACAGGCCGTGGTCCACCAGCCCCGCCCGCCCCTCCAGGGAGCGCGCCACCGCCGCCGGGTCCTCCATGGGCCCGAAGTTGCAATCGATGATCCAGTTGCCCTGGTCGGTGACCAGGGGATCCCCGCCCTCGACCAGGCGCAGCTTCACCTCAGCCCCCAGGGAGCTCACATACTCACTCACCGGTCTCAGGGCAAAGGGCACCACCTCCACCGGCAGGGCCCATTTGTCACCCAGGTGGTCGCTGAGCTTGGAATCATCCACAATGATGATCTCGCGCTTGGAGGCCTGGGCCACCACCTTCTCGCGCAGCAGGGCCCCGCCGCCGCCCTTGATCAGGTTTAGCGCCGGGTCCACCTCGTCCGCCCCGTCCACGGTGAGGTCCATCACCGAGTGCTGGTCCAGGGAAGACACGGGCAGACCCAAGGAACGGGCCTCGTCTTCCATGGCCAAGGCGCAGGCCACGCAGGTAAGGTCTTTCAGCTCACCCGAGGCCACCTTCTTGGCCAGGCTGCGCACGAATAATAGGGCCGTGCTGCCATAGCCCAGGCCCAGAGTCATGCCCGAGCGCACCTCATCCACCGCCACGTCGGCTGCTTGTTGCTTCAGCCGGGTCTGCTCGTCGCTCATGCCTTTTGCTCCGCCAGGGTTGGGTTCCTGGCCCGAAGGTTTACCATCTTTGGGGGTGTTTGGGCCAGAGGCACGCGCCCCCTTATTTAATTCCCGCCTGCGCGGCCATGTCCCTTAAAAACTTCTTACCCGGCGGCAGCTCTCCGCTGGCCGCGTAGAGCACCCGGTTGCCGCCATCCGGCAGCCGGTGGATCACCGCGAAGTATGGGGTGTAAACCGAGCCCAATATCTCGGCGCACTTGACCTTGTAGTCGGGCACCACCGGAAAGGGCACCTTGTAGTGGCGCACATAGCCCTCCACCTCCTCGCCGGTGTTGCTGGCCCCAATGCCCACCATCTTCACCTTATGGCCCCAGCCCTTTTCCTGAATCAGCTCATAGAGGGCATTGACCCGGGGCGCCTGGCGCTGGCAGTGGGGGCAGTAGATATTGAGCACCTCCACGATGATCAGCACGGCGTCAATCTTGGCAGGGTCCAGATCCTCGCCTGGCTTCAGGCCCAAATAAGCCCGCTGGTTGGCATCCTCCGGGGCCTGGAACTCGATGGCGGGGAACGGCCCTCCCACCTTGAGCTCTCCCTGGCCTTCTGCTGCCAAGACCGGAGAAGCCGCCAGTAGCAGGAGCGTCAAAACCACGGCCAACACCTTATACAACATCATCCTCCAAGCTGAAGGCCCCTCCCCCTCCTGGGAGCCCGTTTAGTCAATCTTAGCAGAAAGCCGAGGGCCGCCGCCCAGGGCTTGCCCCGTGAGCCTTACCTGCGTAAGCTCAAAATTAGGCCCCAGAGGAACCACCGGGGCCCAATAGGAGGGATAAAGATGAAACTACGTATAGGCATGGCCGCCTTGATGATCCTGCTCTCGGTGTCCGTGGCCCGGGCGGGCTGGGTCATCCACCAGGAGACTCCCGGCGGCCCCGGCACCATGTACGTGCAAAATAACCAGATGCGCGCGGGCATGGGCCTGGGGGGCATGATCTACAACCTTAACAACGAAACCGTGACCATGCTCAATCCGGATCACCAGGTCTACTGGTCGGGCAATCCCCAGCAGCTCAACCAGCAAATGACCCAGGCCCTGGACGCGCGCATGGAGCAGGCCCTCAAACAGGCGCCCCCGGAGCAGCGAGACCAAATGCGGGCCATGATGAAGCAGCGCATGGGCAGGGGCATGGCTCCCCCGGCAGCCGATGTAAAGGTTAAGGACACCGGCGAGACGAGCAAAATCGCCGGATATGAATCCAACAAATACCAGGTCTACGTGGACGGCAAGCTGCGCCAGGAGATGTGGGTGGCCCAATTGCCCGGCTTTAAGCGGGAGATGGACATGGGCAAGATGATGAAGTTGGCTCATGCCTTACGCACCGGTACCGGTGGCCAGGGCCTGGGCTGGCGGCGCGCCCAAGCGGTGCAAGAGCTCATGTCCCGGGGCATGCCCATGAAAATCGTGGATTACAACCGCGGCGGCCCCATGACCGTGATGACCGTGACCAAGGTGGAAAAGAAGAGCCTGCCCGCTTCCACCTTTCAGCCCCCAACGGGGTGGAAGAAAGTGGACTTTAGACAGATGATGAGATAGGTGCCCTGCACCCGGCTTCGCCAGCCACCGGCATACTGTGTTGCCGGCTCCGCTTGATCCTCGGCGTAGAAATACTACGCCTGCGGCCAATGCTCGCCGGGCGCCTTGTCTGCCGACGGCTGGCTGTGCCGGAAAGCGATACAGGTTGCTCATCAATGGAGACAACCGATTTCTTATGAAGATCGTATAACCGGAAAAATTTTATGCGGCACAACCATTATGAAGTGAGCGTAGCGGCCTGTCATGCAAACGGCTGGCGAACCACTGTGTGTCTCAACACAGCCGCCATCCTGCTTTTATTCTTGATACTCCTGATTGCCGCCACCGCCCCGGCCGCCCAGCGATGGCAGGGCAGCATCCAGGGCCTGGCCTGCGTTACCCAGGGCAAGGTGTGCCCCATCAACATGGAGGACCCGCTCATCGCCCTGGAGAAGAACTTCGTGCTGCTTATGCCGGACGGCTCCTGGTATTACCTGCCCAACCTGGACCGGGCCATCCTGGCCCGCCACCTCAACCGCTCGGTGGCGGTGGAGGGGACCCTGGAGCCGGGCACCAAGGCCATCATGGTGAATAAGCTCTTGGTCAAGCGGGGAGACACCTGGCGCGAGGCCTGGAGCCCGGACATGGAGCGCCAGCTCTTGGAGCAGCTGCATAACTGGGGCAGGGGCAAGCAGGAGTAGGCAGTGGAGTTCATCAACCTGGGCAGCGAGCTTATCGCCCTGGTCATCACCCTGGCTTTGATGCTCAGTCACTACCTCTCCCCGCTGATTCGGCGCATTCCCGGGGTCAGCGAAGCCCAAACCGCCTCTTTTGCCGGGGGCGTGGCCGTGGCCTATGTTTTCCTGCACATGCTGCCCGAGCTGGTGGAGGGCAACGCCAACGTGGGCCGCCTGCTCAGCCGGGTGGAGCACCTGACCCCCCTGCTGGACCTGGGCATATTCATAGTGGCCCTGCTGGGCTTCACCCTGTACTACGGCTTGGAGCTGTTTACCCAGCGGGCGGCGGACAAATCCCCAGAGGCCGAAGGCAAGGTCTACGCCCTGCACCTGGGCATGTACTGCCTGTACAATTTTTTGATCACCTACACCATGCCGCTGAGGGTGCAGACCGGGCTGGTCTATGCCCTGATCTTCACCGTGGCCATGTCCCTGCACTTCGTGCTCAGCGACCGCAACTTCAATCGCCACTTTCCCCGGCGCTTCTCCCTGGGGGGCCGCCTGATCCTGCTGGGCTCCCTGGCCGCCGGGTGGGTGGTCACCGCCCTTACCGAACCCATAGACGTGTTGGCGGTCAGCCTGATGATCGCCTTTCTTTCGGGCTCCATCCTCTACAACGTGTTCAAGGAGGAGTTGCCCGGCGAGCGCAACTCCAGCTATGCTTGCTTCACCCTGGGCCTGGGGCTGGTCACCGCCCTGCTGGCCCTGGAGGCCTATATCCGTCACTGAACCCCCAAGGAGGCGCCATGCCCTTCAGCGACTACCAAGGCCACCGGCTGTTCTATCAGCTCAGCGGAGAGCAGGGCCCGCCCCTGCTGTTTATCCACGGCATGTGGGACAACCACGGGATTTTCGCGCACTCGGCGGCCCACTTCGCGCCCCGCCACCGGGTATTGGCCCCGGACCTATTGGGCCATGGCCAGAGCGACAAGCCCCGCATGGAGCTGAGCATGGAGGGCTTCGCCGAGCAGGTGGCGTCCCTGTGCCGCCACGTAGGGCTCAAGCGGGTGGTGGCCATGGGCCACAGCCTGGGCGGGGCGGTGGTGGCGACTCTGGCCGCCCGCCACCCGGAGCTGGTGCGGGGAGCGGTCTGTCTGGACACCACCCTGCTGGCCCCGGCCCGGATCGTCAAACAGGCCCTGCCCGCCATGCTGGCCCGCCTGGAAGGCGAGCCCCCGGCACAGGCCCTGGCGGGCTGGCTGGACCCCATGGTCCTGCCCACCGACGGGCCGGAGCTGAAGCAAAGGTTGCTGACCGCGGTGGCCCAGGCCCCCATGCATGTCACCAAGGGTCTGGTGCGGGCGGTGATGAACTGGGACGGACAGGACACCCTGGAGCGCCTGAGCTGCCCCCTGCTCTACGTGGGCGGAGCCCAACCCCGCACCGACCGCCAAGCCCTACTGCGGCTCAAGCCCGCCGCCCTTTACGGACAGGTGGTTGGCTCGGGCCACTTTATACCCTTGGTAGTACCGGAGCAGGTCAACGCCATGCTGGACCGCTTCCTGGAGTTGCTGCCCTCCCTGGAGGCCGCCGGCTAGGGAACGCCCCCGCTGGTCCTGGACGCCCACGTCAGTCGCTTTTAAAGGAGCAAAGCCCGCTAACTATGCCCACCGAATACTTTGAATTGGACCACGGCCGCATGGCCTTTGAGCAAGCCGGAGAGGGCGACCCGGCCCTGGTGTTTTTGCATGCCTTTGCCTGCGACCGAACCTTCTTGGCCCCTCAGATGGAGCACTTCGCCGCGCGGCACCGGGTGGTGTCGGTGGATTTTTTGGGGCATGGGGAGAGCGACACCCCGGAAATAGAGTACCGCTTGCCGCGCTTTGCCGAGGACGTGGCGCGCCTGATAGAGCACCTGGGGCTCAAGGAGGTGGTGGTGGTGGGCCACAGCATGGGCGGAGGGGTTGCCCTGGAGCTGGCCGCCGGGTGGCCGGATCTGGTGCGGGCGGCGGTGTCCATAGACTCCACCCTGATCCCCAGCATCGAGCGCAAGGAAAAAACCCTGCCCGCCATACTGCGGGCCTTGCAGGGACCTCACTACCTGATGGCCGCGCGCCGCTTTGGCGGCAGCATGGTCCTGCCCAGCGACGGCGAGGCGATCAAGGAGCACGTGGAGGCGGTGATGTCCTCGCCGCCCCGTCACGTGTTGGTGGAGATGATCAAAGGCTTGTTGGCCTGGGACGGCCCCCAGGCCCTGGCCCGGCTTACCCGGCCCCTGCTCTACATAGGCTCGCGGCGGCCCCTCACCGGCCAGGCCGCCATGCTGGCCGCCAGCCCCTGGGTGCAATACGCCCAGGCCGCGGGCAGCGGCCACTTTCTCACCCTGATCGTGCCCGAGCAGATCAACGCCATGATCCAGCACTGGCTGGAGGCGTTACCCTTTGCCGAAGCTGAGTCTTAAGGGATTGCCCTATTCCACGGCATTATTGCTCCGCCGGGTTTACCGGCACAGCCAGCCTCCGGCAGACAAGGCGCCCGGCGAGCATTGGCCGCAGGCGTAGTTTTTCTACGCCGAGGACCAAGCGCAGCCGGCAACGCCGTATGCCGGCGACTGGCGAAGCCGGCTACACAGCACAAACGGCAGTCAAAGCCTGACCGTTCTCTTGGCCCAACAGTTTACCGTCGGCCATGTTGATCACCCGGTCGGCATACCCCGCGCAGGTCGCGCTGTGGGTGACCATCACTATGGTCATGCCCTCGGAGCCCAAACGTTGCAGCAGCTCCATCATGCGCCCGGTGTTGGCCTGGTCCAGGTTGCCGGTGGGCTCGTCGGCCAGCAGGATGGGCGGCTGGTTCACCAGGGCCCGGGCCACGGCGGCCCGCTCCTGCTCCCCGCCGCTTACCTGTGAGGGCAAGCGCTTTTCCTTGCCCCCCAGGCCCACTCGGTCCAGGGCCTGGTAAGCCATGTCCAGCTTCTGCTTTTTAGGCAGCCGTTTGATGGCCAAAGGCAGCATCACGTTCTCGGCCAGGCTGAGGTAGGGCACCAGGTTGAAGGACTGGAACACAAAGCCCAGGTATTCCCGGCGGAAGTCGGCCCGCTGGTCCGGCCCCAAGGAGAACACCTCGATGCCGTCCACCAAGTAGCTTCCGCCCTCGGGGGTATTGAGCGCCCCCAACACGGCCAGCAAGGTGGACTTGCCGCTGCCCGAGGGACCCATCACCGCGGCGAACTCGCCGGTGTCAATCTCCAGGCTCACCGAGTCCAGGGCCCGCACCATTGACGATCCCTTGCCGTAGGTCTTTTCCAGATCGCGCGCTATCAACAAGCTCATGAGTACTCTCCTACAAGGTTCGCAGGGCCTGGGCAGGGTCCAGGCGCGAGGCCATCCAGGCGGGATAAAGGCTGGCCGCAGATCCGCAGACCAGGGCCAGGGCCAAGGCCGCTCCGGCCAGCATGGGGTCCCAGGCCAAGTGGCCGCCCCCGTCCTGACTGAACAGAGGCAAGGCCAGCTCACCGGCCAAGTGCCCGGCGGCGTAACCCAGGAGTCCGGCGGCGGCGGAGAGGATCAGCGCCTCGGTTAGCACCACCCGCATCACCTGGCCGCTGCGAAAGCCGATGGCCCGGAAGATGCCTATCTCGCCGGTGCGTTCCTTTACGCTGCCCATCATGGTGACCAGCACTACCAGGGCCCCCAGCAGGGCCACCAACAGGGCCACGCCCAGGGCGAAGCGTTTGAAGTGGGCGATGGTCTCCATGCGGCCCTTGACCACGCTCTGGATGGCCACCGCCTTGGCTCCGGGCAAGGCCTGATTTATCTGAGTCACCATGGCCTCGATGGGGCAGTCCTTGCACAGAGCGGCCACCTCCACCAGGGTCACCAGTCCTTGCTTGCCCAGGATTTCCTGAGCCGATGCCAGGGGCATAAACAGCAGGTGATCGTCCTGGCTGCCTGTGGAATTCAACACGCCGCTGACCGTGAGCTCCCGCCCGGACACCTTGACCCGGCTGCCGGGCTGCAAGCCCAATAGGCGGGCCGCTTCGGCGCCCGGAGCCACCTGCCCGGGGCCGGGCTCCTTGCCCTTCATCTTCCACCAGGGCTTGAGGATGCGGGCCTCACCAAAGTCCACCCCAGCCAAAAGCACCGGGCGCCCCGCCGCCTCGGTGCGCCCCAAGACCATGGGCCCCACCGCGGCCACGTTGGCCGAGTTCTTTATCTTGCGGATGCCCGCCAGGTCGGACTGGCGAATCTCCTTGGCGTCAAAGGACAGACCGCCCAGGCTCATGCCGCCGTAGGACATGTTGAGCTGATCGCTACGGGGAGTGATGAGGATGTTGGCCCCGTACTTTTCCAGCTTGTGGTTTATCTCGTGGGTGAGTGCCGAGCCCAGGCCCATCAGGGCCACCATGGTGGCCACCCCGGTTAAGAGGCCGGCCAGCACAAAGGCCGCCTTGGCCTTTTTGCGCCTGAGATTTAAAAGGGCTATGTCGGTCAGGTTCATGGACCTAGCCCCGCTTGGAGAAATTGAAGTAGCGGCGGCCCTCGGCGATGTCGGCCAGGCGGATGATCACCTTGCCGTTTTCCACCCGCCGCAGCAGGGGCGCGGGATTGCAGCCGCCCTTGACCTCGTTGACCTTGATGGAGGGGAAACGCTTGCCGCAGTTGGCGCAGACCATCATGTCGCCTTCCTGGTAATAGCCCTTGCCCTCGGGCCAGCACACGTCGCAGGCATCGTAGGCCGCGCGGATCACCCCGTCGGAGCTTTTGATGACAAAGTAGCGCACCAGCATGCCGCCCTCGCCTTTGAGCTCGAAGTGGCGGGCCTTGCCGTCTTCAAACAGGGAAGCGTCCAAGGCCACCACCTTTTCGCCGTTCACCACCGCCAGGGAGGAAACCTGGGGCGTGTCCGCCTGGCCGGGGGACATGACCCACCAGGACAGGCCGCCGGCCAAGGCCAACGCCGCCACCACCACCAGCATGGCCAGGCCCTTGGAGTAGCCGCCCTTGTTGTTGCCCAAAACCTGGGCCTTCTTGTCCATGTTCTGCTTGCTTTTCTTCGACATGATTCTCTCCTGATCTTTATAAAATGATTGCTCTGGCCCTTCAGGGGCACAGGTGCGCACCACCGCGCTCAGCGCGGGCACGCCTTGGCCGGGGAGGCGCTGGGCCTCGGCAGAGTTTTTTAGATCAGGAGACTGGCCGTGGAGATATACAGCGGCACCGGGGCCCTGGCCCTGGGTTGCGGCTGAACCGCGGGACGAGAGTCCGGGGCGGCCCAAGCAGCAACGGGAATGATCCCGGCAAGGTCCGGAGTGACAGCCCGGGGGGCTTGGTTGGAAATGATGGGGCGGCCGTCTCGAGGAGATGCCTCTACGCAGCAACAGCCCGCCGCGCCCGTGGGGCAGCCGTCATGCCCCACAGACGGTCCGGACATATCCGGACAGGGAGGAGGCATGACTTCGGCCGCGGCGGGTGAAACCGACACCACCGCGAGCAGAAGCAAAGTTGCTATGGCATACTTTACAATCGGCAAAGGCCTAAACTCCACCATTTAAGTATATTAAAGATAACGCCGCACTCCGCTATAGTCAACTAATATGGTAGGCTTTAACCACCGCTTCGCCCTTGGAAATGCCCAGGACCCATGACCGTCAACCCACCACGCCTGATACTTTTTTCCCGTCTGCCCTTGGCCGGGCGGGCCAAGACCCGCCTGGAGCCCGCCCTGGGCCCTGGGGGGGCCGCCGCCTTGCAGGAACGGGTGGCCCGCCGCCTGGCCGGGCGCATGTTGGCGTTGGCCCAGACCATGCCCCTGCAGCTGGAGCTTTGCTACACCGGCGGCAGCCAAGACCAGGCCCAGGCCTGGCTGGGGCCTGAGTTTATTTGCCGGGATCAGAAAAGCGGTGACTTGGGAGAGCGCATGGCCCGGGCCCTGGAGCGGGCCATGGCCCAAGGCGCGCCCCGGGCGGTGCTGGTGGGTAGCGACCTTCCCGGCCTGGATGAGGCCATCTTGCGCCAAGCCTTCACGGCCCTGCAAGGCTCACCCCTGGTGCTGGGCCCCAGCATAGACGGCGGCTACTACTTGGTGGGCCAAAGCCGCCCCACGCCGGGTTTGTTGGACCACCCCCACTGGCGCAGCCTGGCCGCGCTCACTGCCCGGGCCAAGGCTCTGGGCCTGGAACCGGGGCTGTTGCCGGGCCTGCGCGATCTGGACACCCCGGAAGACCTGGCTTATTGGCGGGAGAACGACCCCGAGATCAGGGCCTGGACAGACCCAACTGCCTGACCACCCGGCCGGCCACTTCCTCGATGGGAAGGTTGGTCACGTCCACCAACTTGATGCCCTTGAGCATGTCGTAGATTTCGTGGCTGTAGGCCAGTTCCCGGGCCACGTCCCGGGCGTCGGTGTATCCCTGCACCACCCGCCCCTGGTAACGGCTACGCCGTATCTGGGCCAGGACATCCGTGTTGATGGTGAAACCCACCTTGCGGGGGCGCTTGAGGGTGAACAGCTTGGCCGGCGGCTCCATGCCCCGCACCAGGGGCACGTTGGCCACCTTGAGGTCGTAGTTGCAAGATAGATAAAGGCTGGTGGGGGTCTTGGAGGTCCGGCTCACCCCCAGAATGATCACATCGGCCCTGCCCAGGGACTCCAGGCCCGCCCCGTCGTCGTGACGCAGGGTGAAATCAATGGCCGCGGCCAGGCGCATGGACTCTTCCCCGGCCACGTGCAGCATGCCCGGATGCAGCCTGGGGCTGGCCCGGAAGCGCCGGGACATGCGGCTCAGCAGGGGGCCCAGCAGGTCGTAGGCCTCCAGGCCGCGCCGGTGCCGCTCCTGGTGTATGACCCGGCGCAGGTTTTCATCCACCAGGGAGTAGATCACCAAGGCTTGGTCGCGCTCGGCCTGCTTCAGGGCCTTGTTAATCTGGGAGGGGGTTTTGAGATGGGCGTGGCGCAGGATCTCGGCCTGGATGTTGCGGGAGAACTGGGTAAGGGCGGCCAGGGTCACCCGTTCGGCGGTCAGCCCGGTGGCGTCGGAAAAGACATGCACCTTTACCTTGCGCCGCGGCGGATTCATGGCTCCGGTTCCAAGGGCACCCCCCGGGTGCTCAGGCTGATGCCCTGCTGCCCGGCGGTGCCCATCATCAGCACCTCCACCAGGGGCGGCGGCACCGGCTGGGGAGCGGACCAGCGCACCAGCACGCTGAACTCGCCCTTGTTCGGCGGGCAGTCGGTAGGCAGCAGGCGCAAGGTGGCCAAGGGGGCCAGTTGCTTGTTGCCCTGGAGGCACTGGAGCCCGGCCTTGCCCTTGCCGTCCATCATGGTCACCGCCTCTATGGTCACCGGGTGCTTTCGGCTGAGGTTGCGCACGTAGACCGTGGCCGCCAGGTCCAAGTGGCGCCCTCGGTGGTCTATGATGGCCTCATGATAAATGGGAGCGTAGATCACTCCCTGGCGGGAATTCTGGGCTGTGGCGGGCGCGGCCAGGCAAAGCAGCAGGAGCGAGCCCAAAGCAGCGGCCAAGGCGATACGGGACGTGTACATGTTTTTATATCCTTCCAAAGACGGAGCCTACCTCATAGCCTAGCTCGCCGTACCCCACCGGGCCAAGGGTTATCGCCAGGGTTCGGGGTGCAAATGAAAGGCCAACAGCAAGGTGCGCTGCATGGGGGAGTAATTGTCATCGGAAAGCAGGTACACCCGCCAGCCTCCCGCTGGAGCCGGGATCACGGCCAGGCCTTCGAAGTTGTCGGTGGTCAGAGGCGGGGAAAGCGCGGCCAGGTTGATGGGCGAGAGTTTCGCGCCGGGCTTGATCTGCTCTGGGGGCAAAAAGCCCAGGCGGGCCCGGGCGCCCAGGGCCGGGCTGTAGGCCCGCTCCAGCACCAGGCAACCGCCGCCCGGCAAGGCGGCCAGGGCGGTGGGCTTGAAGTCGGTGTGCAGGCGATAGGTGACTTTTTGCCAGTGCGTCCCGTCGCCCAGAGCCCCCAAGGTGTGCGCTCCGCCGGTGGCGTCCTCGGCCAAGAGCAATATGCGCCCGTCGGCCAAAACGGTCATGGCCTCCACCCCTTGGTTCCTGGGCGAGGCCTTGAGCCAGGCGGGCAGGCTCAGGGGCTGGGGCTTGCCGGTTAGGCCCAGGGGAGCGGGGTAGCGCCACAGGCGGTGGTCGCGCTCAAAGGTGACCAGGAACCCGCCGCCCTGGGCGGCCAGGCCCTCGGCGTCTTTGTTTCGCTTGCCTTGCAGGGGATTGCCGCCGGGGTCCAGCAGGGGTCCCAGGCGCGCCTGGCTGATTGAAGCCGGGGCGCCGCCGGGGCCGTGGATCAGCTTGGCCCTGAGCCACCAGCCCTGGTCGCTGATGGCCCACAGCCGACCCCCATCCGGGGAAACCCACAGGCCCGAAAGCCCCCCAAAGGCCGGGTCTGGGCTGGAAAGCTCCAGTCCGCCCAGGTAGGTCAGGCGGCCCAGGTTTTTTCGCCGGGGATGGTCCGGGGCCAAGGCCACTGCTTCGGCGCGCACCAGCAGGGAACGGCCCTGCCCCGGCGGCGGGGGCGGGCCGGGCGCGGCGCAGGCCAGGCAAGCCACCGCCAGAAAGACCAGCCCTGCCAAGACGCGCATGCCACTACGCAAGATGCTCTCCTTCCCGGCCACCCGGCCGGGTCTCAAACAATGCCTCCCCAAGGGCCGCTTCGGTACGGCCTCCGGGGAGGCTTGTGTGCTCTAAGTCTAGCGGGCCGAGGTCAAGTCGCGTTTGATGCGATACACCTGGCCAGCCTTGAGGTCCAGCTCCAGCTTTTGCTCGTAGTCCAGCAAATCCACCGGCACGGTGCCCTCGCCCCTTGTGCGCAGGGCGTATCCGCTCACGTGGAACAGATAAGTGCGCTTGCCCGTGGGGGCCAGGAAGGTAACCTTGCGCACCAGCGGGTTCACATTGGGGATCACTTTGAACTTCTGGGGCTCGGTAGGCTTGAGCATAGGCAGCGGCCCATTGGGGACGATCAGGTTGATCCCCCAATCCCAGTAGACCCATTCGGCGGGGTATTGCAGCAAGGCCGGGTTGGCCTTGGCGCTTAGCTCCACCTCTATACGAGCCGGGTTGGGGCCGGGGTCCAGGTACACTGGAGCACAGGCCACAATGAACACGCACACACAGGCCAAGGCCAACAAAATGCTTTTACGTGGCAGTGAGCGTTTCATATTCCCCCTCCCGGTTCCATGGACTTTCAGCGATCCGGCTTGCAGGATCATTATAAGACACAATATTTATTATACTGACACTTGAGACCGGTGAAACACCATTCAGCAACAAGGGAGCAGCCATGCCCACCATCTTCAGTAAAATCGTCAGCGGTGAAATCCCCGCCGACATAGTGCACCAGGACGATTTGATCACCGCCTTTCGGGACGTGAGCCCCGCCGCGCCCACCCACATCCTCATCGTGCCCAACCAGGAGATCACCGGGGTGGACGATCTGGACGACGGCCAGGCCGAGGTGGCTGGGCGCATGTTTTTAGTGGCCCGCGACCTGGCCCGCAAGGAGGGCATTGCCGAGGGCGGCTACCGTCTGATCATCAACAGCGGCCCTCATGGAGGCCAAGAGGTGATGCACCTGCACATGCACCTCATCGGCGGGCGCCCTCTGGGGCCCATGCTAAGCAAGGCTTGATATGCTCATCCAAGGCGACAGCCTCATCGTAACCGGGGCCTCCCACGGCATAGGCCGGGCCCTGGCCCTGGCCCTGGCCAGGCGGGGCATCCACCTGGCCCTCTGCGCCCGGGGGGACGAGGCCTTGGACAGCTCCCGCCGAGATTGCCGGCGGGCCGGGGCACGCGTGAGCGCGGTGGCGGGTAACGCGGCCCATGACGAGGTGTGTGAACGCTTAGTGGAGCAGGCCATGGAGTTGGGGCGCTTCAAGGGCTTTATTCACGTAGCCGGGGTTTTGGCTCCCGGCCCCTATGTGTGGGAACATGACGCGGACGAGGCGGCCCAGGTGTGGGACGCCAGCGTGGGCGGCGCCCTGGCCCTGATGCGCGCGGCGGTACCCGAGCTGCGCCGCCGGGGCAAGGGCCTGGCCGTGTTTTTCGGCTCCGGGGCCAGCCAGAGGCACCAGATCGGCATCGGGCTCTACTCGGCGGCCAAGGCGGCCGAGGAGTTTTTGGCCGGGCAGCTAAGCGCCGAGGCCCCGGAGATCACCTCGGTGGTCTATCGTCCGGCGGTGGCCGACACCCGCATGCAAAGCCAAGCGCGCAACGCCACCGGCGGAGCAGCCTCGGTGTTGCGGCCGGTGTTTACCAACTACCTGGAGAGCAGGCAACTGCTCACTCCCGAGGCCGCGGCCCAAGCCCTGCTCACCGCCCTGGAACAAGACTGGGCGGAGCTTAGGGGCAGGGTGTTGAGCGCCAGGGAAATTCTCAGGGGTTAAAAGAGGTCTTCATGGTCACCATCTTCGAATGGATCGCGGTGTTTAGCATCCTGGCGGTCACAGCCATCGGTGGCTACCTGCCCCTGGCCCACCCTGAACGGGCTCGCCAAGTACGAGGCTTCCCCTTGGGGCAGTCCTTTGCCGCTGGGGTGTTTTTGGCGCTCAGCCTGGTGATCATGCTGCCCGCGGCCACCCACAACCTGGGCAAGGCCTTTCCCGCCCTGGATTTCCCGGTGGCCTCGGTGGTGGCCATCCTGATATTCGCCGCCCTGCTGTGGCTGGAGCAGAGCATAAGGCCCTTGCACCAGGAAACCGGCGGCCAGGCGGCCCTGTCCACCCCGGCCTTCCCCCTGATCATGACCGGGCTCATCGCGGTGCCTTCGTTTTTCCTGGGAGCCGCCTTGGGCGTGAGCAACCTCATCTCCGGAGTGATGATCCTGGCGGCTATCTTGGCCCACAAGGGCACCGCCGGATTCGCCCTGGCCCTCAAGATGGTGCGCAGCACCATGAGCCGGGGCCAGAGCGTACTGGTATATTGCCTTTTCGCCAGCTCCACGCCGGTGGGGATTCTGGTGGGCGAGCAGGTGCACCACTATCTGAACGGCGAGGCCATGGCCTTGGTCAAGGGAGGCATCCTCTCCCTGGCGGCGGGCACCTTTTTATACATGAGCACCCTGCACGAGCTGGAGCACACCCCGCTCATTGCCGACTGCCGCACTGGAAAGGGATTTACCATGATGCTGCTGGGCTTCGCGGTTACCGCCCTGGTGCGCCTGCTGCTGGGCGAGGCCCACCACTTTTAGCCCGCATATTTCATGAGGGCCGCGCGTCCGGCTGCGCCAGAGAGCGACATGCTGCGTTGGCGACTGCATTCGGGCCTCGACGTAGCTATGGCTACGCCTGCGGCCCTCAATTGTCGCTCGCCTTGCCTGGCCCTCTCTGGCTGTGCCGGGCCAGGGTACAAACTGTGCCTTGTCAAAGTGGATGCCATTTTCATAATGGCCTCATGAGTACGGGTTCGTTGCTAAATGGCACCCGGCCCTCATGAAATATGCGGGCTAGGACACCCGGCGCGGACCGGGTCACCCATGGGCGGGGGTTCCCTAGAGTCGGCCCAACTCCTTTAGCAACTCGCGCCGTTGTTGCTCGGACCGTTTACGTT
>JAHLLJ010000043.1 GCA_020444205.1 Deltaproteobacteria bacterium | reverse complement strand
AGAGCTTCCTGGGCGCGGCCAAGTCCCGCCTGGCTTCCATGCGCCTGTTCCTGGACGAAAGAACCGTCACCGCCCGCTGGGTGTAAACGGCTCTAGACCCCTTTCATAGCCTTATCATGGGCCCTTCCCCTGAGGGGGAAGGGCTCTTTTTATAGTGGCGACCTGTATGCGCCTTCAGAGCTTGGCCGTATAATATAAAAACTAACTGCAAACGAACTGCGAGTTGAGGAGAGCACTCATGGCGGATGTACTTATCGTCTATGCCACCGATCATAAGGGCACCTTTAAGATGGCCGAAAAGGTGGGCGCGGGTGTGGAATCAATAGAGGGCTGCAAGGCCATACTCAAGACCGCTGAGGAGGCCACCTCCGATGACATTATGGCCGCCGATGCCCTGGTTTTGGGTAGCCCGGTGCATATGGCTTCCATGGACTGGCGCATGAAAAAATTCATCGACGAGCAATGCTCCGGCCTGTGGATGGGCGATAAGGTGGCCGGCAAGGCGGCTGGCGTTTTCGCCTGCGGCTCGGGTTTTGGCAACGCAGGTGGAGGTTGCGAGCTGACCATGCTGGCCATGCTCGACAACCTGGCCGAACTGGGCATGGTGCTGGTGCCCCTTCCCAAGGACTCGCCGGGCTATGCCAAGGGCGGGCTGCAGTGGGGTCCTTACGGACGGGCCCACAACGAGGACATCTCACCCATCAAGGGAGGCCTGCCCGAGGAGCGCTCTGAGGTATGCATTCAGCACGGCAAGAATATCGCCAGGGTGGCTGAAGCCATCAGAGGTAAGAAGATAATGGGCTGAGCAAGGGCCTGGGTAGCGCCCTATCTCTGATGTCAGATGAGTAGGCCGCGCAACCATGATGGGTTGCGCGGCCTGTGGCTTTTTGGTTTGCCCGGCTTACCGTCCTGTAGTCGGCGTTACTGCTGGACCTGCCCTGCAAGCGGCGTTGTACCTTCTGCTAGCGGGGCGGTTGCCTGTCCCACCCGGTCCCGGGGTTGCACCGGCCGGAAAGCCTTATGATCCACGGTAAAGATAGTCACCGGTTGGTCAAACATGCGCTGAGGGTTGACGGTGATGGGACCACACACCCCAGGCAGTTCCTTGATTGCCAGCAAGGCGTCGCGCATGGCCTGGCGGGTGCGGGGAGCCTCATTGCTTCTGATCAAGTGGCGCAGAACCCGGGCCGCGTCATAGCCCTGGGCTTCCAGCAGGGTTGGAGTGCGCTGCATGGCCTTTTGGTAATCAGACACGAATCCCACCACAACCGGTTCGCTGGAGTTGGGGTCAAAACAGCCCGGTATTATGGCTCCCTGCACGTCGCGCTCGGCCAACTCCAACAGGTTGGCCTCGTGCCACAAGTTGGTGCCCATGAGCAGCACCCCAACCACGTCAAAGAAACGCAGCTGGCTGGTGGCCATGGCCACGGCTTGGGGGCCGTCAGGAATGAACAGGGCCTCGAAGTCGATCACCGGCTCGGGTGAATTAGGCGAACCAAGACGGTACTTGCCCGGGGGCAGTTTAACCAGTTTTTGCACGTATTGGGTGAAGTCGGTGCTCTTGGGATCGTAGTACACCTTGCGCACCACCTCGCCGCCCCTGGTTGCCACTCCCTTTTCCAGCAGCCCGCTGAATCCCCGGCCATAGGAATTGTCCGGGGCCAGCACCGCGAAGCGCTTCTTGCCTCTAAACGACATGGCCTCGGCAAGAAGACCATCCACTTGACGTTGGGGAGTCAGGGAATCCTGGAACACATAGGGCCCGCTCTGAGCCACCCCGTCTATGCGGGCCAGGCTGACCAAGGGCACCTGACGGGCCTGGGCTTGACGGGCCGCGGCCAAGGAAGTGCCCGCGCCCAAAGGACCTATTATGGCCATCACTTTGTGCTGGTCCACCAGCCTGTCCACTTGGGCCGCGGCTTCCATGGCGCGGCCCCGGCTATCGGCAATGTAAAGCACCGGAGCTTTGCCGGCCACGTTTTCATACAGCCCCAGGCCCAGTTCCACCGCCGACAGAACCTCTTTGCCGGTTTGGGCCCAAGGGCCGCTCAAGGGCAACAGCACCCCCACGGCCACCGGGTCAACCAGCTTGGCTTGCTTGATTTCCTGGCGCAGAACCTTGGCCTGCCCCTCGATGTCCGGGTCCTCCACCAAACCGTCCACCTGAGACAAGGTGCTCAGGGATTCGTTCAGGGAGCCCTCCCTGAACTGGGCCCGGGACAAGGCCAACAGCAGGATGGCGTTTAGCTTGGGCGGGCGGGGCAGGCCCAGCTGGGATTCCAACTCCGCGGCAGAGGCCCGTCCGGCGGTATTGGCCAGGCGCAGCTGCAGCGATGGGGTCACAAAACCTTC
Organism: Deltaproteobacteria bacterium; assembly: GCA_020444205.1. GTDB lineage: Bacteria > Desulfobacterota > Desulfarculia > Desulfarculales > Desulfarculaceae > Desulfoferula. Next base: position 22,551 of record JAHLLJ010000043.1, on the reverse strand, counting down.
CAGGCCCGCCAGCTCCAGCAGGGTGCCGGTGGCCAAGCCGTATTGCCCCAAGGCGCTTTGGGTGGCTGCCAGCGAATCCAAAACTTGGCGCTGCTCCGCCTCGCTTAGAGGCCGAGGCGGCATCTTGGACAGGCGGCGTAAGGTGGCTGAGGATTGATTGAGCTGGCCCAGCTTGCGCTCCAAATCGGCCTGCATGAGCAGGGCCTTGGTGAGCGCCTCGGGGTCCCCGCCCTTGATGGGCATGCTGCGCAATTGTTCCAAGGCCATGACCTCTTGCCCAGAGCCCTGATAGGCCTTGGCCAAGTTCAGACGCATGCGGCTGGCGGCCAGGGGGGTGGGAGCTTTTGACAAGGCGGCCAAATAGGCGTCAATGGCCAGCAAGTAGCGGCCCCTGGACAGGCGGTCATCCGCCACTTTCTCCAACACCGAGGGCGGCGCGGTCTTGTCCAGCTTGGCTTCAGGCGCCGGACCGGCGGTGGGGGCCGGCATCTTGGGTGCCGGTGCGCAGCCCCAGACCAAAAAAGCGGCCAAAACCAACACGCCCGCCGCGAGTGCTTTGCGGCGGAGTAGTTTTACCCAAGCGCGACTCGCCACGAACCCCCTCCTGCCCTTTCCAGCCATGGGCTAGGAGGGCTTCCTGCTGACCACCACCATGGCCGGGCGCAACAAGCGTCCCTCAAAGGTGTAGCCCTTTTGGGCTTCGGCCAACACGGTGTTCTCTTCCTGTTCAGGGTCTTCCTGCTGCATCATGGCCTCGTGAAGGTCAGGATCAAAGGCCTGTCCCAGCGACTCCACCGGCTCCAGGCCGTAGCGGTTCAAAGTCTTGATCAGCTCGCCGTGGACCATCTCCACGCCTTGCATGAGGTTTTGATCGCTTTGGGGATTTTCCCGGGCGCTGGCCAAGGCCCGCTCCAGGTTATCCAGTACGGGCAGTAGGTCTTTGACCAAGCCTTCATTGGCCCGCTTAAGGAACTCAGACTTTTCCCGTTCGGTGCGTTTTTTGTAATTATCCAGGTCCGCCGCTTGGCGCAGGGCCCGCTCCTTGAGCTCGGCTACCTGGGCTACCAGTTCCTCGCAGCTTTGCTCCAGGGCGTCATTCTGCTCATCAGCGGAAAGTTGTTCTTCCCGTTCCGAGGACTGGGCGGCCCCGGGTTTGTCGCTCTTGATCACTTAATATTTTTCCTTTCGAAACTACCAGCCGCAGTGCTGGGCTATTTGCCCCTCTCATCCAGGATACGGCTTACCAGACGGGCAGTGAAGTCCACCATGGGAATAACTTTGGAGTAGTCCATGCGGGTGGGCCCGATAACGCCCAAGGCTCCGGAGGGGCGGCCCTGTTCGCCATAGGGCGAGGTAACCACGCTCAGGCCGTCCAATTCGGTCAGCTCGCTTTCCGAACCGATCAGCAGTCGTACTCCCTGGGCGGTGAGCGCCTTGTCCAGCAGACGCAGCAAGGTGGATTTTTCCTCAAAGGCCTGGAATATGCCCCTGAGACGCACCACATCCTTGAACTCGGGCTGGTCCATGAGGTTGGTCTGGCCGTCGATCAACAGCTCGCCCTCGCTGCGGTTGTCTAAGGCCTGCCTGCCCAGGGTAAGGGCGCGCGAAAGTACCGCGTCAAAGCGGTTGCGTTCACTGGCCATTTCCTGGGCCACTCGCTGCTTGACCTGACTTAGGGTCAGATCCGCCAAAAGTTCGTTTAAATAGCGGGTGAAGCGGTCCAACTCATCCTGGACGATATCCTCCTCGGATTCGATGATGCGGTTCTGCACCCCACCGGCCTTGGAGACCAATACCACCAGGATAAGGCCCGGGGCCAGGCGCACGAACTCCATATGCCGGAAGACTTCCTGTTCCGGGCTGGGCACGGCCACCAGGGCTGCCTGGCGGCTGATACGGCTCAAGGCGCGGCTGGTGGCTTTAAAAATATCGTTGATTTCATTAACCGGCTGATTTTCCAGTTGGGAGCGGATGGCCTCCTTGGTGCGCTGGTCCAACTCGTCCAGCTCCAATATGGAGTCCACGTACAGGCGCAGGCCATCGGCGGTGGGCACCCGCCCGGCCGAAACGTGGGGCTGTTCCAAATAGCCCATTTCCTCCAGGTCGGACATGACGTTGCGTACGGTGGCCGGGGAAAAATCCACGTCTTTTTGCTTGGATACGGTGCGCGACCCCACCGGCTCGGCCGTGGCGATGTAGTTGGCCACCACCGAGGCCAGCACCAACCGGGCACGTTGTGAAAGTTCTTGGGTCACGCCCACATACCCCCGTCATTTATGGAAAAAACCGCCAAGTAGAATTTAGCAATCGCAGGTTGCCGTGTCAAGGCAAGCCCCTGAATAATCATTAAGTTTCAAGACTTAGCCAATCCCACAGGGCCAAGATCACCTCAGTGTCCCTCTGTTCCAGCTCCAGGTCCTCCAGACGCACCGCCTTTAGCTTTTCCAGGGCGTTGTAGCGGCCTTCGGCTGAGCGTTTTTCCCGGCCGTTTATCTGGCCTACGGCCTCTTGCAAGGCCTCCACCAGGGGCAAGCTCACCCCGCTCTGGCAAAGCCTCAGCCCCGCCAGCCCGGCCATGCCCGACAAACGGTGGTCCACCGCGGCAAAGGCGGCCTCGGCCAGCTCCGGGGCGGCTTGATGGCTGGCCTTGGCTATGGCCGCCTCGTCTGCTCCCTGGGGCTTTTGCAACACCCCGTCCGCCCCGCCCAGGCACATAGCAGCCGCATCAGCGTACAAGGCCTTGCGGCTATAGCCCAGGGCCGTGGCCCAGGGCTGGTGCTCGCGCACCTGGGCCAGGGAATGCAAACCAAAGGCAGCACCTTGGCCTAGCTGCCCAGTCGCGGCGGTAAAGGCCTCTTGGGCCACCTGCACACGGCCGTAAAGGCGGCGCAGGAACTGATTGGCCTTTTCGCCGCTCTCGCCTTGCAGGTCTTGGTAGAGCGATCCCACCTCAAAACCCTGGCCCAGGGCGGGAGCCAGGCTTTCAGCATCGGGCAGATCGCCGGGGCCGGCCCCCGGAGCCGCGCCGTATATATCCAGCAAAAAACACAAACAGCGGCGGCCGGCAAGCTTGTGCAGGGCCCGGTCAAAATCGCGGGCATATACGAACTCCACTCCCTTGAAAGCCGGGGCTACGTTCTTCTGGAAATTGTCCAGCTCGAAATCAGCGTCATCGATAAAACAAAAGGTGGGCTGCATAGGCCTGCGGTCTCCTTGGGCATGTAATTTGATGCGCCACAACCAGTATACCTTGGTAACACTCCCCAATGTCCGGCACAAGTCCTCATCTGACGCCTTGACCAGTCGGCTGGGTGGTGTTATTGAAGGCCTACGGTTAACAGGGAATAATCGCCCGCGCCCGGCGGGCCGTATTTGGAGGATTCCAATGAAAAAAGCATTGATCGTGGGTTGCGGCTCCTACATTGAAAGCGGCTACGGTTGTCCCGGCGAGTGGCGATGTCTTAAAGCCGCGGCCTTGGGCGAAGGCAACTTTGACGAGCCGGTGCAGGTAATGGGCTTCCACACCTGTCATTGCCCGGGCCGCAACACCGCTCCCAACATCGGAGTGGGCATCAAGATGAGCGACGTAAAACCCGACGTCATCTACATGAGCAGTTGCATGGCCAACGCCAAGCCCGGCTGCCCCTACACCGACGCCCAGGAAATGGCCGACATCATCAGCGCCAAGACCGGGGTCCCGGTGATTTTGGGCACCCACGACTACCACTAAATTTCCCGCCCGTCACCATATCCAAGGCCCTTCCCGGCGCGTTCGGGAGGGGCCTTGGCTTGCACCCGCCCGCTTGCCGCCATATAAATATAGGTGACACAACTTTTGGGAGATAAGCATGGACTGCGCCAGCGAACCCCAAGGCTTTGACTATGTGGGCAACTGTATCCGCCCTCCCAGCGAGGCCTACTCTATATTGATCCAAGCCACCTTGGGCTGCTCGCACAACAAATGCGGCTTTTGCGGCACCTTTAAGGACAAGCGCTTTGCCATAAAGGACCAGAATATCCTGGAGCGCGACATAGAGTTCGCCTCCAAGCATTGCCAGCGCCAGCGGCGGGTGTTCATCATGGACGGCGACGCCCTGATCATGCCCATGAAGCGCTGGGAGTGGCTGTTGGGCCAGATCAAACAAAAGCTGCCCTGGGTGACCCGGGTGGGGGCTTATGCCAACTCCAAAGCCATTTCCATGAAAAGCGACGAGGACTTGTCGCGGCTCAAGGAGCTGGGCCTGGGCATCCTCTACTACGGGGTGGAGAGCGGCCACCCGGTGGTGCTCAAGGAGATGGTCAAGGGAGCCAGCCCCGAAAAGCTCATCAAGCAGGGACAGCGGGTAATCAAGGCGGGCATCAAGCTGAGCGTCACGGTCCTGTTGGGCGTGGGCGGCACCGAGTACAGCCTGGAGCACGCCAAAGCCACCGGCGAGCTGCTCACGGCCATGAAGCCCGACTATGTGGGCGCCTTAACCTTGATGCTCATTCCCGGTACGCCCATGTACGAGGCCCAGCAGCGCGGCGAGTTTGAGCTGCCCGGTGTGGAAGGCATGCTGCGCGAGCTACGGGAGATGATCGCCCACACCGATCTGGGCGGCGGGCTGTTCTACTCCAACCACGCTTCCAACTATCTGCCGGTAAAGGCGGTGCTGCCCCGGGACCGGGACAAGACCCTGGCCTTGATCGATCAGGCCCTGGGCGGCCGGGTGGGTCTCAAGCCTGAGTGGATGCGCGCGCTGTAGGCCGGCTATCGGAGAGCCCCATTTTTTCCCTCGCCTGAGTCCAGATTGCCCTGATTGCGAGCAAGAGGGAAAGGACCGCGAAAGGCAACAGATGCACACTGAAACGGGGGGTGTAGGCGTTGACCTTCAATAAGAAATAAGGCGCTATAATGCATAATAAAATCAAACCCAATTCCAGAGGGTAACGCTTCAGCAGTCCCATTCTTATTACTAAACAAATCAATCCTATCAACACCCCGGCCCACAACATGAAACCGCTGATATGTATGCCGCTGTCCCTGGCGGTTAAAAGCAAATTGATGCTATCCCAACTCGCGGCCCAGGTCTTGATAGATAAATACTGCAAATTGCTGGCCTTGTTGATTACAAATTCATTGCCGCCCACCCAGTTGCGAAAGGCTATTGCCAAAACTCCGCCCAACAACACGCAACCGTAGCTTACAATGCGCTTCCAGCTCCCCAGCAGCAACCGTAACAGCTTTGTCCAAGCCTCGATTAAATTGCCCAGAATTGGCGGATAGGCCAGCAAGACAAGGGCCGCCAACCCCAAGATATGGTCCGGGCGTAACAAAAAGGCAATTATCGCTAAAATGCTCGGTTTTAATATTCGTGGGTTCTTGTCTCTATTTTGAAGCATGGTCCACGCCACGGCGACCATGAACAACATTGCCGGATACTCCTGCAACCCAATGCCGATAAGAAAAAGGAATCTATCAATCAATACAGGTATCAAATATATTGCTGGAGCCAATAGACACCATGCCAGTGATACCCTCCAGTACCTGGCCATGGCGGCTAATATACTTGCCGCTCCAACCACCGACCAAACATCAAATAATTTCTGGGCTAGGCTGGATTGGCCAAAAAACACATGCAAGATTGCCACGATGTAGCGATAAAGAGGCTGATAAGTCAGCACCGGGCGGTGATCAAAGTGGAACCAGTCCCCTTCCAAGGCAATATGGCTGGCAAACATCTGGTAGGTTAGCCAATCATCGCCATTGGTATATAAGGTAAAGGCTGACGCCGTGCCCCACCAAATATTCAAGTAGTGCAGCAATATGCCCGGGCCCAGCGCAACCAGGACGATCAGGGCAATATCATGACTTTTGTACTTATTTTCTTCCTGGCGCAGGGCCCAAAGGAATACCATTACTGCCGCTGTGATAATTCCGAGCCCAAAACATTCCACCCTATCCGCCCACAAAAAGCGATAAATATAGGGGGCCATGATGCCCACCATGGCGCAAGCGGATATCCAAAGGTTGAGGATCTTGAGCTTTATGAGACGCCTAAGCGTCCACAAGGTCCAAGCGGCCAGTACAAGGACCATGAAGAGATCCACGGCCATGAAAAAGCACCACCAGAATGTTACCCAAAAGGGACTAAAATTGGCGCCTTGGGTGGTGCTCCACAGGGCATTGGCTTTGAAAGCATCCGTCAAGCGTCCATCAGGCGACACCAAATAAATTTGCAGGTTCCAGTCGGTCCTGCCGATCCCACGCTCACCGGTAAAATAGTTGATAAACCCGGTAAGAGGCAAAACACCACTTGGCATTTTGATTGGTTTTATTTTTCTAATTTCCTGCTTGTGTGCGACCACCGGCACCTGATATTTGCCCGCCAGCAGGGCTGATTTATGGGCATCCCTGGCCACTACAGCCACGCTATAACCAGGGGGAATATTGATCCAACCCTTGAGGGAAAGAACCACATTGACAGCTGCCCGTCTATAGCGGTCGTTGTAATGGTTAAGCCATTCCAAGGGGAAATTACGGGTCCCTTCATAGCCTTTTTTCATTAGATCGCTGCAACCGGGGCGCCACAAAGACTGATAGGTGCGTTCCCAATCTCCTTGATTAAACTTTTTCTGATTTTCGTATGCCCGCACTTCAATGCCCACTGAAGGGGCAATCAACGCGCCAAATAACTTTAAGACAATTAAAAAGACCACCAAGGGCATCAACCACTTGGCGGCGAGAAACCTTCGCCCCGCAATGACCAGAAAAGGCAGGGCAATCGCAATGATAATTACCTCTAAATTGGAAGAAAAGGGAACCCCATCCAACAGGGACTTCAAGGGCACCGGTATTGCGAGCGCAAAAATCAAAAGACCTAAATTAATGATAACAATATAGGTATTGCCTTTCACAAACAAACACTCCCGAGCCGCGCTTCAGGGGGCATTATTTTTCCCGCTTTCAGCTTGGTATGGGCATTTATCTGGGGCGGATGAATGAAATTAAAAAAGGGTTTTCTGGGCTTAGGGGATTGCCTGAACATGGTTTTGATCGATTTAGTCCCCGCCTTGGTCATTTGGCCCTTCCGTGGGCGGGTCGGCGGGCGGGGGCTCTGCCTGGCGCGGCTGCGACTGCCTCCGCTCCTCGGTCTGGATACCGTAACGGTCTTGCAAGTACTTTTTGGCCAGGCGCTTGAGGTCGTTGGAGTTGATATCCACCACCTGCCAGGGGCGATTTTGGCGCTTCTCCATACCCAGGCGCAGGCGTTGCCCTTTTTGAGGATCAGAGAGCACCACCAGGGCGTAGTTGCCGTTGCGGGTCACATTGGCCGCGAACACCAGGGTCCAGGACGAGGGCAAATTCTCCCGGTCCGGGTCGTTGATGGCCTTGACCACCTGGGCGGCCAGCTGATCGCTCAGGGGAGCCATGAAGGCGTTGACCAGGCCCCGGACCAGGTTGCGGGTGTCGTCATCCCGCCGGTCCTTGGGGGCCACCATATCCACGATGGTGTCTTTTTGCCCCTGCAGGATGCGATCAATGTCCACGTGGGCCAAAAACACCCGGGGCTCGCGGTCGTGGACGGCCTTGCCGATTTGGTACAAAGCCCAGCGGGGTCCGCTCAAAAAGCTATGGGTGACGTAGAAAGCACCCGTGGCCAAAAAGGCCAGCAGGATCCACAACCACCACCGGCGCATGGCCTAATCCTGATCCAGGTTGGTGGACGAATCAGTAGGCGGCGCGGCCATGCCTTCCTTGGCGAAAAGCACCTCACCCACCACCTTGTCCGCCGCGTCGGCTGTGTCCAGGAGCATCTCGATCTTTTCGATCATCTCCAGGCGCAGCTCTTCACTTGCGTTGTTAAAGGCGTCGGCCCAGCCCCCGGATTCCAGGAACTCCTTGAACCACGCCAGATCGTTTGTCTTAAGCATGCAGCGAGTATAGGGCTACAAATCAAGGGTGTCAACGCAACCGGTCCCTCAGGCCGCCTCCACCCTTACCTCCAGGCCGCGCTCGTTGCCCGGCTTCAGGCCCAGGCGCTCCAAGAAGCTGCCCTGATTGACCGCTATTTCCAGGCGGCCCTGGGAGTTGAATAGGGCCAAAAACTTTCCCGGCTCGCTCTGGCCGTAGGCATTGGAGATGCCTTTCACCGCCCCTCCGGCCATGCTGATCAGGGCCGTGCGGCCATGCAGGAAGGCCTCCACCTCATGGTGCGGGAGGTTGGTTGTCAGATTGCCGAAGCGGTCGGCCATAAGCACCTGGCCGATCAGGGCCTCGCCTTCGACCCGGGGCTGGGGCCAATCCTGGCGCACCGGGGCACTCACCAGAGGGCCTAGGGTGGCCGGATCGCGGCCCATGGCCAAGGCGGCGGCAGTTGGGGCGAAAACATCCCGGCCGTGGAAAGTGTGGGACAGAGGTTCGCGGAAAAGGGTCTCGTCGGTGACCTCGTAAGCTTTGGCGTCAGGGTCGGCCAGGAACACCGGGGTGAAGATGCCGTTGTCCGGCCCCACCCAGAGCCCGCCCGCCCCGTCAACCACCAGGGGACGGCGTCCGGTGCCAACTCCAGGGTCCACCACGGCCAGATGCACCGTACCAGGCGGAAATACCCCGATGGCCTGCTCCAGGGCCAGGGCTCCGGCCAAGATGTCCTGGGGAGCCAAGTCGTGCTCCAGGTCCACCAAGTAGGCTTTGGGGCACAGGCCCAGGATGACACCCTTCATAATGCCCACATAGGGGCCGGGGCCGAAATCGCTGGTCAGGGTGATGATGATGTTCTGCTGGTCCATGCCTATTGCGCCAACTGTGGCATGATCTCGCCCGCCTTGCCCATGAGCGACACGTCCACTTCCCGGCTGTTGGGGGTTGGTTCCAGGTTCACCTCTATGACAAAGGCCCCAGCCTGCTTGGCCACCGAGGCCAGCCCGGCAGCGGGCTGCACCACCGCACTGGTGCCCACCACCAGCATCACCTGGCACTGTGCCGCCGCTTGCCAAGCCGCTTCCAGGATGCGGCTGTCCAGGGACTCGCCAAACCACACTACATGGGGCCTTAAAAAGCCGCCGCACTCTCGACAAGCAGGTCGCGGGGGCAGGTCCAGCTCCCGCTGCTCGTACAAGGTCCCACAGGCGGTGCAGCGCACCATCCACAAGTTGCCGTGCACTTCTAATATATTGCGGCTGCCGGCAAGGCGATGCAGGCCATCCACATTCTGGGTGATCAGGGTGAAGCTAGCCACCCTTTTTTCCATGTTCACCAGGGCTTGATGAGCCGGGTTGGGGAAGCACTCGGCTATCAGCCCCCGGCGCCAGTGATACCAGCGCCACACTAGCTCAGGGTCGCGGGCAAAGGCTTGGGGAGTGGCCAGGTCTTCGGGCCGGTACTTCTCCCAAAGCCCGTCAGCCCCGCGAAAGGTGGGCACTCCGGATTCAGCGGATATGCCCGCGCCGGTAAGCACCGCCACCTTGTCGGCTTGAGCCAAGCGCTGGGCCGCTATTTGTAAAGGCGTTGGTTCCATAGGCCCAAAATAGGCGGCATGGCGGGAAGTGTCAATCTTCGGGCAAAACAAGAGCGCCCTCCCGTGTGGGGGGCGCCCTAAAACTGCGGACCCGGCTTTGGCGCGGGCTAGCTTTTTTCGGCCTTCTTGGGCTTGGCCTTGCTGTCTTTCTTGGCGGTGGTGTCGGTCTTGGGCGCGCTTTCCGTGGCCCCACCCTCGCTGGGAGCCGCAGTGGAGGAGTTCTTGCCCTTGTAGTCGGTTACGTACCAGCCGCCGCCCTTGAGCTGGAAGGAGTTCAAGCTCATGATCTTCTTGAGCTTGCCGCCGCAATTGGGGCATTTTTTCAGGGGCGGATCGCTGATTTTCTGCAAGGCTTCGCTGATCTGATTGCATTTACAGCATTCGTACTCATATACCGGCATGGTCAAACTCCTCTGACTTGTCTTGCCGCGCTAGCAGTGACCCTCCGAGCCGGGGGTGGCTGCAAAATTCTCATAACAATCAAGAACTTGCTCCAAGTGGGGCAAGCGAACTCTCTTGAGCACCTCAGCGCTCAGGCGATGCACCGTGGCCTCCTCGGCCTGGCGGCGCTTTTGGTCCAACTCAAAAAGCTGCACAAAGGTGGAGAATCGGACCACATGCACCAACTCGTGCACCATCACATAGGTGAGCATGGGCAGAAACAGATCTTGAGCCTGTTTTCTTTGCATGGCCTCCAGGAAGTTGTGATCCTGGAAACAAATGCGCCAGAAGTTGCGGTCCCGCAATCTACGGCCATCCGCTTTGCGCAGCCTTAGCACCTGGGCCAAAGCCTCGGGAGCCACCTCAGCCGGCTCAAGTTCCGCCAGGGTGCGCACCTCAAAGGGATGGCGATACCAAAAGCCCTCGGACAAGCGGAAAAAGTCGCTTACGCTGTCCTCCGCCACATTGAGGCCCTCGGCCAACAACCGAAGCTCCTCGTGGCTAAATACGCCTTGGGGGTGCATTTGCGCCTCCTGTGCTCACCGACATGAATATAATCACGTCTTCCCGAGCGTGCAAGTCTCTTTTTGTTTATTTTTTACAGAGCCTTGCCAGGCATTGACAATCCCTGGTCCCACGGGGACAATGAAATCAATATTGCCATTTCCCGCTACTCATCGGATTTCATAATGCGAACTAAGCTACTGATTTTTCTGCTGATACTCGGCTGTTGCCTGGGATGGCACCGTATTAGCTTCGCCGCCGGCGCTCCCTCCCCTCTCATGCCCGGCATCTACCAGCCCGGCGACGGCGCGGCCACCGCCCTGGTGGCTCCACAGCCCGACGGCTCGGTTTTGTTGCGCCTGTGGCAGGGCAGTGAAGCCACCCACGAGGGTGGCTTTGCCTACTTGGGGCGCATGGTGGTTAAGCCCGGCGGCAAGCGGCTGGCCGGTGTGTGGCAATCCCTGCCCGGCTCCTGCTGCCCAGGGCGGGGACGCCAGGAAATCGAAGTGCTGGGGCCGGAGGCCTTCCGCTTTGCCCTGTTCGCGCCCACCCTTGACCGTTCTGCTTGGCCCGGCGACTCAAGAATGGTATTTCGCCGCATCGCGAGCCTGCCTCCTTCAAAGCCGGTGGACCGCCTTGCCGGCGGATGGCGCCTGACCTACTGGTACACCGATTTACTTCCCAACGCAGTACCCAGCGACCTGGTGAGCGGCAACCTGGAGTTGGCTCCGCAGGGCGACGCCCTCACCGGCGTTTGGCAAGGCTTGCCCGGTCAGGTGAGCCTCACCCCCACTGCCGGCGGGGCCTTATTGGAATACCGCGATGAGGCGGCGGGCTTTGAACTGCGCGCCCAGTTGGCCGAGGTGGCTTCGGGACTGAGCCTGGGCGGGGTGTTCAACTCCACCCTGGGCCAGGGCCAGCTCAACTTGACCCGCCAGGGTCTTCCCGCCGTCCCTCCCGGCCCTCAAGTCAGCCAAGAGGGCAACCTCAGCGGGGTGTGGGTGGATGCCCGCACGGGCAGTGACTTCTTTAAGATCACCGGCTCGGACAAGGGCTTTTCCTTTGTGGCCTATGGCGGAGCCCTGGAGCGTCCGCGCTATCTATCCAAAGGCAAGGCCGCGCCCGCCGGTCCCGAACGCCTGCAAGGCCAAGCCAAGGACCAGCCAGGTCAGTGCTGCGGCAACCAAGGCAGCTTCAGCTTCCGCCTTCTGGAGCCGAACCGCATGGAGGTCACCGCTTATTGGTGGCCCCAGGGTCAGGCGCGTCCGCCGCACCTGAAGGCGGAAACTTTCCTGCTGGAACGCACCGCCAAACAGGCGACTACGGCCACGGCTACTCCTTCCGGCCTGCCCCAGATAATTCCTGCGCATGACGAGCTTCCCGGCGGGCCCAGCGGCGCGGTGGAAATCGGCTTTAACCCGGCCCAGCCCGGCGGCCAGCCCATGGCCTTGTTCTCACAGGGAGGCTACGGCCATCGCCTGGAGATCTACCTGGACGCTGGGAACCACATCTGCTCCACGCTGGACACCAGCCAAGGCCTCTTGAACCTCTGCTCCAACTCCACCGTGGCCCCCCAGGACGACCACACCGCCTGGCTGATCTGGGAAGCGGGAGGTTACGTTCGTCTGTACTTGGATGGCAGCGAGGTGGCCGCCGCGGCCATGCCCGAGCCTTGGAGAGGTTCCGGCGCTCCCTACCTGGTGGGGGGAAGCCGCTGGCCGGGCAGATCCTTCCAGGGAGTCATCAATGAAGTACGCCTGTGGCCCCAGACCCAGGACCCCAAAGCTCCCACCCCGCCGGGCCTGACCATCACCCCCGGTGCGTCCCAGCCGGCCAGCGAACCGGCCGCCCGGCCCCAAGCCCCGGCCACTCACACCCTTATTCGCCTGTGGCACCCCGGGCTCCTGCGCCATGCCTATGCGGTGGATGCCCAGTCGGTTAGGTCTTGGGAGGCCCAAGGCTATCGCTTGGAAGGGCCCATTGCCCGCCTGTGGGCCAAGCCGGTCACCGGCAGCCGCCCCTTGTGGGGATATGTGCACAACCAGGCCGGTTACTTCCTGATAAGCCAAAGCAGCAAGCCGCCCGATGGCTGCCGTCCTCTGGGCCTGCTGGGCTACGCGCCCGAGAAGAGCGGGCCAGGGCGGGTAGAGCTATGGGGCCTGCAGGCCCAGTTCAACGAAACCTTGCGCGGCACCACCTCTCTGGACCGCCTGTACACCACCAATGCGCAAACCGTGGACCAGGCCAAGCAGGATGGCTACACCAGTCCCCGCCGCCTGAGTTACGCCCTGCCCGCCAAGGGCGCCCGCTACACCCCGCCATTGCTCTACAACTGGTCCGGGGCTTGGCGGGGCGATGGCTGGGGACGTTTCTTCCTGTCGCGGCGCGGGAACGAGATTTTCATGTTCTGGTACTACGCCAACCTCAAGGGACCCAAGTTCTATGGCCGCTACCGCCTTGGCCCGGACGGCAAGACCGCCGAGGGCATAGCCGTAGGCCAGCCCGGAGCCAAGGCCCGCTACTACCGCCATAAGCTTGATTTCGTGACCAACTCCAGCGCCGGCCCCCGCGTCAAGCTCACCGCCTGGCGTTTGGCCGCGCCTTTGGACGATGGCCGCTTGGTGGTGTTCAAGCAATCCCGGCCCACCATCAGTGAACTAATCAAGTCCGGCCAGAAGACGCCGGATCAGGAGCAAAGCATTTTGGACAACATGACCGGCTCAGCCACCCCCGAACAGCAGTACCAAAATGCGCTTGAGCAGGCACGAAGCACGGGCCGCCTGCTGGAGAGATGAGCAGATGATGCAGGCAAAAACAGATCTGCGTCATAAATTGAGCGCCCAGTGGCAAGCGCTGTGGCCCCAGGAAATGGAGCCGGGGCGTGTGCCCATATTCCAAGGTGCCGGAAAGGCGGCCGAGCGCCTGCGCCGCCTCAAGGAGTACCGCTTGACCAGGGTACTGGCGATCACCCCGGAGCCGTGCTTGCTGCAGGTGCGCATCAACGCGCTCAACGACAACAAGAGCCTTTTGGCCGCCACGCCCGGGCTAAAGCAGGGGCTTATGCGCATAACCCCGCCCGACGTGCCTCTGCCCCTGCGCAGCCGGGCCCTCCGGGGCTGGTCCCTGGCCGAGGCCGGGCATCAGGTGCGCCTGCCTACCTCGCGGCCCGGTAAGGCGGAGCTGTTGGTGGGCGCGGCCCTGGCCGTGGACCGGCGGGGGCGCATCCTGGGCGACGGCCGGGGGCTGTTGGATTTCTCTTGGGCCCTGCTTAGGCACTTGCAGGTCATCACTGACGAGACCCCGGTGGCGGTACTGGTACATGATGAACAGGTTCTCGAGGAGCTGCCCCAGGAGCCCTGGGACCTGATGGCGGATATGGTGGTGACCCCCACCACGGTGCTGCGCATGCCCGCGGTGCGCCGTCCCAAGGCTTTGCTCAAGGATTTGCCCGAGCGCCTGGCTTCGCTGCCCGTAACCCAGGCGGCCTTGGGGCGCTAAGGGGGACGCGCGCCCTTAGTGACTCTGTTGTTGGATAAACTCCAGCCCCGCCCTAAAGGGCATGGCATGATCGTCCAGCTCCCGGTTGATCCAGCGTAGCTCGGCGGTATATTGCCGGGCATCGCCGTTACGGGGGTCTATGCTGAGTTGCAGAATGTAATCTTGAGGGGCTTCCAAACAGCGGTGCAGATGAAAACCGCCGCAGTCGAGCCGGCCCAGGGCCAGGCAGCATCCTCGCAAAGAAAAGTTGAGCACCTGAGCGGGACATGACCGAGAAAGCCGTTTGCCGGAAAAACCGTCGCACACCAAGAACCTTGCCTCCAGGTATGCTTCCCGGCGGGTATCAATGCGACGCTCGACGCAAAAAGGCCACAGCTTCATTAGTCCTCGCAAAGCCATTTGGGGACCCAGCTGTGGCCAACGCATAAATATCACTAGCAGCATGGGGCCTTAAATGCAAGCCCCTAACTGATCATTGGTTGTCGGAAGCTTTCAGCATCGGCTGTGACATGGTCTCGCGCATGAAACAAGGAAGTGTTCAGTGCCGGACACCGCTCCCAAAGTAGACAAGGTTTTATTCGTCACTCCGGAGGTGACCCCTCTGGCCAAGACCGGCGGTCTGGGCGACGTGGCTGGTGGCCTGCCACCGGCCCTGCGCGCCTTGGGCCTGGACCTGCGCCTGGTCATGCCCCTGTACGGCCACATAGACCGCAAAGCCCACTCTTTGAGCGATACCGGGCTGGAGTTCACCGTACCCGTGGCCGCGGACGTAAAGCCCTGCCGGGTGTGGCAAGGTCAGGTCGGGGGCTGCCCGGTATACTTGCTGGGCAACGATCAGTACTTCAGCCGTCCCGGCCTTTACGGCGATGTATACGGCGATTTCGGCGACAACCTTGCGAGATTTGTGTTTCTTTGCCGGGGAGCGGTGGAGCTTGCCCGCGCCTTGGAATGGCCCGCCCAGGTAGTGCACGCCCATGACTGGCAAGCCGCCCTTCTGCCCGCCTATCTGGCCACCAGGCCCTTTGACCTGGGGCCTTTGGACCAGGCGGCTGGGATCATCACCATCCACAACCTGGCCTTCCAAGGCATTTATCCCCGCCACGATTTCCACCTTACCGGCCTGCCCCATTACATGGACAACATGGAAGGAGCCGAATACTGGGGCAACATCTCGCTACTCAAAGCCGGTCTGATGACCGCCGGAGCCATCACCACGGTGAGCCCCACCTATGCCCAGGAGATCCAGACCCCGGAGTTGGGTATGGGCATGGAAGGGGTGTTGCGCCGCCGCTCAACCGATCTGCACGGCATAATCAACGGGGTTGACTACTCCCAGTGGTCGCCCGAAGGCGACGCCCTTTTGCCTGCGACCTATTCCGCAAAGGATCTGAGCGGCAAGACCATCTGCCGTGGGGCCCTGCTAAAGGAGTTTGGACTGCACGACGGACTGATCATGGGATTCATCGGCAGGCTCACTCACCAAAAAGGAGTCAACCTCATCGCTGAAGCAACCGAGGCCCTGATTGAAATGGGCGCGAGCCTGGCCCTTTTGGGCACCGGCGATGCTTACCTGGAGGCGGCTCTAAGCCGTTTGGCCGCCCGCCATCCCGGTCGGGTGGGGCTCAAGCTTACCTTCAGCGAATCCCTGGCCCATCTGCTGCAAGGGGGCAGCGACTTGATGCTCATGCCCAGCAGTTTCGAGCCATGCGGCTTGAATCAGATGTATGCCCTGCGCTATGGCACCCCGCCCCTGGTGCACGCCACCGGCGGCCTCAAGGACACGGTGAGCTCATTTGACCGGGCCAAAGGCGCGGGTACGGGTTTTGTTTTCACGAAATTTGATGGGGAAGCCTTTATGGGACAGGCCCATGAGGCGGCTCGGGTCTTTGCCCAACCTGACGCGTGGCGGCGCCTGATGCTCAACGGCATGGCTCAGGATTTCTCCTGGACCGCCAGCGCCCGGCGATACCTGGAGCTTTACCAGGCCACCGCCCAGAAGCACCACTCTAATCTCTGAAACCTAATCCTGGATCGACGAGGGAGTTCCCATGGGCGGCGGACAGGTGATCACCATTTGCTTGATCTTGGCCACTGATTCGCTCCAGGAGCCCTCCTGTATTTGACCGGAAAAAATGTAGTTCGCCCAAATCTTGAAGGTGCCGGTTTTGCCCTGCTTGTCCTTGAAAGAAAATGTCACCTTGGTTCCCGGCTTGGCCTCTTTTGCGGGAGAGATGCGGCTGAGGCGGCGCAAATCACCCAGATCCAAAATGGACTGACCGCCGTCAAAGAAGACCAGCAGCTGAGTACCTGGGAAAGCCTCTTCCAAAAGGCGCGCGGCCAGCTTGCTCACCTGCATTTTTTCACCACTAAGGGTGGTGATGACAGCTCGGCAACCGGTGTCATCGGCTTGAGCATTGTAGGCGGCGCCGATCACAAGCACCACCAGCATCAACGGCAGTAATTTTTTAATCACACGCATGAGGCGATTGTAGCATATAGCGACCTGGTCGATTCTACGCGGCGGCCTCGCCGCTGATGTCGCGCACAATACCCAACAGGTACAGGGGCCTTCCGCTCTCGTCGCGCACCAGCCAGGCCTGGGTGCGCACCGGAAACACCGTGCCGTCGCTTTTGATGTACTCCTTTTCGTAAACCTCGCACCAGCCTCGCTGCATGACCTGCTCCTGGTGCAGCTTCTCCTCCATCTCGTGCCACTTGGCCGGAGTGAGTTCTTGATAGGTTTTTTTGTGAAGCTGTTTGAGGTTGTAGCCCAGCATGTCCTGATAGGCTTTATTGGCCTGCACCACCTTGCCGTCCATGGCCCGTAGCACGATACCCTCGCCCAGGGTGCGGGCCAGGGCCATGGTTAGAGTGTAGAACTTGTCCCGGCTCAGAGCCAGGCGCTCGGTTACTTCGGCTAGCTCGTCGGTCATCTTCCCCTCCCCGATTACAACCGAATCACACTCCGCTTACTTTTCCTCCGGCGTCTTTTGCCCCCCTCCCATGCGGTACCCCTCCAGGTCCAAGGCCGCGTAATCGTAGCCCGCCGCTTTGACCTCCTGCACGATGCGCTCACGCACGGGCTCGTCCAAGGCGCGGGCCAGGTCTTGGGGGGAAAGCTCCAGACGAGCCACGGGAAAATGGTCGCGCACCCTGAGGTTGCCGGTCAGCAGGTTACGTAGTCCCTCCTCGGCCTTGCCTATACGCTCCAGGGCCTCCTCACTGAGTTCAGTTCCCCAAGGTACCCTGGAGGCCAGGCAAGCGGCGGCGGGCAGGTCCGCGGTGGGCAGGCCCAGGGCCCGGCTCAAGGCGCGCACCTGCTGCTTGCCCAGGCCAGCCTCGGCCAGGGGGCTGATGAGCCCCAGCTCCTTCACCGCCCGTTCGCCGGGGCGGAAATCCTGAGCATCGTCAACCTGGCTGCCTTCAGCCACCGCGGCCAGGCCCAACTCGCCGGCCAACTCCTTGAGGCGGCCCAGACGCAGGCGCTTGCAGTGATAGCAGCGCTGGGGATCGTTGCGCACGATGTCCGGGTCGTCCAGCTCGCAGGCGTCCATCTCGTGCAGCTTGACTCCCAGGTGGGAGGCCAGGGAGCGGGCGCGGGCCGCCTCCCAGGGCGGAGTAAAGGCCCCCAGGCAAAGGCCTGCCTGTACCCGGTCTCCCAGCACCCGCTTGGCCGCGGCCAAAAGCAGGCTGGAGTCCACCCCCCCGGAAAAGGCCACCATGAGCGAGTCCAGGCTTTGCAGCCGCGCCACCAGGCGTTGCCATCCCTGAGCCAACTCCGGCGGCAGATCAAGTTGAAGTTCGTCTTCAGCCATGGCTACAGCAGCACTCCATGACCGGCGTCCTGCAAGGCGGCCACCAGGGGCTCGAGCTCGGTCTTCTTTAGCCGGAAGGTGTAGATGCGCCGCCCCACGTCCGAGGACAACTGAGCCACGCTTATGACCTCACCGCCCTGCTTGCGGATAATGGAGTAAACCTCCTCCAAAGCCTCGGGTCCGGGCTTGAGGGCTACGTCCAGGCGGGTGCTGTCTTCCAACAGACCCATCAGGGCCACGAACACCCCCAAGATATCGGCCAAGGTGATAATGCCCACCAGTCTGCCGTTTTCCACCACCGGCAGGCCGGTAAGCTTGTGCTGGTGAATCAGGCGGGCCGCCTGAAATACCGTATCTCCGGAGTCCACCACCATGGGGTCATGAGACATCACGTCGCGTACCTTGAGCTCTTCCAGCAGGCTGGCAAAGTAGGCGGTGCGTAGGTCTATATCCGTTACCAAACCCACCAGAGTTCCATCCTCCACCACCGGCAAATGCCGCACCCCATGGGCTTGCATTAGCTCCAGAGCTTCAGCCACCGAGGCCAGCGGGGAAATGGTCCATGGGTTGGGGCTCATGCGATTGGCGACGATCATTCGCGTCCTCCTACTGAGATGGTGCGCTCCATATGTTGGGAATAGCAGTTTTAGCGGGCAAAAAGATAGCTCAAAATAATGACCCACGGGTCATATTGTAAGATTTTTTGTAATGTAGCGCTTGTTGCCAGCCTGAGTGCACACTATAATATTCACGGTCAAGGTTCTATAAAAATGTCACATCAAGATGTCTTGACATTAACTTAGGTATAATCTTAAGTTAGATCAGATAAACCATGGCGGTCCGCGCCAGGTGTCGGCATTGGCCGTGC
This sequence comes from Deltaproteobacteria bacterium, assembly GCA_020444205.1. Lineage (GTDB taxonomy): Bacteria > Desulfobacterota > Desulfarculia > Desulfarculales > Desulfarculaceae > Desulfoferula. The sequence goes on along the minus strand of JAHLLJ010000043.1, from coordinate 3,928 downwards.
ACCATCACGGCAACCACCAGCCGCGCAGGAGATCATACAAATGACCCCAAAATTCATCTTTACCACCGGTGGCGTGCTTTCCTCCCTGGGCAAGGGCCTGGCTTCGGCCTCCATCGGCGCCCTTTTGGAAGCACGCGGGCTTACGGTGGTGCTGCAAAAGCTGGACCCCTATGTCAATGTAGATCCCGGCACCATGAACCCATTCCAGCATGGTGAGGTCTACGTCACCGACGACGGGGCCGAAACCGACCTGGACATGGGCCACTACGAGCGCTTCACTCACGCCAAAATCACCAAGAAGTGCAACTACACCACCGGCTCAATCTACAACAGCGTTATCAACAAAGAGCGCCGGGGCGACTACCTGGGCGGCACGGTGCAGATCATCCCCCACGTCACCGATGAGATCAAGCACGCCATCACCAACGTGGTGGACGGCTCGGACCTGGCAATCGTGGAGATCGGCGGCACGGTGGGCGACATTGAGTCCCTACCCTTTTTGGAGGCCATCCGCCAGTTCCGCAACGACGTGGGCAAGGAAAACTGCCTGTACATCCACCTGACCCTGGTGCCTTATATCAAGACCGCCGGCGAGCTGAAGACCAAACCCACCCAGCACTCGGTTTCCGAGCTTCGCCGCGTGGGCATCCAGCCGGACATCCTGCTTTGCCGCACCGAAATGCCCCTGGACCGCAGCCTGAAAGAAAAGATCGCCCTTTTCTGCAATGTGGAGCCCGAGGCGGTAATAACCGCGGTGGACGTAGAGACAATTTACGAGTGCCCGCTCAAGTTCCACGAGCAAGGCCTGGATGAGCAGGTGTGCCGCAAGCTCAACATCTGGACCCGCAGCCCCAAGCTGGACAACTGGGAAGAGTTGGTCTACAAGCTCAAGAATCCCGCCCATGAGGTGGCAATCGCCATGGTGGGTAAATACGTGGACCTCAGGGAATCCTACAAGAGCCTCAACGAGGCCCTGTGCCACGGCGGAGTGGCCAACAACACCCACGTGAACATCACTTATGTGGACAGCGAGCAGGTGGAGCGCGAGGGCGCGGGTATCATCGGCGAGGTGGACGGCATCCTGGTGCCCGGCGGCTTCGGCTCCCGGGGCGTGGAAGGCAAGATCAAGGCGGTGCAGATGGCCCGCGAGCAGAACATACCCTATTTCGGCATCTGCTTTGGCATGCACATGGCGGTGATCGAGTATGCCCGCAACGTACTGGGCTGGAAAGAGGCCCACTCTTCGGAGATCGACCCCAATACCCCTTATCCGGTCATTTACCTGATGCGCGAGTGGTTCGACTTCCGCTCCCAACAGATAGAGCGCCGCGATGAACTCACCGACAAGGGCGGCACTATGCGTCTGGGAGCCTATCCGTGCAAGCTCATACAAGACACTCTGGCCTACAAGGCCTATAAGACCGAGGAGATCAGCGAGCGCCACCGGCACCGCTACGAGTTCAACAATGAGTTCAAAGAGGCCTTGGCCGACAAGGGGCTCATCGTCAGCGGCACCAGCCCGGACGGCGAGCTGGGTGAGATCGTGGAGATGACCGACCATCCCTGGTTCCTGGGCTGCCAGTTCCACCCCGAGTTCCAGTCCCGGCCCATGAACCCCCATCCCCTGTTCCGCGATTTCATCCGGGCGGCCCTGCGCCACAAAAACGCCAAGGGGGAATAGGTAATGACCGAGCTGGTCCCCAGCGTGACCCTGGGCGGGCGCTCCTTTGGCCGCGATGAATTTTTTGTCATCGCCGGGCCCTGCGTGCTGGAAAGCCTGGAGCTGGCCGGCGAGGTGGCCTCGCGCCTGGCCGAGGTTGCCGCCTCCCTGGACATCCCCTTGTTGTTCAAGTCCAGCTTTGACAAGGCCAACCGCACCAGCGTGACCAGCTTTCGCGGGCCGGGCCTGGGCCAGGGCCTGGAGTGGCTGGGGCGCATCAAAGAGCAGACCGGCCTGCCGGTAATCAGCGACATCCACTCTCCGGACCAAGCGGCCCAGGCCGCCCAGGTCTTGGACGTGTTGCAGATACCGGCCTTCCTGTGCCGCCAGACCGACCTGTTGGTGGCCGCGGGCGAGACCATGAAGCCGGTGAACGTGAAAAAGGGCCAGTTCATGTCTCCCCATGACGTGGGGCCCATCCTGGGTAAGGTGCAGAGCACCGGCAACCAACAGGTGTGGCTCACCGAGCGGGGCTCCAGCTTTGGCTACAACAACCTGGTGGTGGACATGCGCTCCATCGCGGTGATGCGCGGCTTTGGCGTGCCGGTGGTGTTCGACGCCACCCACAGCGTGCAGCTCCCCGGCGGCCTAGGCATTTCCAGCGGCGGCGACCGGGCCCACGCCCCGGCCCTGGCCCGGGCGGCAGTGGCCGCCGGGGCCGACGCGGTGTTCATCGAAACCCACCCGGACCCGGAGCACGCCCTGTGCGACGGGCCCAACAGCCTTCCCCTGGACCAGGTGGCGGCTCTGTTAAAACAACTCAAGGCCATCCACGCCCTGGTGCGGGAGGAGGCGGCATGAGCGACATCAGCCTGCAAGAACGGGCGGCTCGTATAAAGCTTTTGGTGCTGGACATTGACGGCGTGCTCACCGACGGCCGGGTCATCTATGACCAGGACGGACGCGAGCTGAAGTTCTTTGACATCAAGGACGGCCACGGCCTTAAGTTGTTGCAGCGGGCCGGTTTTATGATCGTCTGGCTCAGCGGCCGGGCCTCGCGCCCCAACCGGGTACGGGCCGAGGAGTTGGGCATCGACGAGCTGGTGGAGGGTTTCAAGATCAAGCTGCCCGAGTTTGAGCGCCTGCTGTCCGAGCGGGGCCTCAAGCCCGAGCAGGCCGCTTTCATGGGCGACGATCTCATCGACCTGCCGCCCATGCGAGCCTGCGGCCTGGCCTTGGCCCCGGCCGATGCCTGGCCAGCGGTAAAGGAGGTTGCCCATTGGGTGGCAGACCTGCCTGGCGGGCGGGGCGCGGTGCGCGAGGCCTGTGAGCTGCTCTTGAAGGCATCCGGGAAGTGGGAGGAGGTTACGGCGAGGTACTTCACCTAGCCCGGAAGACGGACAATGAATAACAGGCCATGGCCGCTAGGGCGCGGCCTCGTCTTTTGGGTTTTGAATAAATGGCGGTCTAGAACCATTCCGCGCGCTATCTGGTTTTCCAACGCCCTCGGGCGAGGATAAACCTCGCCCCTACATTAAGAATCAAGAGAGCTTGTCCTTGCGAGGAGCCGCCTTTCAGCGGCGACGCGGCAATCCCTGCCTTCAAATGACGGCAGATCCCCAGCAAAGCCGACCAATAGTATGGTGGAATGTGGTCCAGCGGCCACCCAGGATTCCTTTTTTCCCTCACCACTTCTTTGTTCGCCTGCTAGAGTAAGTGAGCCTGCATCCAACCAAGCAAATTAGGAGCCACCTTGCCTCAACCGAACCTCGACAACCTGCACGCCAAGGCCCTGGAGCTGGGCGCGGACCGCGCGGCGGTAATTGACACCAGCGGCATCGCCGTGTCCGAGGCGGTGGCCTTCAAGTGCCGGGTGCCCCGCTGCCCGCATTACGATACCTGCGCCCACTGCCCGCCCCATGCCCCCACGCCCGAGGAGTTCCGCCGGGTGCTGGCCAACTTCAAGCAGGCCGTCGTTTTTAACAAGCGCGTCGCGCCTGAGGTAATGCTCAGCCCCGACCAGGACGACGCACGGCGCGAGGCCTTTCGTAGCATATTTGAACTGGCCGCCAAGCTGGAGTCAGCCGCCTTTTATACTGGGCAATATTTATCCTTTGGCCTGGCTGCCGGCTCCTGCCGCAAGGTTCTTTGTAATGAGCAAAAGGCGTGCGCGGTGCTGCAGGGCAAGGCCTGCCTGCACCCTGCCCTGGCCCGGCCCTCCATGGAGGCGGTGGGCATCGACGTGTTCCAGCTTGCCGCCCTGGCCGG
>JAHLLJ010000042.1 GCA_020444205.1 Deltaproteobacteria bacterium | reverse complement strand
AAAAATTTGCATCCGCCCTTGACTTTCTTGGGTATTTGGCCAATATTGCAAATAGGAGGTCGTGAGATGGACGCAGACCGGCAAAAAAGACTGGAAGCCAGGGCCCGTATCCTCAAGGCGGTGGGCAACGCCAGCCGCCTGCTCATCCTGGAGGAGCTGGCCCAGGGCGAAAAGTGTGTGGCCGATCTCACCCAAGCGGTGGGCAGTGATATCTCCACCGTGTCCAAGCATCTGTCCCTGCTCAAGTCGGTGGGCCTGGTGCGTGACGAAAAGCGCGGCAACCAGGTTTTCTACACCCTCATGGCCCCATGCGTGCTCAACTTCTTTGACTGCGTGGAGTCGGTGTTGGAGGCCAGGGTGCAGGCCCAGATCGAGATGATCAGCTAGGGTAAAAGGATATTTTTTTACGGAGTATATTGGCTATTTGGCCAAATAGTTGAGTGATCGACATGAAGGAACGTTACAAGCTTTTGATGATCGTGGCCCTGTTCGCTGCGGCCTATTTCGTACCCTGGAACAGTGAGCCCATAAGACGTTCGGGCCTGGAAGCCTTCATGATGCTCCAGGAGTACGCCCGGGAGCATGTGCTCACCTGCCTGATCCCGGCCTTTTTCATCGCCGGGGCCATCTCGGTGTTTGTCAGCCAGGCCGCGGTGCTCAAGTACTTCGGAGCCCAGGCCAAAAAGTTCCTCTCCTACTCGGTGGCCTCGGTTTCCGGCGCGGTGCTGGCGGTGTGCTCTTGCACGGTGCTGCCCCTGTTCGCGGGCATCTACTCCCGGGGCGCGGGCATCGGCCCGGCCACGGCCTTCCTCTACTCCGGCCCGGCCATCAACGTTCTGGCCATCGTGCTCACCGCCCGCATCCTGGGCTGGGAGCTGGGCCTGGCCCGGGCGGTGGGGGCGGTGGTTTTCGCCGTCATCACCGGCATTCTAATGGCCATCATTTTTCGCAAGGACGACGCGGCCCGCGCCGCCGGGCAGGTTTATCTGCCCGAGGACGAGGCCAGCGGCCGCTCCCTGGGCCAGGAAGCCCTGTTTATGCTCACCCTGGTGCTCATCCTCATCTTCGCGGCCTGGGCCCGCCCGGCCGAGGGAGTCGAGGGCCTGTGGGCGCTCATCTTCGGGCTCAAGTGGTGGATCACCGCCGGGCTTTTGGTGGCTCTGGTGTTCTTGCTGAGGGCCTGGTTCACCAAGGAAGAGCGGATCGAGTGGGTGGAGTCCACCTGGGGTTTCATGAAGCAGATATTCCCCCTGCTGGGGGCCGGGGTGCTGGTGGCCGGGTTCATGCTGGGCCGTCCGGGGCATCCCGCCCTTATCCCCGAGGAATGGATCAGCTCCTCGCTGGGCGGCAACTCCCTGGGAGCCAACCTGTTCGCCTCCATGGCCGGGGCCCTGATGTACTTCGCCACCCTCACCGAGATTCCCATCTTGCAGGGGCTGTTGGGCGCGGGCATGGGCAAGGGTCCGGCCCTGGCCCTGCTGCTGGCCGGCCCGGCGCTGAGCCTGCCCAACATGCTGGTGATCGGTGGGGTGATGGGTTGGAAAAAGACCGCGGTGTTCAGCGGCATCATCGTAGTGATGTCCACCATCGCGGGGCTTATATATGGGGCCTTCTTGGTCTGATCCCCCTGGGGATGTTTGGTAACCGGATACTAAAGATAGGTGGGTAAAATGCAAAACAAGAGCATTGTTGCTTTACTGGGAATGGCCGGTTTCGTGGTCATGGCCGACAACTGGGTGGTCTCGCCCATCCTGCCCGCCATCGCCAACAGTCTGCATATCGATGTCACCAGGGCGGGACTGCTGATCTCCGCCTATATGGTACCTTTCGGCATCTTTCAGTTGGTGTTCGGGCCCCTGGCCGACCGCTTCGGCAAGAAGCAGGTAATAACCTTTTCCATGATCCTGTTCACCCTGGCCACCGGCCTGTGCGCTTTGGGCCTGGGCTTGCCCGACTTGGCCCTGTACCGCGCCCTCACCGGCATGTTCGCGGCCTCGGTGATGCCCATATCCCTGGCCATGATCGGCGACCTTTTCCCCATTGAAAAGCGCCAGGGAGCCATCGGCTCCTTTATGGGCATTTCGTTTCTGGGTCAGGGCCTGAGCATGGCCATCGGCGGGGTGACCGCTTACCTCCTTAGCTGGCGGGGCGTGTTTCTCCTGTACGCCGTGCTGTCGGTGATTCCCACCCTGGCCCTGTTAAAGGCTTACAAGTCCATACCGGCCAGCAAGAATCCCCAGGCCAAGTTCCTGGCTCCTTACGCCAAGCTGCTGGCCCACACCCGCAGCCTTTACACCTACATCCTGGTGCTGCTGGAGGGTGTTTTCATCATCGGCAGCTTCTCCTATCTAGGGGCCTACATTTCCCAAACCTACCACTACAACTATCTGCAGATAGGCCTGATCATGACCGCCTTCGGCCTGGCCACGGTGATCGGCGGCAAGCTCAGCGGCAAGCTGTCTCAGGCTATGAGCCCGCGCGGCATCTTGAGCCTGGGTCTGTTGGCGGCGGTGGCGGCCGAGCTGGCCTTCGCCTATTTGGGCGCCAGCCTGGGTTGGCTTATCGCTGGAGTGGCCCTGTTGGGCTTTGGCTTCATCTTCACCCATTCCACTTTGCTCACCCGGGCCACCGAGTTCGCCATGAAGGCGCGCGGCGCGGCCATGTCCCTGGTGGCCTTCTGCTTCATGGGCGGTGGCGGCCTGGGCACCGCCCTGGGCGGGGTGGTAATTCAACACGAAGGCTTCGGCGGCCTGTTCCTGCTCTATGGCGGGTGCCTTTTGGTGAGCTGGCTGCTTAGCTTCGCCCTGATTCGCCACCATATCATTCAGACCGACGAGCTGGCCCTGGAAGTGGCGGAGTAGCCGGTGATGTTCCCAGTAAGAGCTGCTCGGGTTGTTTGTAACCGAAAATTAACCCAAAAATCCCATGGATAGGGTAGACATGAAAAACAAGCTTTTGGGCCCCGGCTGCGCCAAGTACAAGAAAAGCGATGAGGAACTGAAGCGCATGCCTGGGCATCGGAGGCTGAGTAAATGAAGCGGCTGGAAATAGAGTGGAAGCACCTGGACAAGGACGGCCAAACCTGTGAGCGTTGCGGGGACACCGGTGACACGGTCCGCCGGGTTGTAAAAGAGCTGGAAAGTGAACTGCAATCCAAAGGCTGGGAGATTACCTTCCAAGAGACCCTGCTGACTGACCAGGAAATCCCCGAGTCAAATGAGATTCGGCTCAACGGCGTCCCATTGGAGGAGATCCTGCCCCAGGCAACCAAGTCCGAGAACTGCTGTTCTTCCTGCGAAGATCTACTCGGCCTACCAACCCTGTGTAGGACCATCGAGTATCAGGGAACGACCTTTGAAGCGATACCACCAGAGCTGATTCGGCAAGCGGTTTACAACGTTATTAACAAGTCTTGAGATAACGGAGCGTGAGTATGGAAATTAAGGTTTTAGGACCCGGCTGTGCCAAGTGCAAGAAGGCCGAGGAAGTGGTCAAGGAAGTGGTGGCCGAGTCCGGCGTGTCCGCCGAGGTGGAAAAGGTCACCGGCATGATGGATATCGCGGCCTACGGCGTGCTGGGCACCCCGGCGGTGGTGGTGGACGGTCAGGTCAAGATCGTGGGCAAGGTGCCCACCAAGGATCAGGTCAAGTCTTGGCTCGGCGAATAAACTATACCTATTGAGTGGTGGATAATAAAATGGCGGAGAGTTGTTGCGCGGATGCAAGGCAGGTGATGCTGTTGGCCTGCTCGGGGGCTTCCAATGTGGGCCAATTGACCAACCAGGCCTGCGTGGAGCTGACCCAGGAAGGTTTTGGCAAGATGTTCTGCCTGGCAGGGGTCGGGGGTAAGCTGGCGGGCTTTATCAAATCCGTGAAAGACGCGCCGGATTTGGTGATTCTGGACGGCTGCGACCAGGGCTGCGCCAAGGCCATCATGCAGGAGGCGGGCTTGCCTCTCAGGGGCTATGTAGTGCTGACTCAACAGGGCATCGCCAAGAACAAGGACCTGAACCTCAAGCGCGGGCAAATCGACCAGGTAAAGGATCTGGTGCGCCGCATTGCCTCTCCCCTGGTCATGGCCGCGCCCACTGGCTCCTGCGGGTGTTGCGGCTAGGGGTGGTGCTTCTGGAGTATTCAGCCGACATACTGACCGCCCCGCCCGAGGAACTGGTTTGCTATTGCTCCCGGGTGACCAAGGGCGAGATATTAGCGGCCATGCGGGCCGGAGCCGGGACCTTGGAGGAGATCAAAAAGGTTACCGGCGCCTGCACGGTGAGCCGCTGCAAGGAGCTAAGCCCCCGAGGCAGGTGATGCTCACGGGAGATAAAAATCCTCCTCGGGCAGGGGGAAGGCGTCAAAAGTTTAATCCCTGGGTTGGACTGACCAGAGAGCCTATAGGAATCTCAAACCAAGGTGATAACAGATGAGTGATACGCCCAAAAAACGCATCCTCTTTTTGTGCACAGGCAACACTTGCCGCAGTCAGATGGCCGAGGGATTTACCAACGCCCTGCGCGGTGAGGAGTACGAGGCCCAAAGCGCCGGGGTGGCCCCCGGACTGGTGGACCCCCGCGCGGTCAAGGTAATGGCCGAGGTGGGGATAGATATCTCCGGTCAGCAGTCCAAGGCCGTTGATCCCTTCATCGGCCAAGACTGGGACTGGGTGGTGACCCTGTGCGACAACGCCAACGAGGCCTGCCCCTTTTTCCCCGGGCAAGTGACCAGGGCGCATCGCGGGTTTGACGACCCGCCCCTGTTGGCCCAAGGCGCGGCCGACGAAGAAGAAGCCCTGGCCCCCTACCGCCGGGTGCGCGATGAAATAAGGGCCATGGCTGAAGGTTTGCCCCAAAGCCTGCAGGACTGACAACCAGTTTGGAGACCGCGAAGATGCCTCCTTTGGAAGTTAAAAGGCTCTCTTTCCTCGACCGCTTCCTCACCCTGTGGATTTTCCTGGCCATGGCCGTGGGGGTGGGCTGGGGGTATTTTTTCCCCGGCGTGCGCCAGGTCATGGATTACTTTTCCGTGGGCACCACCAACCTGCCCATTGCCATCGGGCTTATCCTCATGATGTACCCGCCCCTGGCCAAGGTGCGTTATGAGCAGCTGGGCCAGGTGTTCAAGAATGTGCGGGTGCTGGTGCTCTCCCTGGTGCAGAACTGGGTGATCGGCCCGGTGCTCATGTTCGCCCTGGCGGTCACCTTTCTCTCCGGCCAGCACGCCTACATGGTGGGGCTCATCCTCATCGGCCTGGCCCGTTGCATCGCCATGGTCATCGTGTGGAACGACCTGGCCCGGGGTGACCGGGAGTACTGCGCCGGGCTGGTGGCCTTTAACAGCATCTTCCAGGTGCTGTTCTTTTCGCTCTATGCCTGGTTTTTCATCACCGTGCTGCCCCAGTGGCTGGGCCTGGAGGGTATGGCCGTGGAGGTGTCCATGGGCCAGATCGCCCAGAGCGTGTTCATCTACCTGGGCATTCCCTTCATCGCCGGGATCATAAGCCGGGTGGTGGGCCTGAAGCTCAAGAGCCGCCAATGGTACGAGGACGTCTTCATCCCTAAAATCAGCCCCATAACCCTTATCGCCCTGTTGTTCACCATCCTGGTGATGTTCAGCCTCAAGGGCGAGTACATTGTGGCTCTGCCCCTGGACGTGGTGCGGGTGGCCATACCTCTTTGCATATACTTTGTGGTCATGTTCCTGGTAAGCTTCTGGCTGTCCATAAAGGCCAAGGCCACCTACGAGCAGGCGACCACCTTGTCCTTCACCGCGGCCAGCAACAACTTTGAGCTGGCCATCGCCGTGGCCGTGGCCGTGTTCGGCATAGACAGCGGCCAGGCCTTTGCCGCGGTGATCGGCCCCCTGGTGGAGGTGCCGGTCTTGATCGGCCTGGTCAACGTGGCCTTGTACCTCAAGCGCAAGTATTTCCCCTATGCCGTGGAAGGCCCCACCGGGGTTTGCCACGTGACTTGCAAGCCCTAACCCTAACTAGAGAAAGCTTCGTTAACATGAGACGAATTTGCTTAACCTTCCTCATAATGCTCGCTATTTCCCTGGTTGTGCTGGGTGCGGACCAGGGCGTGGCTTCGGCCACGGATAAGGTGCCGGTCAAAGGCATGGTAACCCTGCTTGACCTGGGCTCGCACCAATGCCTGCCTTGCCGCATGATGGAGCCCATCCTGGAAGAGCTCAAAGAGGAGTACAAGGGACGGGCGGCCATAGTGTTTGTGGACGTTTGGGAAGACCGCGGCATGGGGGTCAAGCTGGGCATCCGGGCCATCCCTACCCAGATTTTCTATGACAAGCAGGGCCGTGAGGTGTTTCGCCACGAAGGCTTCTTGAGCAAGGCCAACATCGAGTTGGTGCTGTCCAAGCTAGGTGTTGAGAAGCCCAAGGCGTCCAAGAAGTAGGCGGCACTATAAGAGGGCTGAGCTGGCATGCTGGATCAGTTTTTCATCACCCTGAATGAATGGATTACCTCGGGCAGCCTTGTCGCCCTGGCTGGAGCCTTTTTGTGGGGCATGGTCAGCGTGGCCCTGAGCCCCTGCCATCTGGCCTCAATTCCTCTCATCGTCACCTACGTGGCCGGCCAGGACCAGAGCGTGCAGCCGCGCCGCGCCGCTTTTTACGCCGTGGCCTTTACCGGCGGCCTGTTCATAACCATAGCCCTGGTGGGGGTGGTCTGCGCCTGGCTGGGGCTCATGCTGGGCGACGTGGGGCCTTACTGGACCATCCTGGTGGGAGCGGTGCTCATCTGGGTGGCCCTGGACATGCTGGGGGTGCAAGCCTTTTCCATGTCCGGCAACCTCATGGGCCGCCTCAAGGTTAGGGGGCTGGCCGGAGCCTTTGTCTTGGGCCTGGCCTATGGGATTCTCTCGGGCTCCTGCACCTTTGGTTTTATCGCTCCCATCCTGGCCATCATCACTGTGCAAAAGGACATTCTCGCCGGCCTGTTGATGATCACCCTTTTCGGCATCGGCCACGCCTTGCCCATCGCCGTGGCGGGCAGCTCCACCGCCCTGGTGGGAGGTGTGCTGGAAAACAGTTCCTTTCAAAAAAGCAGCCTGTGGTTCAAGAGGGCGGCAGGGGTGGGCATCGGCCTTTTGGGCGTTTATTTTGTGGCTTCACCATTCGCCGGAACCTAGGCAGTCGCTCACGGCAAAGAGAAAGATTGGGCCTTATGAGAGGTTCAGTGAAATATAAAAAAATAATGATCCCGGCTCTGGCGGCTGGCTTAGTTTTACTTTTAGCCGCGGTATCAGCCTGGGCCGGCGGCGGCCAATCCCCGGTGAAGAGCCTGGATGAGCTTTTGCAGCGCTACGATTCCAAGCGCTGCCAGGAGTGCCACAGCGAGATATATGAGCAGTGGTCGCGCTCCCACCATGCCCGTTCCTTGATGGGCTTGAACGGCTTCAGCTTCATGTCCAAGTATTTGCGCAAGGGACCGTTGGCCGTGAAAAAACCCCAGGAGGCCACCCTGGCCAATTTCCCCTGCGCCAAGTGCCACCTGCCCCAACTGATGAACGCCGAACCCCAGGTGGCCAAGGAACTGGCCGAGGTGGTTTGGCGCGACGACAAAGCGGTGGTGAGCCGCCTGAACATCAGCTGCCTGGTGTGCCATCAGGACAAGGCCGTGGTGCACCACCATCCCGAGCCGGGAGTTTTGTACGGGCCGGAAAATTTGCCGGAGCACGAGGGGCAGGTCAAGGCGGTGAAGAGGAGCGCTTTCATGTCCTCGCCCGCCTTTTGCGGCCAGTGCCACGGCATGGGGCCCAACTTCGAGTTCACCCCGCCGGTGCAGTGCGCTACGCTCTATGGCAGCTATTTGCACGCCTATGTGGCCGATGGTGGCGCGTGCACCTGCCTGGACTGTCACATGTCAGGCACGGACCATACTTTCCCGCCCGATTTCAGCGATCAGAATGCCACGGCCAAGCTCTACCGCGCGGCCCTGCCCATGCAGGTCGAGGTGCTGCCCTACACCTTTCATCCGGGGCATAAGCAAAACGCGCCCCAGGTGGTGGTGGGGGTAAACATCCAAAACCGGGCGGGCCACCGCATCCCCGACGGCTGACCATCTCGGGCGCAGGTGGTCCTGGAAGCGACCGCAAGCGATGAAAACGGGAAAGAATTATTCAAACAAAAGCGCATCTTCATGCCTCAATGCACCGATAGTCTGGGGCCGGCAATGGTGCTGGGGCCGGACCGCAAGCTGGGCATAATCCGTGACACCACCTTGCAGCCTTTCAAGCCCAAGCGAGAAAAGTTCATTATTGTGCTGGCTAAGCCCTGCCGAGAGTTGGCCCTTAGGGTGCGGCTCTACTACGAGCTGCGTCCCGGCCAAGATATCCTCCTGCATTTATTGGAGAAAAAGGTACCGGTGTCCGGCCTGTTCGCCGCGCACTGATCTGCCCCTTTGCCAAGATGCCCTTTTAGGTGGCCCGGCTGTCCGCTTTACTCGCGGGCACTGGGCCATCATACTTTTAAGAGAGTAATTTCGGACTCAGGCAAACCACGTCTCTGAGCAACAGGGGGGAGGGCATCCCGCATGGCAAAAGTATTAAAGATCATCGTAGTTGTATTGCTGGGCTTGGCCGTACTGGTGGCCCTGGCCATTACTATTCTTCCCAAGGCCCTGCCTCTAAGTTCCATGCTGGCCGGAACCCTGGAGGAAAACCTGGGCCGCAAGGCCACGGTGGAAGATGTGTCGGCGGGCCTTTGGGGCGGCCTGGAGGTGACGGTGCGGGGCCTGGTGGTGCAGGACAAGCCAAAGTACGGCAAGCGCCCCCTGGTCAAGCTCGGTTCTCTGCATTTGGAGGCCAGCTTCTGGCCTCTGATCACCGGGCGCCTGGTGGTGGACCGGATAGCGGTGGATGGCTTGCAGCTTTCCCTGGTGCGGGCCAAGAATGGCCGCCTGAACTGGCAAGACATCCCGGCCAAGGCTGGGGGGCCGGGCGGCGGGGAAATGGCAGAGCACGCCGAGGCCCCGGAAGAAGGCGGGCTGATCGTGCGCAAGCTGGCGGTCACTGGTTCTTCGCTGTTTCTTTTCAACCAGGCCAACGGCAAGCGCAGCGAGTTGCCCCTGGAGCGTTGCGAGCTCTCCAGCGACCTTTCCCTGGACCAGGCCTCTGGCCAGTTGGAGCTGGCCATGCCCGGCGTCAGCCTTAGCTCCGAGTTCAAAAGCAGAGGTTATGGCGAAGACTTCAAGTTGGATCAGGGCCGCCTGAATCTTAAGATCGACCTGGTTCAGTTGGCCGCCCGTCTGGCGCCCCTGGCTCCGTCCCTGAAGGCCACGGGCAGCATTAGGGTGACTGGTCTGGCCAGCGGCGACGCCTCGGCCCTGTCCGTGCAGACCCAGGCCCAGGCCAAAGACTTGCAGGTGCAGACCAAGGCCATGCCCCGTCCCTTCCGGGTAGGCGACGCTTCCTGGGCTGCCCAGGCCACCGCCAACCTGAATGCCCAAACGGTCGACATAAAGCAGGCCCAGCTGCTTATCCCACAGGCGGGCATGGTGCACACTCTCAGGGGTGTGCTTGGTTGGGGCAAGGCCCTGGGCAAGAGCGACGCGGTCTACGACCAGCAGACCGATCTGGCCAAGCTGGCTCGGTTCATGGAACCCCTGCTGCCCTGGCCGCTAAAGGCCAGGGGCCAGGCCAGTAAGCAGGTGCGCTTCAAAGGGGCCGGGCCTGGAACCTTGGAGATGAGCGGCCAAGGGCTGGTGCGGAACGCCTTGGTCGAGAGCCCGGCCTGGCCGGCGCCCTGGAAAGAGCCCGAGATGCTGGCGGACTTCAAGCTGTTGGTCAAGGACGAGGGGCACGAGCTGGTGATCCAGCAGATGGATTGGACCTCCACTCCGGCCAAGCTGAGCCTTACCGGAACGCTCAGGGCGGATGACCACCAGGCCAAGTTGCGCCTCAAGGTGGATGGGGAATATCTGGACCTGGACCGCCTACCCCTGAGGCCGCCGGAGTCCAAGGGGGCCAAGCCCCATGCCCCCAAAGCCAAGGCGGCCAAGGCCGAGGCCCAGGCTCCGGCAGCCCAAAAGGCCGCCAAAGCCCGGGCCGCCCGGGTGGCTGAGACCCGCCAGTCCCTCAAGGGCCTGGACGCGGAGCTACAGATCAAGTTGGACCGCCTTACCATGCAAGGCTATGAGATGAAAAACCTCCGGGCCGCCTTGCAGGTCAAGGATCAAAAGGCTGAAATCAAGGACTTCCAGTCCGGTTTCCTGGGCGGCAGCATACAGACCAAGGCGGGAGTGGATTTCAAGCCCGCCGCGCCGGCAGGCGAGATGACCGCCCAGGCCAAGGACATCGAGATAACCCCCTCTGTGTTCCGCAAGCTCAAAAACGACTTCCCTTTGTTTGCCTTACCCCTGAGCAGCCTGGAGGGCGTGTTCGACCTGGACAGCCAGATGGCCTGGCAGGGGCTGGAGCCCGAAGCGGTCCTGGCCTCCCTGAAGGGCAAGGGCTCGCTAAAAGCCCAAGACGGGGTGACCATCGGCATGGACTTTTTAGACGACGTGGAGTCAGTGGCCAAGATGTTCGCCAAGGACCTAGACAGCCTGCCCCGGCGCTTTGACCAGTTCCAGGGCGACTACACCATGGGGCAGGGCAAGATCAACTACGAAATAGCCCTGAAAGCGGCTAATGACGAGATGGAAGCCCAGATCATCGGCACCACCGGTTTGTTGGACGACTCCCTGGACGCCAAGATCAAGTTCAAGGCCGATACCGTGGGCCGCACCCTGCGGGAATTTTTGGACAAGGACGGTACCTTCCCCATCGGCCTGGGCGGCACCATCCACAAGCCGGTGCCCAAGCTGGATGTGACAGGCAACCTGATTCCCGCGGCGGAAAATTTGCTCAAGAACCTGCTGAACCGCGAATAGCGAGGCTCTTAAAGAGTTTATTAAGGAAGTAGCCCGGAGATTATACAAGGCCGGTAGTAGGTGAGATTTCTTGCTCGGTAGTGATGCAGGCCTAGCATGTAGCTAATCGGCACAGCCAGGCGACGGCGGGCGAGGCGACCCAAGGCTTGGGCGCCAAAAAAAGTTTCAACCGGAGCAATCGAGGTGGTAGGAGGCGACTCGTTGCCCGCCATGCCTTGCCTCCAGCGGCACGCTGCGGCGAACGAAGGCCGCAGGTGTAGCTGTGCGCTACATCGAGGCCCGAGTGACGCCGGCAACAAAGCCCCCCGTCGCGTGGCCAAGCCGGGTTGTAGACACTTAGGCGTTAAAGACCCTGGGCCTTGAGCATAACCTTCAAGGTCCGTCCCACGATCTTCAGGTCGCCGCGCAGCACCTGCCAGCCGCTGGAGGTGCGCACCATCTCCACATAGTCGCGGTCCAGCAGATACTGGTCGTCGCGGCTTAGACCATGACCCTTGAAAGACTGGTAGCGCCCGGTTATGCCCGCCCGCAACACCTTCCAGTTGAGCACCCCCGCCTCCAGGGCCTCCTCGTAAACCTCCAGGTTGATGGGCCGGGGGCCCACCACGCTGATGTCGCCCAGGAAGATGTTGATGAGCTGGGGCAGCTCGTCCAAATAGATCTTTTGCAGCACCGAGCCCACCTTGGTCATGGAATGGCCGTCCCACTCCAAGTACTTGGTGTGGATGAACTTGCCCTGGCGCTTGAGCTCCTCAATGACCTCGGGCTTGAAGATGAAAAACTTCATGAAGTGGAAGGTGCGTCCCTGGGAAATGCGCGGCTCGTAATAAAAAATGGGGGCACCGGCCTGGCCCCGTCCCAGATGCTCCAGGAATATGGCCAGCATGGTGACCAGGAAGATGGGCAGGGTGAGGGTGAGCACCGTGCCGGAAAAGGCGATGTCAAAAGCTCGCTTCAGAAACGGAATGGGAATGGATTGGTCGGGCAGGGGGGGCAGGGAACGGGCCTTGGCCAAAAGGGCTACAATCTCCGGAGTGGCCTCCCGCTGGGCCGCCTTTTCCATGGCTTCGCTCATGCGCACCTCGCGTGGGTAGATTAAAGCGCTTTAGATTAGCAGCACCTCACCGCCACAGACAACCTTAACTAAACCGTTCATCTGCCTTCTTGCCGGACGCGTCCTGGGCCCGCTCGCTCAGCCAGCCGGTGCGCACCTCCCCTGGAGGGCAGTCGAACTTGGGCACGTAAGGCTTCAGGTCGATCAGGGGGCTCTGATCCAGCATGTCCACGCCCTTCAGGTGCAAAACATTGCCTTCCATTACCACCAGCTCCACCACTGACAGGCCGAGGGGATTGGGCCGGGACGGGGCCCGGGTGGCGAAAAGACCATGCTCGTTCCGGTCCAGGAAAGGCTTCACCTTGGGCTTGAAGGCCGCCGCCCGGTGGCAGTGATAAAGCAGGATCAGGTGACTGAACCCCTCCAAGCCCTCCAAAGCCGGGGCCAACTCGGGGCGCAGCTCGGCCCGGCCCAGGGCTTCGCCGGCACCGCAGGGCTGGATGGGCCCACCGCTGGGCTGGCTGAAGGGGGTGTATAGCAGGCCTATGGGCTCGTAGCATATTTGTTTCATCATCAGCCTCTATTTTTAATTTCCAAAAGCCCGATGGCGCCCGGCAAGACAAGCATGGCCAACCCCAGGGCGCTCACCCCGCTCCAGGCCCATCGGCTCCACAAGGCGCCGGCCGCGGTTATGCCAGCCCAGCCGCCTAAATAATACACTAATACATATAGGCTGTTCCCCCGCCCGTGGCTGGAAGACAGGCGCACGTTCAATAGACCCTGGCTGGTGGCGTGTATGGTGAAGTGCCCGGCGCAGACCAACACCAGGGAAATAATCACCATGGTCAACGAGGAGATTCGCGACAGCACCAGGGCGGCGGCATAGAGACCTACTCCCATCAACAGCACCGGCCCCGCGCCGATCCGCCCGAACAGACGGCCTACCAGGGGGCCCAGAATCACGCCGGTGAGATAGGTGAGGTAAACCAAGCTAATCAGGGTGGTGGAGGCGCTAAAGGGCGGGGCGGTCAGGTAATAAGGGGTGTAGTTGAACACCGCCGCGAAGATGAACATGCTGCCGAAGGTGGAAACATAAGGGGCTAGGGTTGGCATGCTGCGAAGCATGGTGAAATAGCCGGGTTCGCTTTTTTGACGGGCGGGCGGCGGACCCTGGGAGGGCAACCAGGCCATGGCGGCCAGGGAGAGCCCCAGCACCAAAAAGGCTCCCAGCCAAAAGCTGGCCCGCCAGTGCCCGGCCAGAAAAAAACCGCTGATCAACCGGCCCATGAGCCCGCCCACCACCGTGGCCGCCACGTAGGAGCCCATGACCACCCTCAGGCCGGCCGGGGGCAAGGTGCGGGCCAAGTAGGCGGCCAGGCACGAGGTAAGGGCCGGCATGAACAGCCCTTGGACCAAGCGGGCCATTAAAAGCACCGTCAAGTTGGGGCTGAGGGCGGCCAGGACCAGGCACAGGGTGGTGGCTCCGCCACCCAGGGCGATGATGGATCTCACTGCCCAGCGGTCGGCCAGGATCCCAAAAGGCAGGCAGGCCAGGGTGATGCCCAGAATGACCAGGGACACGCTCAGCGAGGCCACCGGCGGTGAAGCGCCGAACTCGCGGCTGATCTCGGGTAGTACCGGCTGGGTGAAGTAGATGGCGCTTATGGTCGCGGCCACCAGCCCAAAGACCAGGGCCTGCAGAGGCAAATGGCCTTGGATGCGGCGCAATGCCTCAGGCCTCTCGCTCTCCTGGGCGCAGAAACACCGCCCCCAGCGGCGGCAAAGTCAGCTCCAAAGAGTAGGGACGGCCGTGGGCCCCGGTATCCGAGGCTTGCACCCCGCCGGCGTTGCCCACTGCGCTGCCGCCATACTCCGGGGCGTCGCTGTTGAACACCTCTTGCCAAAAGCCGGGCAGGTCTACCCCCACCCGGTAGTTTTTACGGGGTACCGGGGTGAAGTTGAGCACCACCAACATGCTTTCCCCGGCGGCCGGGTTCAGGCGCAGCAGGGACAGCACGCTGTCCTCGGTGTCGTTGCAGTCCACCCAGGAAAAACCCTCGGGCTTCAAATCCACCTGCAGGGCGGCCTCGCGGCGATACATACGGTTGAGATCGCTCACCAGGCGTTTGATGCCCTGGTGGGGCGCGTGGTCCAGCAGGGCCCAGTCCAGGGAACCCTCGTTGTTCCACTCGGACCACTGGGCTATCTCCCCGCCCATGAACAAAAGTTTCTTGCCCGGCTGGGCGTACATGTAGGAGTAAAGCAGGCGTAGGTTGGCGAACTTTTGCCAGTCGTCGCCGGGCATCTTACCCAACAGGGAGGCCTTGCCGTGCACCACCTCGTCATGGCTCAGGGCCAGCACGAAGTTTTCGGTAAAGGCATAGAGCATGCGGAAGGTGAGCTTGTCGTGGTGATATTTGCGGTGGATGGGGTTTTGGCGGAAGTAAGCCAGGGTGTCGTGCATCCAGCCCATGTCCCACTTGAGGCCGAAACCAAGGCCGCCCAAGTAGGCCGGGCGGCTGACCATGGGCCAGGCCGTGGACTCCTCGGCGATGTTGGCGATGCCCGGATTGGCCGCGTAGGTCTCCACGTTCATGCGCTTTAATAACTCCACCGCCTCCAGGTTTTCATTGCCTCCGTATTGGTTGGGAATCCACTCCCCGTCCTTGCGGGAGTAGTTGAGGTAGAGCATGGAGGCCACCGCGTCCACTCTCAGGCCATCGGCATGCATTTCCTTTAGCCAGAACATGGCGCTGGAGAGTAAAAAAGAGCGCACCTCATCGCGGCCGTAGTTGAAGATGTCGCTGTGCCAGTCCGGGTGAAAGCCCTGGCGGGGGTCGGCGTGCTCGTAGAGGTGGGTGCCGTCGAAAAAGTCCAGGCCGTGGCCGTCGGTGGGAAAGTGGCTGGGCACCCAGTCCAAAATCACCCCCAGGCCTCGCTGGTGCAGATAGTCCACCAGGTACTTGAAGTCCTGGGGAGAGCCGAAGCGGGCGGTGGGCGCGAAGTAGCCGGTGACCTGATATCCCCAGGAGCCGCCGAATGGATGCTCCATGATGGGCATGAACTCCACGTGGGTGTAGCCCAACTCCCCCAGGTAATCGGCCAGCAGAGGGGCCAGCTCCCGGTAGCCCAGGTCTTCGCCATCCGGGCCCTTGCGCCAAGAGCCGGGGTGCATCTCGTAGATGGCCATGGGACGGTCTGAAACATTGCCTTGGGCCCGGGCTTGCAGCCACTGACCGTCGCCCCACTCATAAGAGGGCTCGGCTATCACCGAAGCGGTGAGCGGCGGCACCTCGGAAGCCTGGGCCAAGGGGTCGGCCTTGTCCACCTGGTAGCCCATGTTCTTGGATTCAATGTGATATTTGTAGCGCTGCCCAGCCGTTACCCCGGGCAGGAAATCCTCCCAGATGCCCGAGCCCTCCCGTGCCCGCAAGGGATGGGTGTGCTGGTCCCAGCCGTTGAAGTCGCCCATGACGAACACGGCGTGGGCATTGGGGGCCCATACCGCGAAGTAGGTTCCCTTTTGCCCCTCCACCTCCACCTGGTGGGCGCCCAGCTTGTTGTAAAGCTCCAGGTGGCTGCCTTCGTTGAAAAGGTACAGGTCGTCCTCGCTGAGCAGCGAGAAAGGGGTATTTTGGGCTTTGGCCTTGGCCATGGGCACCTCTCGGTGAATAATTACTGAGTATAGCTTACCATTATGGCATCGTGAGCCCGGCATGCAAGGCCGCCCGGGCCTGCCCCGTTGTTTTTGGCTGGCCCAGGGCCTAGGATAATAAAGATATCTTTGGGTGGAGGCATTGGCGCTGCCAATGAGTGTGGACCTTAAAAAACAGGGCAAAGAGGGCCGCCGGGTGACTTGGGTGGGGGCCGTGGTCAACCTGGCCCTGGCCCTGGGCAAGCTGTTGGCCGGGATATACGGTAACAGCCAGGCCATGATAGCCGACGCGGCCCATTCCCTTAGCGACTTGGTCACCGACGCGGTAGTGCTCCTGGGACTCAAGTGGGGGCGCAGCGACCCGGACGCCAGGCACCCTTATGGTCACGGCCGCATCGAGACGTTCTCCTCCCTGGTAGTGGGGGCGGTGCTCGCCGCCCTGGCCATAGGCTTGGGCTACGACGCCATATGGCAGTTGATTCGGGACGAGGCGCACAATCCCACCTGGCTGGCCCTGGTGGCGGCAGCGGTGTCCATCCTGGCCAAGGAGGCCCTTTACCGCTACACGGTCACCGTGGGCCGCAAGATAAAGAGCCAGTCCGTGGTGGCCAACGCCTGGCACCACCGCTCCGACGCTCTGAGCTCGGTGGCGGTGCTGGTGGGCGTGGCCGGGGCCATAATCAACCCGGCTTGGCACAGCCTGGACGCCTGGGCCGCCTTGGTGGTTTCCCTGCTGGTGCTCAAGGTGGGGACGGGAGTGCTCTGGGGCGCCTTAAAGGAGATGGTAGACACCGCTCCCTCGGCCGAAGTCATTGACTCCATAACCCAGTGTGCCCTTGACGTGGCCGGTGTTGAACAAGTGCACGACCTCAAGGTACGCAGCCTGGGCGGCCGCTACCAGATGCAGCTTCACGTGGTGGTGGACAGGAACCTAAAGGTGACCCAAGGCCATGCCATAGCCAAAGAGGTGGAGCACTGTCTGCAAACCGAGTTGCAGGACGTAGATGAGGTAATCGTGCACGTGGACCCCTCTGACATAACTTAGAGTTGCGGCGCGCGCCGCCGGGGAAGGTTGAGACGCATGAGCCAAGACAGCTTTGACGTGGTGATTCTGGGCACCGGCCCGGCCGGTCTGCAGGCGGCCATTCACGCGGCCCGCAAAAAAGTTTCCGTTTTGGTGCTGGGCCGTCGGCCTCAGAGCAGCCTGTACAAGGCCCATGTGGAAAACTTCTGCTGCCTGGGCAAGATAGCCGGTGGAGACCTTTTGGAAGCCGGCCGGGAACAGGCCGAGAGCTTTGGGGCTCAGTTGTGGGATGAGGATGTGCTGGAGCTGGAGCCCAAGGACGGGGGTTTCCTTATCAAGACCGAGAGCGGGCGCCAGGTGGCGGCCAAGGCCTTGGTGCTGGCCATGGGCATCAGCCGCAACAAGCTGGGCGTGCCCGGGGAAAAGGAGCTTTTAGGCAAGGGGGTCAGCTACTGCGTGGATTGCGACGCCGGGTTCTACCGCCAGGCCAAGGTAGCGGTGGCGGGCGATGGCTCCGCCGCCTTCAGCGGGGCGCTGACCATGCTCCTGGTGGCCTCGGAGGTGCATCTGATTTACGGTGAGGCCACGGTGGAGGCCACCCTGGCCGAGCAGGTGGAGGCTGGTGAAGTTATCGCCCACCCCGGCCGTAAGGTGAAGGCCATCCTGGGCACCGACAAGGTGGAGGGCTTGCAACTGGACAACGGCGAGACCCTGGAAGTGGAGGGGGTATTCATCGAGCTGGGGGCCAAAGGCGCGGTGGCCTTGGCCGGCACCCTGGGGGTGATGATGGACCCGGAGACCATGCAATACATAGCCGCGGACAAGAAGCAGGCCACCAACCTGCCCGGGGTCTATGCCTGCGGCGACATCACTGGCCCTCCCTGGCAGGTGGCCAAGGCGGTGGGCGAAGGTTGCGTGGCAGGGCTGGAAGCGGCTGCTTTTGCCAAAGGCCGCAGATAGTTATGCCCTGTGGGTGCCTTCGGGGTAGGGGCTCCCCCCGCCAAATTACGGGTTTCCCCCCATGGCGGGTGGGGCCGGCTTTTTCATAAGATATATTGAGAAATTATGGACAAAGGGCCCATGGAGGGCCGGAATGGCCGCGCAAGGAGGGCCGGGTCCCGGGTCCGTCCGATTATCCTGCTTGCGGCGAGGTGGCATGAGCGATTTCCCTCTGCCCCGCATAAAGGATTTCCTGCAGTCGGTGGTCCCCTTCGACACCCTGGAGGAGGCCGAATTGCAGCGGGTGGTGGGCCTGATGGAACTGGCCTACTTCCCACGCGGTGAGGTTATCATCCAGGCGGGTGAAGACCCCTCCAAGAACCTCTACGTCATTATGAACGGATCGGTGAGGGTGACCCTGCCCCGGCAGAGCGGGGAGGAGCTCCTCATAGACGTGAGGGGGGAGGGCGACACCTTCGGAGCCCTTAGCCTTTTGCAGGGCGAACTGGCTCTGTTCACGGTCACGGCTCAGGAAGACCTCTTGGTCTTCATGCTGCCCGACGAGCCCTTCAGGGCCATGGTCAGGGACAATCCGGTTTTCAAGCGTCACTTCAGCTTTTCCCTGGCCCGCAACATCGACGCGGTGCGCCGGGCTTCGGACCGCCACACCACCCAGATGACCGGCACCGAGACTCTGGGCCTGGACGCGGTGCTCACCGGCAGCCGGGTGCACGAGTTGATGAGCAAACAACTGCTTACCTGCCTGCCGGCCACGCCGGTAAAGGCCGCGGCCATACTGATGACCCAGCACAAGGTTGGTTCCATTATGGTCTGCGAGGCGGGTGGGCGGCCCCTGGGCATCCTCACCGATACCGACCTCAGGGTTCGGGTGCTGGCCGCCGGGGTGGCCCCGGATGCGTCCGTGGCCGAGGTGATGAGCGGTGCGGTGAAGTCCATTTCGCCTCAAGCCTTTGCTTTCGAGGCCATGATCGAGATGGCCCGCCACGGGGTGCACCACCTGGCGGTCACCGAGGATCAGCGCCTGGTGGGGGTGATAAGCGACCACGATCTCACCATGGTCACCGGCTCCTCGCCGGTGGGGGTGATGAAGGAGGTAGCCAAGGTAAGCACCCTGGAGGATTTGGCCGGGTTGCCCCGGCGCATGTACCGGGTGATGGAAACCCTGCTGCGCTTGGGGGGCAGCGCCGAGTATATGCTGGACGTGCTCAGCGAGTTCAACGACCGGCTCACCATGCGCCTGATCCGCATCACCCAAAACGACATGGAGCACAAGGGATTGGGATCGGCCCCGGTGCAGTTTTCCTGGCTGGCCCTGGGCTCGGCCGGGCGCAGGGAACAGGCCCTGAACCAGGGGCAGGATTACGCGGTGGTCTACGCCAATGTGCCCCCGGACCGGGAGGAAGTGGTACACGCCTGGTTCAGCGAGTTCGCCAATCGCATGATCCAGGGGCTTAGCTCCTGCGGCTTTAAGGGCACCTCCGAGGCGGTGATGAACGATGCCCTTCTATGCTGCCGCAGCGAGGCCGCCTGGGAGGAATCCTATATGGCCTGGATCGGCGGAGCCCATCCGCAGGCCTTGGCCATGGCGTCCAAGTACTTCGATCTCAGGGCGGTATACGCAGAGACCGGTTTCGTGGAGATGCTTTGGGACAAGATTTATAATGCCATCGAATCCAGCCGCGATTTTCTGGCGCGCCTGCGCCTGGCCGGCCCCCAAACCCGGCCGCCGGTGGGTTTTCTGCGAGAGTTCGCGGTGGACTCCGACGGAACCTACCTTGACCGGCTTAACTTGGAAGAGGTGGCCCTGGAGCCGGTGGTGGGGGCGGCCCGGATAATGGCCCTGGACCAGAGGCTGCGCCAGACCAACACCCTGGAGCGCCTGGGGGCAGTGGCCCGCTTGGGCCTGTTGAAGGACCGCATGTCCGAGGACTTGTACGAGGCCTTCAGTTTCGTGACCCTGCTGAGGATCGCGCGCCGCCTGGAGGTTAACAACAACGGCAAGGAGGAAGCGGCATATCTGAACCCGGCGGAGCTAAACCGGGTGCAGCGCAAGATGCTCAAGGAGAGTTTCCAGGTGGTGGGCCAGCTGCAGGAGTTCACTGGCCAGCGTTATGCCCAGTAGCATTCGGGCCGGACAGAGGGGAAGGCTTTGAATTTATGGCAGGCCAAGTTGTTGAACCGGGCGACGCGCTTACGCCTGGCCCATCGCCGCCTGCCCCAGGAGGCGCGGGACAACCTCATGGTCCTGGAAGGCCTCAACGCCCGGGCTTCGGCCCTAGAGCAACGCTATGTGGTGGTGGATTTGGAGACCACCGGCCTGGATCACACCAGGGACCGGGTGGTGAGCGTAGGAGCCTTTCGGGTGGTGAACGGCCATATCCGTCTGGGCGAAGTGTTCAGCGAGCTGGCCAACCCCGGGCGGGGTATACCGGTGGAGTCCATCAAGGTGCACGGCATCACCCCGGACAACATCCGCAACGCCCGTCCGGCCTGGGAGGTGTTTCGCGATTTTTTGGGCTATTTGGGCCGCGACATATTGGTGGCCCACTTCGCCCGTTTTGACATGTTTTTTTTAAATCGGGTTATGCGGGCCCAATATGGCATGCGCCTGCAAAACCTGGTGATGGACACGGTTTTGATGTGCCGGGCCGCTTTGATCGAACCAGACCCCTACGGCCAGAAGAAGGGTGCAAAACGCTGCAGCCTGGATGCTTTGGCCGGCCGCTACGGCTTGGAGGTGCCTGAGCGGCACACCGCCCTGGGAGATGCCATGGCCACGGCGTTGATACTTCAGCGCCTGTTGCCGGATGTCGTCCAGGCGGGGTGGAAGACCTTGGGGGATTTGATCAGTGTGGCCGGGGTGCAATAAGGTAGGTGAAATTTGCTATTCTGTTCCAAGCTGATTACGGTGCGCTGTTTAGCGGCCGGTGTAGTTTGGGTCAGTTGGCTACCCGTTAAGCGATACGGGAGAAAGGACGCGTGATGGCTGACGATAAGGTTTTGGAAAAAAATGGGCTGTACTATCCGCCTCAGTCCTTTGTGGACAAAGCCCACATCAACAGCTTTGAGCAGTACCAGGAAATGTACAAGCGTTCCATTGAAGATCCCGAGGGCTTTTGGGGGGAGGTAGGCCAGGATTTTCATTGGGATAAGAAGTGGGACAAGGTCCTGGATTTCAATTATCACCGCAGCAAGGGGCCCATTAGCATCGAGTGGTTCAAGGGCGCCAAGACCAACATGACCTACAACTGCATTGACCGCCACCTGGAGACCAGGGGCGATCAGCCTGCCCTGCTATGGGAGGGCAACGAGCCCGGCGAGGACCGCATCATCACCTATCGTCAGCTGTATGAGCATGTGTGCAAGTTCGCCAACGTGCTCAAGGGCTTTGGGGTCAAAAAGGGCGACCGGGTCACCATCTACCTGCCCATGATCCCCGAGCTGGCCATCGCCATGCTGGCCTGCGCCCGCATTGGGGCCATCCACAGCGTGGTGTTCGGCGGCTTCTCGGCCGAGTCGTTGAAGGACCGTATCGTGGACTCCAAGTGCAGCCTGGTCATCACCAGCGACGGCACCTATCGCGGCGGCAAGGCGGTCACCCTCAAGCAGATCGCCGACGAGGCCATGGCCACCTCCAACAAAGAGGGGGTGACGGTGCCCAAGGTGGTGGTGGTGGAGCGCGTGGGGCCCGGCAAGGGCATCGAGTGCCCCATGCAAGAGGGCCGCGACCAATACTGGCACGACCTGGTGGCCGACGCGGACGCCAACTGCGACGTGGAGTGGATGGATGCCGAGGACCCGCTGTTCATCCTTTACACCAGCGGCTCCACCGGCAAGCCCAAGGGGGTGCTGCACACCACCGCCGGCTATATGGTCTACGTATCCATTACCCACAAATACGTTTTCGATTATCACGACGGCGACGTGTACTGGTGCACCGCGGACATCGGCTGGGTCACGGGTCACAGCTACATCCTCTACGGCCCGCTGCTCAACGGAGCCCAGAGCCTGATGTTCGAGGGTGTGCCCACCTATCCCGACTCCGGGCGCTTCTGGGACGTGGTGGACAAGTGGAAGGTCAATATCTTCTACACCGCCCCCACCGCCATTCGGGCGGTAATGCGCATGGGTGACGACTTTGTCACCAAGTACAGCCGTAAGACGCTGGAACTGCTGGGCACGGTGGGTGAGCCCATCAACCCCGAGGCCTGGCGCTGGTATAACGAGCTGGTGGGTGACAGCCATTGCCCCATCGTGGACACCTGGTGGCAGACCGAGACCGGCGGCATCCTGATCACACCCCTGCCCGGGGCCATTCCCACCAAGCCCGGTTCGGCCACCCTGCCTTTCTTCGGGGTGCAGCCCTGCCTGCTGGACGACGAGGGCAACGAGGTGGAAGGCAACGGAGTAAGCGGACGTCTGGCCATTAAGGCACCTTGGCCCGGACAGCTCAGGACCACTTACGGCTCCCATGAGCGTTTCGAGACGGTGTACTTCAGCGACTTTGACGGCTACTACTTCACCGGCGACGGCGCCAAGCGCGACGATGACGGCTATTACTGGATCACCGGCCGAGTGGACGACGTTATCAACGTCAGCGGCCACCGCATGGGCACCGCCGAGGTGGAGAGCGCCCTGGTGAGCCATCCCACCGTGGCCGAGGCCGCGGTGGTGGGCTTCCCCCATGAGATCAAGGGTCAGGGCATCTACGCCTACGTGACCCTCAAGGTGGGTGAGGAGTACAGCGAGGAGCTTAAGAAGGAGCTGGTGCAGCACGTGCGCAAGGAGATCGGCCCCATTGCCTCTCCAGACGTGATCCATTGGGCTCCTGCCTTGCCCAAGACCCGCTCGGGCAAGATCATGCGGCGTATCCTCAGGAAGATGGCCGCCGGCGAGAGCGACTTCGGAGACACCAGCACCCTGGCCGATCCCAGCGTGGTCGGCACTCTGGTGGAGATGAAGGGCAAGTAACAACCCAATTGCCACCGTCCCCGGATGGCCGGGGGCGGTGGCTTCATCGGCAAGGCTCTCTGGCCGAGCCGCCCCTAACCAAGCATAACTGCCCGGGGAGGAGGCATGCCCAAAGGCGATTCGACCGGCGTTCCGACCCAGGAATCCCTGCTGGCTTTTTTGCTGGACACCCCGCCTTTCCAAGAACTGGGGCGGGCCAGCCTGGAGTCCGTGCTGGGCAATATCTCCACTCAGCGCTTCGCCGCCGGCGAGCTGGTCCTGCAGGCCGGGCAGAGCCAGGTGAGTCATCTGTTGGTCATTTATGAGGGCAAGGTGCGGCTTTTCTTGCCGGGGGGCGACGGCTCAGAGGCCATGGAGGAAACCAGGGGCCCCGGCGAAACCATAGGGGCCTTGGGCATTTTTAGGGAAAGCCTTTCCAACCTCAACGTCGAGGCGGAGGATGACACCCTGTGCCTGCTCATTCCCCGGGATGAGTTTTTGCACCTCATCGAGCGTAGCGCCCGGTTTTCTCAGTTTTATCTGAAATACCTTTCCGAGCACTACGTGGGCAAGGCTCTGTCCGAGCTGCGCCGCCCCAAGGCCACGGTCCCCAGTGAGGGGGCCTTGTATCTGTTCAGTGCTCAGGTTGGCGACTTGGTGCGCCGCCGGCCGGAGAAGATTCAGTCTGATCAGCCCATCCAAGCCGCCGCGGCCCAGCTGACCCGCGGCAGGGTCGGGGCCCTGCTGGCCACCGACTCCATGGGCGAAGTTGTGGGCGTGGTCACCGACCGGGACCTGAGAAAAGTGGTTACCGAGGGGCTCAACCATCAGGCGCCGGTCAGCGCGGTGATGAGCTCTCCGGTGCACACCATCGGCTTTCACACCATTTGTTTCGATGCCCTGTTGGAGATGCTCAGGCTCAAGGTGCATCATTTGGCCATCGAGCGCCGAGGCAAGATTGATGGCATCGTCAGCGGGCACGACCTCATGGTGGCCCAAGGTTCCAGCCCCTTTTATCTTCTGCGCGAGATATTAAACGCCGACAAGTTCGACGAGATTTACGACCTGTCGCGGAGGGTGCCCCTGGTGGTGCGCTCGCTTATCTACGAGGGGGCTCGCCCGGGCAACATCACCCGCATGATCACCCTGCTCAACGACTACATCCTGGAGCGGGTGCTCACCTTGCTGCAGCTGGAAACCGGCCCACCGCCGGTGCCTTATTGCTGGCTGCTGATGGGCAGTGAAGGACGCAAGGAACAGACCTTTCGCACCGACCAGGACAACGGCCTGCTATACGCCGATTCCCAAGATCCGGAACAGGCCAAACGCTCGGAGGAGTATTTTGCCGCCTTTACCGCTCAGGCCATCGAGCACTTGGTGGCCTGCGGCTTCCCCCGTTGCCCCGGCGACATGATGGCTTCCAACCCCCTTTGGCGCCAGCCCTACACCAAGTGGAAAGCCTTGTTCGACCGCTGGATCTACAAGCCCGAGCCCAAAGAAGTGCTCTACGCCACCATCTTCTTCGACTTCCGCTCCGGCCACGGCGAGTTTTCCCTGGGCGAGCGGTTGCGAGACCATCTGGCCCGGGAAGTGCGCGGACAAGAGGTGTTTTTGCGCCTGCTGGCCAAGGACGCCCTGACCACCCCCACGCCCCTAACCATGTTCCGCAACTTTGTTTTAGAGAAAAAGGGCGAGCACAAGAACAAGATCGATCTCAAGACCAAGGGCCTGGTGCCCTTTGTGGACTTTGCCCGGGTGCTCTCCCTGGCCCACGGAATAAAGGAGACCAACACCCTGGAGCGCTTGCAGCTTTTAGGGGAGGGCGGACATATCTCCCCGGAGCTGACCACCGAAGCCGTGCAGGCCTATGAATTTCAGATGCAGCTCAGGCTCATGCATCAGCAGCGCCTGTACGAAGAGGGGTTGCCTCCCAACAACTACCTGGACCCCACCGAGCTCTCCGACTTGGAGCGCCACACCTTAAAGGACGCCTTCGCGGTGACCAATGAGCTGAAGGCCGCCCTCAAGGAACAGTTCCGTCTTAACTTGGGATAGGCCCTAGTTTCGCCCTTTCATGCGGGCCAGCAGGGCGGCGGCTTTTTCATCACCCTTGGCCGCGGCGTCTTGTAGGGCAGGGAGGGCTTCGCGGCCCATCTCCTGGAGCAGCAGCCCGCTCTTTTCTCGGGTGCAATCTATTATTGGGTCAACTGACCGGCCACCCAGGCTGAGACCCTGCACCAAGGTGGGCGCTGCTTCCATGCCCAGCTCGCGCAGGCGGCGCTGAGCGGTCATCTGGTCGGACTCGCCGCCCAGGCAAAGGCGCAGCATCAGGTCCTTGGGCCCGCCGATGCTCTGCCATCCCTGATTTTGATACCAGGCGTCCCCGGCCAAGATCACCAGCCATAGGAAGATAACTCCCCAGGCCAGGCGCCCCACCGGCAGCGGCCCCGCGCCCCGCGCAATACGCACGGTTTTTAAAACCACCAGCCCCAAGGTGAGAGAGATGAGCACCAACACCAGTTGGGGCGAAAGGAGCATAAGGGGCTCCAAAACGCCGCCCAGATCGTTGATGGGGTTGTATTGCCAATATGCCAACAGCGGGCGCAAGAACTTAGTAATAAAAAAAATGATCGCCCCTAGGCAGGCCGCCAGGGCGGGAAGGCCCGCCCACCAGCGCCCCTTGCGCAAAAGATAGCCCAGGGCGAAGAGCTCAACCGCCACGGCCAACATGCCCAAAAAGCCCAGTTTGGCGTTTTGGAGCAGGGTGGTGGGCTCCGCGGCCAGTGCCACGACCAGCATCGCCAGGCCCGGCGCGGCGGCGGCCAGGCCGCCCTTGACCAGGTTTTTGTTGGTGATCTCTTCCGGCGTCAGGATTCTTTTCTGCATGGCACTCACTTTAGATGTACGACGGACCGGTGGGCAAGTCAAAAGCAGGGCGCACCGGAAAACTCCGGTGCGCCCTGGCTGAGGTTTTCACGTCTTGCGGGTCTCGCTCGTTCCTAGTGGTCCGTAGCGGCGCCAGAGCCCCTGGGGATGCGCACGCTCTCCACCAGTTCCTGGATCTCCTCGGGCGGATCCTTGGTGAAGGAGCTGACCAACAGGGTGACCACCAGGTTGATGATCATACCGATGGTACCGATGCCCTCGGGGGTGATGCCCAGGAACCAGTTGCCGACACCCATGAACTTGGTCTGGATGATGTAGATGCCGGTGAACAGGATACCCGCGATCATGCCGCAGATAGCGCCTTCGCGCGTGGCCTTCTTGCTGAAGATACCCAGCAAGATGATCGGGAAGATACTCGAGGCAGCCAAGCCGAAGGCAAAGGCCACCACCTGGGCCACGAACGCTGGAGGATAGATTCCAAAGTAACCGGCCAGGACGATGGCCAGGCCGATAAAGATACGAGCCACAAGCACGCGCTGCTTCTCCGTGGCCTGCGGGTTTATCACGCGGTAGTAGAAGTCGTGACTGATGGAGGAGGAAACCGCCAACAGCAGACCAGCCGCGGTGGATAAGGCCGCGGCCAAACCACCGGCCGCCACCAGGCCGACCACCCAGGCGGACAGGCCTCCGATCTCCGGGCTGGCCAACACCA
>JAHLLJ010000041.1 GCA_020444205.1 Deltaproteobacteria bacterium | reverse complement strand
GCCGCGCCCAGCACGTTTTGCCCCACCATGCCCAAAGACAGGCCCACGCCCAGGGCATCTATGCTGGTGGCCAGGGAAAGGGCGATGAGGCTCCAGCCCTTGGTGGGGTCCAAGCCGTGAGCGCGGTCTTCAGGGGCTGACAGCGCCTCCCAGATCATCTTGCCGCCGATGAACACCAGCACCGCCGCGGCGATCCAGGGAGCCCAGCGGGCGGCCACGGTGGCCAGGCCCGCGCCCAGACCCCAGCCGATAAGCGGCATGAGGAACTGGAACAGGCCGAAGTGAAAAGACAGGCGGAATATTTGGCGGGGGGCGCCGAAGCGCCCCCCCACGGCCAGGCCCACCGCAAAGGCATCACAGCCCAGGGCCACGGCCAAGGCCAGGGTTTCAGCCAGGCTCACTACTCATATATCTTTTCTCCGGACTCGGCCTCGGGGGCGTCAGCCTCGAAATCCCGGGGAGCCGAGGCCTTGGCTTGGTGATAGGCGCGGTACCACTCGTGGGCCACGATCATGCTCATCACCTCGTTGGTGCCGGTCCAGATGGAAGCCAAGCGCAAATCGCGCACAATGCGCTCCACCGGGAACACATTAGTATACCCGATGCCTCCCATAACCTGCATGGCGTGATGGGCCGCCTGCTGGCAGGATTCGGTGACGAACTTCTTGGTCTGGCTGATGAGCCTGCGGGTGTGGTTCTGGTCCTCTCCCCCATCTACCGCCCGGGCGGTGGCGTAAATCATGGCGCGGCAGGCGTCAAGCAAGGTCACCGCCTGGGCCACCTGGAAGCTGACTCCCTGGAAGTTGTTGATGGCCTGGCCAAAGGCCTTGCGCCGGGTGCTGTAGCCGGTGGCCACGTCCACCGCCGGTTGGGCCGCGCCGATGGTCATGGCCGCGGTGCCCAGTCGCTCGGGGATCATCATGGTGTTAAAAACCGCATAGGCCCCGCCGACCTTGCCCACCACGTTTTGTTTGGGCACCTTGACGTCCTTGAACACCAGGCGCCCGGCTCCGCCGCCCCGGCAGCCCATGAGGCCGTAGAGATAAGCCACCTCCATCCCGGGGCCGCGATCCACGATAAAGCAGGTCAGGGCCTGGCGCGGGTCGGCCTTGGGGTCGGGATCGGTGCGGGCGTAGACCAGAAAGTAGTCCGCCCCCTCGGCTCCCACGATGAAGCGCTTCTGGCCATTGAGCACAAAGTGGTCGCCCTTGTCCTCGGCCGTGGTGGTGGTGCCGAAAAAGTCCGACCCGCCCCGGGGCTCGGTGAGGCACTCGGCGGCGAACATCTCCCCGGCCAGCAGGGGTTTGACGTAGCGCTCCTTTTGCTCGTCCGTGCCGTGCTGGATGATGGCGTCGCACACCAGCTCGGCCCCCACTCCGAAGACGCAGGCAAAGATGTAGCCCAAGACACCCACCTCTTCCATGACCATGCAGGTGCTCACCCAGTCCAGGCCCCGGCCGCCCCACTCACGGGGATAGCGGCAGCCCAGGAGGTTGCGGCGGCCCGCCTCGGCCAGGAACTCCTTGGGAAAGGTGACCTTGTCCTGGTCCATATCCAGGATGAGTTCGCGGGGCACCCAGGCCACCAGCTCGCGCACCTCGTCACGCAGCTTGCGCTGCTCATCGTTCAGCAAAAATTCGAACATCACTGCCTCCGCGCGCTAGGCATTATCCTCGCGCAGTTTGTATTTCATTACCTTGCCGGTGGGGGTGTGGGGCAGCTCGTCCACGAACAAAAACTCACGGGGAATCTTGTAGCGGGCCAGCTTGTCGGCCAAAAAGGCTTCCAGCTCCTCGGCGGCCGCCTTCTCGCCCTGCTTGGGCACCACGTAGGCCACCACCGTCTCGCCCCACTCGTGATGGGGCCGGCCCAGCACCGCCACCTCCATAATTGCCGGATGGGCGGCAATGGCGTCTTCCACCTCCTTGGAGTAGACGTTCTCCCCGCCGGTGACGATCATGTCCTTGGAGCGGTCCACGATGAACATGTAACCGTCCTCATCCACCCGGGCCACGTCGCCGGTCTTGTACCAACCGTCCTCAAAAACTTCGGCCGTGGCCTCGGGGTCTTGGAAATAGCCCTTCATCATGGAAGGGGCCTTGAGCCATATCTCGCCGGTCTCGCCCGCCTGGGCCGGCTCACCATCGAAGCGCACCACCTTGACGTCCGCCCCGGGCAGGCCTTGGGCTCCGATGGCGCCTGCCTTGTCCACCTGCTCCCAGGGGAACAGGGTGGTGCCGGTAGGACCGGCCTCGGTCATGCCGTAGACCTGGTAGAAGTTCTCGCTCTGATAGCGCTTCATCAGGTCCAAGACCACCTCGCCGGAGATGGGCCCGCCGCCGTAGATCCAGCAACGCATGGAGCTAAGGTCGAACTCGTCAAAGTGAGGCACCATCTGCAAAGGCAGGATGTAGCTGATGGGCGCGCCAAAGTAGATGGTGCATTTTTCATCCTGCACCGCTTGCAAGAAGTGCAAAGGATGATACTCGCGGATAAGCACCGTGCAGCCGCCCACGAACTGAATGCCCATGAACCAGTTGTTCAGCGGAGAGGAGTGCCAGATGGGCATGGCCATGAGCAGGCGGTCGCGGAAGTCCATCTTGACCACCAGGGCCCCGGTGATGCCCGCGAACAGCACCGTCTGGTGGGTGTGCAGGCAGCCCTTGGGCTTTCCCGTGGTGCCCGAGGTGTAGAGGATCTGGGCCAGGTCGTTGTCTTCGATCTCCACGGGCTGAGCCTCGGGCGCGCCTTCCAACAGGGCCTCGAAGCGGTCCAGGCCGTCTATGTCGCTGTCCAGGGCGGCGCGGCGCACCTGAGTGCCCAGCTTGGCCAATACCGGGGCCAGGGCGCCATCGGCCAGCAGCAGCTTGGCCTGGCTGTGGCCCATAATGTAATCAACCTCCGGCGCCTGCAGCTTGTGGTTGATGGGCACCACCACCGCGCCTGCCCGAAGGATGCCGTAGTAGGCGATGACAAAGGCCGGGGTGTTGAAGCTCATAAGGCCCACCCGGTCGCCCTTGCCGATTCCCCATGATTGCAACAGCCCAGCCGCCTGCGAGGCCTTTTTATCCAGCTCGCCGTAGGTCAGGCCCTCGCCGTTGTAGCGCAAGCAATCCTTCTGCCCGAACTTGCGGGCGTTAAGCTCCAGAATCTCCACTAGGTTCATGGCTGCCGTTCCCTCCTTGCAGTTCCAGTTCCCTCAATTTGGCCAAAAGCTTGGCCCGCATGGTTTCGATATCCCCGGCCAGCATCTTGAGCTCGTCGATGCGCTGGCGTATTTCCCCAAGTTTCTTGTCCCCGTAGGCCAGGCTGCGCTTTATCTGCTCCGCTTCGTCCAGGTCCACCGAGGCCATGCCGATCATCTCCCCGATCTCCTCCAGGGAGTAGCCAAAGCGTTTGCCCCTCAGAATCAGCTTGAGCCGCGCCCGGTCGCGCTTGGAGTAGATGCGCCGATTGCCCGAGGTGCGCTCGGGGCTGATAAGCCCCTTTTCCTCGTAAAAGCGAATAGTGCGGGTGCTGATCTCCAACTCCTGGGCCAGCTGGGCTATGGTCCAGGATTGGGACAAAGGGGCAGATTCATTTCTCATGAGTACAATACCTACAGTTAACGTTAACGTAAATTAGACCGCAAAAAGCAGTATTGTCAAGCAAACTTTGGGGGGATGGTAGACGCCTAGCGGGAGGCTTGGGCCGGGTCGCGCACCAGGGTGATTACCGTGACCTCGGGCGGGGAGAACAGGCGCATGGGCGGTCCCCAGGTGCCGGTGCCTCGGCTGGTGTAGAGCAGGGCGCCTTTGGCCGGATGATAGAGCCCTGCGAAATAGGGGAAGATGCGGCTGGTGATCAGATGGGCCGGCCAAACCTGGCCGCCGTGGGTGTGACCCGATAGCTGCAGATCCACTTTAGCGGCATAATCCTGGTTGAACAGGGGGCGGTGGCGCAAAAAGATGGTTAAGCGGCTAGGGTCGCTGTGGGCCATGGCTGCCGCGTCCCACTCCGGGTGGACCCTGCGGGAGTCGCCCACCCCGGCCAGGTACAGGGGGCCCGCAGCCTGGCCATGGTTGTGCAGCACCGTGAACCCGGCGGCCCGGCTTAGCTCAAAGGAGGTGCCCAAGCCCACGTAGTTTTCGTGGTTGCCCGCGATCATGTACTTGCCCAGGGGAGGATCCACCCGGCGCATCATGGCCACCAGCTGGTTCACGTCCAACAAGGGCCGGTCCCACATGTCGCCGGTGTCGATCCACAGGTCGGGATGTGCCTTCTCCACCAGCTTCAGGACCTTGCTCAGGCGGGACATCCCTTCGGGCAGGCCCAGATGCAGGTCCGTGGTCTGGGCGATTACCAGGCGCTCTACCCCGGCGGGTAGCTTGCTGGTGGGTATGATCAAGTGCTTGAGGCGGATGTCGGTGGCCGCGTAGCCGGCGTAGGCGGTGATGAGAAAAGCGGCGCCCAGGGCCAGGGACATGGGCATGCGCCAGTCCCAGGGTTTGGGGGAAAAGGGCAGGGCGCCCAGACGCAACAGATCCAGGGCCAGCAGGCATAGCAGGGCCATAAGCAGATAGCCCATCCACCAGTAGCCCACCGTGCCCATGAGGCGGGCCAGGCCGAAGTAGCCCCTGTATCCGGCTATCACCGTGATCACCGGAGCCAAAATCATCAGGAACAGGAACAGGCCCAGCACCACCCGGGAACCGTGCCCGGAAGGCAATAGGCAGCGTACCGCCCGGTAGAAGATAAGGTGCAGCAGGGTATAGACGCTCAGGAAGATAGTCAGAAATAAACTCACGGCTTATCTCCCCGGGCGGCGGCGCGCTTCTGGCGGTCGGCCACCACACGCAGCGGCAAAAGCATCACATACAGGGGCAGCAGGTAAAGGGCGGCCAACAGGGGGTTGCGCGGGCCGAAGAAGTTGGCCGCGAACACCACGATGAGCACGTTGTTGATGAAGATCAAGCCCGAGCCGCAAGAGATCAGGTCCATGCGCCAGCCGGAGATCGGGCCCGCGATCCACACCACCCCCAAATACAAGACAGCCAGGCCGCAGGCGATACCCGCGGCGGCCAGCACCTGCTCGGCCTGGGAGAAGAAAAAGGTGGAGAAGCTGGCAAACACCCCCAGGTTGATGAAAAAGAAGGAAGCCAGGACCAGGGCGAACTGCACCTTGCCCAGGGCATCGGCCAGGGCGGGGATAAATCGGAGGGTCAGCCAGGCCAGCACCAGAGGCACCAAAATCACCTGGGCCAGCATGCGGGCCATGTGGGTAAAGGGGATGTTGATCTCCGCCCCGGCCAAGAGCTTGACCAGGGCGGGCAGGGTCAGCGGCACCACCACCGAGGTGAGCACCGTGAGCTGCAAGGTGCGCCCGGCGTTGCCGCCCAGCATTTGGCTGAAAAAGGGCGCGGTGACCCCGGCGGATACCCCCGAGAGCAGCAGCACCGGCAAAGCCCAGCCCGGAGCCAGCCAGCGGAAGAGGTACCACAGGGCTATGGGCAGCAGGAACAGCTTGATTATGCTCCACCAGACCATCTCGCCCAGGTCGGCCTTGTTCAAACGGATCAGGCCCGCGAAGTCGATGCGCAAAAAAGCCAAGTAGAGGATGGCCATCATCATGTACACGGTGGCTGGGCTGAAAATGCCGGCCATGTCCGGCAGGAAAACTCCGCCGGCAATTCCCAGAAAGGCCACGATGATCAGGGCCAGGTCGCGAGATCTCAATGGGCAAAACCTTGGCCGCCGCTTTAGGCCTGGCGGCGGCCTGTAATGTTGTGTTCGAGGCTGGCTGCCTTATAAAAATTTAACACATGTGGACAGGGGTACAAGGGCCGAGGTTCACATGGCCTCCAGCCTGCACCGAACCGTGCCGCCCAAGGCGGCCAGGCCCTCCCAGTCGCCGTCCAGCATGCCCACCGAGAGCACCGGGAAGGCGGCCCGGGGCACCTCGCCCTGACTCATGGGAGTGGGGCCGAAGAACAAACACAGCAGGCAGGTCTGTGCATGGAAGGCCAGCTCACCCACCTCCATGTCCTGCTTGCCTTGACCCTGGATATGGCCCATGGACAGGTCCAGGGGACCGTAGTACTCGTGGCCCCAGCGCTCGGCGCTCCAGGCCAGGGGCAGGCTTTCAGCCAGGGTGCGGCCCGCCTGGCTGTCATCCAGATGGCCGGTCAGCTCCAGGCCTTGGACTATAAGACGCACGGGGGTGGACATGGCATCACTCCGGCTTTTTAGCCAGGGGAGCGCCCTCGGTGTGATAGCCCCGGCCCGAGGCCAGGGCTATCAGGCGTCCGCCTTTGTCGGTTATCTCCACCTCCCACAGGCTCAGCTTGCGGCCCGCGTCGCGGCGGCTGGCCGTGGCCAGCAGCCGCTCATCAGGCTCGGCCTTGGCCAAAAAGCTGATGTGGGTCTCCACCATAAGCGCTGGGTTCTCCAGGGTGTTGGCGGCCACGGCCATGGCCTGGTCGGCCAGGGCATAGAGGGTGGAGCCGTGCACCCGTCCCAGGGAGTTGAGGTGATGGGCCTGGGGCAGCAAGCTCAGCGTGGCCTTCCCTTCTTGTACATCCACCACCTGGATGCCTAGCTGGGTGGCCACGGGGTCGGTCCCCACCACCTGCCGGGCATAGGCCAGACGCTCTGCCAGGGCGCTCACAAGGCGCTCTTGGCGGGTTCGCGGGTCAGGGTGTCCTTGGTAAGGCAGGCGCAGATGAACGCCACCAGGGAAAGGCCCAGATAGAACAAAAACACCTTTTGATACATGGCCGGGCTGTAGGGACCTTGTGGGCCACCCTGGATTTGCAGCAGCCAGCCGGTAACCGGCTGGAGCACCGCCCCTCCCAAAAAGGGGAACAAGTTGATGAGTCCTGTTGAGGTACCGGCAATGGCCACGGGGAAAAGCTCCTTGGTGGTGGTGAATCCGATAACGACTATGGCACTAGAGCTTACCGCGAATAAAAAGAACCACAAGTAAAGCATGCCATGACTAAAAGACGCGGTAGCCAGGTAGAGGATGCCCACCAGCACGCAAAGGCAGGCCCCGGTGATCATCAAGGTCTTTTTACGCGAGACCAAGACCTTGTCCGAGACCCAGGAGAGCAGCGGGCTGCCCACGATCATGCCCACGGCCAGCATGCTCAAGACCCCGCCCGCCTGGGTCTTGCTCAGGCCGTAGACCTGCATCAGGTATGGCCCGCCCCAAAGGCCGCCCAAGGAAAAGAAGATGCCCGGGGTAATGAAAAACCACACCGCCACCGCCCAGAAGCGGGGGTTGCCCAGAACCATCTTGATGCCCTGGCCCAGGGTTATGCTGTCGCTGCCCGGCGGGTCGCTCAGGGTGTCGGGCACCGGAGGCAGGCCCTTGTCCTCGGGCCGGTTGCGCACCACCACCCAGACGAGTCCGGCGATGACCAGAGTGGCCACGCCTATGAGGATGAAGCTGCCCCGCCATCCCATGATAAGGCTTAGCCAGGCCAGGGGCTGGGCCGCGGTGTAGGCGCCCACTCCGCCCAAGGCCATGAGAATGCCCATCATGCGGGCAAACTCGCCCCGGGTGAACCAATGAGTCATTATTTTGATGGTGGGCACGAAGACCATGGCCACCCCCAGGCCCACCAGGGTGCGCGCGGCGATTGCCGGGCCGATGGAACCGGCCAGGCCCAGCCAGATGGCTCCTGCCCCGGCCAGGGAGAAGAACAGGGTTATGGTCTTGCGCGGTCCCCAGGTGTCGCTTAAAAGCCCGGCCGGGATTTGCATGAGGGCATAGGGGTAGAAGTAGGCCGCCCCCAGCATGCCCAGGGAAGTGGCTCCGGCTTGAAGGTCGCGCATCAGGTCCGCGGCCACCACCGCCGGACAGGTCCGGTGGAAGTAAACCAGCAGGTAGGCGCAGGACAAGACCACGAAAACCAGCCAGCGGTACGGCGATGGGCGGGAAACGGTGGCAACGCTCATAACTCCCCCAGGCTATAGAGACACAAGGGCGGGCGCTGGACTGCATCATTCTATAGCTTTTGTCTGGGACAAGACAAGGACGGGGAGAGGGGGCTATACTTGGCCTATGCAGCGCGATCCTCAGAGCTTGAAACAGGTGTTGGGCGCGGCTTTGCCGGGCTCCCTGGCCCGGCGCCTGCCCTCGCCAGGGCTATTGGCCGCCTGGCGCGAGATCGCCGGCCAGGGGCTGGCCAGCCGGGCCCTGCCGGTGTCAATGGAAAAGGGCGGGGTATTGGTAGTGGCGGTAAAAGGAGCGGCCTGGAAACAGGAGCTCTCCCTGGCCGGACCCCAGATCTGTGAGCGTCTGAAGTCGGCCGGTTACGCGGTGGAGCACCTCAAGCTGGTGAACGCGCCTTCCCTGGCCCCGCCGCCGCCAGAGCCCAAGCCCCTGCCCGGGCTGGACGCCACGGAAGAGGGTGAGGTGGATGCCGCGGTGGCCGGTATCAAGGACCCCGAGCTGCGCCGCAGCTTGGCCTCCCTGGGCCGCGCCTGCCGCCGGGCTAGCAAAGCCTCTGATAAATAGCCGCCACTTCGGGGCTGTACTCTTGCCCCTGGGAGTAGACGATCAGGGGAGGCTCCACCCTGAGCTCTTCGCCGCCGTTTTTAACCGCTTCAATCAGGGCGATCTTGGCAGGAAGCTCGGCGCGTCCGTGCACCAAGCGAAGCCGCCGGGGGGCCAGGCCGTGCCCAGCCAGCCCCGCCAGGGCCTCGGGAAGGCGGTTGGGTGGCCAGCACAGGGCCAAGCGCGCGCCCGGGGCCAGAAGTTCGCTGGCTCTTAGCCACAGCTCGCCGGCGCTCAGGGCCAAGCCGTGGCGAGCCCTGGCCCGGGCGGGGTCGGGCGACAGGCGGCCCCGGCCTAGTTGGCCAAAGGGCGGGTTGCTTATAACCAGGGAAAAAGAGTTCGCCTTGAGCCCGGGGTGGGGTTGGGAAAGGTCGTGGATGAGCACCTGGCCGGCCAGGCCCGCGCGCTCGAAGTTGCGCCCGCAGCACCCCGAGGCCACCGGGTCCAGCTCCAGAGCACTAAAGGGGCCTTGCAGGCCTCTGGCGGCCAACAGCACGCACAACACCCCGCACCCGGCCCCCAGGTCGGCCACCGGTCCGTTTGCCGGAGAGGCGAAATCAGCCAGCAGAACGCTGTCTATGGCAAAGCGAAAGCCCCGGGCGGGCTGCTCCAGGTAATGACGCCCCAGGCGGTCGTGGGTGGTTTCACTCCCACGTCCGCCCGGGGAAACGTGACTATTCTTGGCAGCCTTCAGCCTGTTCATCAGGATTGAGCAGGTTGATCACCAGGCCGGTGAGCACCTTGGGGTAGAAGTAGGTGGCCTTGCGGGGCATGATCAGCCCGGCCTCGGCCACGGCCTGCACCTGCTCCACCTTGGTGGGGTTGAGCAAAAAGGCCAAACGGGAGCGCCCGCTTTTAACTTCCTGCAAGACGTGGTTCATATCCGCCAAGTAGCGGATAGTGTGGTCCTGGTCCCGGGCGTTGTTGTCAAAGCCCAGGATTTTATCGAGCACCAGATGAGTGAGCACCACCACGTCCAAGTCGGCCAGGGGGCCTTCCACGTCCGGCCCGCCTTCGGTGTCCATCATGCCCGGCTTGAGGGTGAGCAGATAAGCCTTGTCCGCGTCATGGGAGATCAGGCCCAGGCTGTTGCTTTTGGCGTCCGCCTGAGCCAGGGCCTCGGTGAGCTTGACCTTGGCTGCATCCACGTCGCCTGCCAACTCCACCTCTTGCACCTCGAAATAAGGCTTGGCCAGGGCCAGGAAGTCCTCGGCGCCAAAGCCGTCCAGTTGAGGAACCAGGCGGTGACAGGCAAAGACGGTCAGGCCCGGGTCGCTCATGGAGCACAGGTAGGTGAGGGTGTAGTTGAACAGGGCGTCCGGACCGGCGTCGGGGTGGAGCTCGCGCATGTAGTTGCGGTAGTTCAACGAGGTCTCATAACGATGATGACCGTCGGCAATGAAGATCACCTTGTCGGCCATCAACTCCTGCACCCTGCGGCAGGCCGCGGGATCGCTGACCCGGTAGAGTTTCTGGGGCAGACCCATGGCGTCCACAAAGTCGTTGAGGGGCTCGGGCTCCTTGGCCAGCTCCAGGGTGGTCATCACATCGTTTACGTCGTCCGGATACAGGGCGAAGATGGGCGAAATATTGGCCTGCACCGCCTTGGTGAGCTGGAAACGGTCTTCCTTGTGGGCGGTGAAGGTCTTTTCGTGGGGCAGGACCTTGCGCTCGTGAGGGTCGGCCACCTTGAGCATGGTGAAAAAGCCCCGGCGCACCTGCTGGTTGCCTTCGGCGTCTATATAGGTGGTTTCCGAGAGATAGAAACAAGGGGTCTCCTCGCGCACCAGCACCCCTTGATCACGCCAGGAATGGAAATGCTCGGCCGAGCGGGTGTAGCGGTTGTCCTCGGCGGTGTCGCTGTCGCGCTTCCTGTTCAACTCCAGGCGGATGATGTTGTACGGATCGGCCGCGTAGAAAGATTCTTGTTGCTCGTGACTGATCACGTCATAGGGGGGCGTGAGCACATCGGTAAGGCTGGAAACTTTTTCAGGGTTATAGCGCACGGCCCGAAAGGGAGCCACCACAGGCATCTGTATCATCCTCCAACTTGTTAATGAGCGCTCCCACCACGTTTAGCGAGTGGGAGCTAAAAGGTATTACCTACACCTATCCCGGGCCACATGCAAGCATCCCCTGCGCGGTTCAATGAATCCTTGACCCAGGCGGTGCATCGCTGCAAAATTAATTAATAATACAGTCGTTTCAGTGCAATCAGTCGGCCGGGCGCCGTAGCCCGGCGGCTCTAACAAGGACAAAGGAGTTAAACGTGACCACTCCCCGTCATTGCCCTGGTTTTGAAGCCAACAAAGACTTGAAATCCTTTATTTGCAAGTGCCCCAACTGCGGTAAGGAGAAGGAGATTTTCTCCGACGAGTTCGACAAAGAGCACTACTGCAGCGGTTGTTCCGAGAAGATCGATTTCACCCAGTGCACCTTGGAGGGAGGCGCTTAGAGCTTAGGCCCTTAGCCCAATTACAAAGGCCGGGCCTCCGTAAGGAGGCCCGGCCTTTTGCCGCGGTTATTGGTTTTAGAAGGTCATTTTTTCCGGTGGCCGCCGCTCGGGCACATAGTCGTGGGGGATGTCCCCCTGGTTCCAGGCCTGGCTTACGTACAGGTTGCAGTAGCACGAGCCAAACTCCGCCACGTCGGGTTCGCGGTAAACGCAGGGGCAGATGATATCCGCGTCCTTGTCCCGGTCTCCCGAAGACAGGCGGCAGGGACAACACATGTAGCCGTAGCGCTCCTTGTTGACCAACAGCGCCTCCATGAGCTCCATGGTGCGCTCCATATCTTTGTTGAAGTAGAAGCCCTTGGGCTCCTGCACCTTTTTGAGCATCTCATAGAGTTCTTGGGAGGTCATAGCCCCAGCGCCTCCTTGATCTCCCCTTCACGGTAGCCCACGATCACCTTGTCGCCGATGATCAGGGTGGGGAATGAGGTGGCCGGATTGTATTTACGCACCTCGTTAATGACGTCCTCCCGCTCTTCCAGAGGGCAAAGATCCACTTCCACCACGTCGTAGGCAACCTGGTTTTCGTCCAAAAGCTTGCGGGTGTTGCGGCAATGGCTGCAGGTGCTGAGGGCGAATAATTTAACCGGGGGAGTCATGCGGTTTTCCTTTCCAGGTAGTTGTACGGGAAATCTTTATTAAATAAGCATACCATTGTCTTTTGTCCCACCCAAGGGCGAGCGGAATCGCTTAGGATACCTCGGCCCCAAAGAGGCTTTCCATGCGCCTGAGGGCGGCCTGGGCCAGATCGGGGTCAAAATCAGCCACCGCCTCCTTGAGCACTCGCACCTGGAGGTCCCGGTTGGCCAGGCCGGCCACCGTCTCCATGACGCAGATATGGGTGCACACCCCCACCACCGTGGCCCGGGTTACCCCCAGGTCGGCGAGTATACGGTGCAGCTCGGTGTCGAAAAAGGGGCTGTAGCGCCGCTTGGTCACCACCATTTCACCCTCCCGCGCGGCCAGCGGGTCCACCACCTCCGCCCCCGGGCTGCCGGCCACGGCATGAGGCGGGAAACGCTGGAACTCCTTATCGTCGGGGTCGTGGGCGTCGCACACAAAGATGACCGGGTCGCCCGCCTTGCGGGCCCGCTCCAGCTCCGCCTGGATATTGGGCACTATCTCCTGGGCCCCGGGCACGGAAAGGGCTCCCTGGGGATGAACGAAATCATGCAGCATATCAACGATTATCAGGGCGTGGGACACGGGCGCTCCTCCTGTTGATTGGCCCTATTTTATCCCCCATTCGCGGGAAGGGACAAGCCTGCTGGGCCGGTAAGCGGGGGAGAGCGGAAAAGTCAGGGCCCAGCCGGTTGGCTGGGCCCTGTTGGGCGGTAGGACGAGCGCAGCGGGAGGTGCCTACTCGTCCCCGGGCTCCGCAAACAAAGTCGCCTCTTCATGCTGTGGGTGAGCGTCGGGTCTGAGCTTGGCCAACTCGGCGCTGAAGCGGCCCCAGGCTCCGTGGGGGATGGTCAGAGGGGAGCGAACTCCTCCGCCCTTGAAGCCCATCATGTCCATGGCCAGCTTGAGTCCGCCCACCCCGTAATCCTTCAGCACCAAAGAGGCCAGGGGGTTGATGCGCCGCTGCAGGTTCAGGGCATCCTTGTGGTTGCCGTCGCGGAACAACTGGAACAGCTCTACCAACATGTCCGGGATGATGTTGGGAGTGGCCAGCACTCCGCCGGTGGCCCCCACGCACAGGGCGGGGTAAAAAACCGTGTCGCTGCCTGTGAGGACCGCGAACTCCCTTGGCACCAGGCGGATGATCTCGGTGAGCTGGGCAATGTCGCCGGTGCTGTCCTTTATACCCTGGATGTTGGGGTGCTGGGCAAGCTGAGCCACCACCTCGGGCCTTAGGTTCAGGGCGGTGAACTGGGGCACGTTGTACAACAGCACCGGTATGGGCGAGTCGTCGGCCACCCTGGTGAAGTGGGTCATCAAGGCATCGGCGGTCATCTGGCCCTTGAAAAAGGCCGGGGTCACCACCAGCACGAAATCGGCGCCGTGCTTGGCCGCCAAACGGGTCAGGCGGATGGCCGCCCGGGTGGACTCCTGGCCGGTGCCCATCACCAACTGCTTGCCCGGGGCTGCCGCCTCGCGGGCCGAGGCCAATACCAACTCTTTCTCGTGCTCGTCCAGGTAGACGCTTTCGCCGGTGGAGCCCAACACCACGTAGCCGCTGAGCCCGGTTTGGTTCAGGGCTCTTAGGTTGCCCTCAAAGGCCTCCAGGTCCAGCTCTTCGTTTTTAAACGGCGTTACCACCGGGGGCAGCACCCCCTTCACCGGGGCCAGATTGATTCTTTCCATGCCAGGTTTTCTTCCTTTCGAGCGCGGCCGCTGCCGCCGCTGGGGCGGGGCGCCTCGTGGCAAGAGGCAGCCCCCGCATCGCCGGCGCCAAAAATGCCGGTGGGGTGACCAATGAGTCGCGGCTTCCCAGAAATATTAACAACTTTACGCGGGAAATCGCACCTTGGTCACCCCACCAGAATATTTATTTAACCGTTACGCCATATTTATTGTTCACCATCTAGTGCGGGATGGGGAGAGAGATTTATCACTTGGCGGACAGCTCCCGGATAGCCTTGGCTACCGCCTTGTAATCGCTGGGCTTGACACCCTTGAAGTACCCGGGCATGTCGAGCTTGGCGGAGTGCTTGAAGAAGTTGAAGATACCGTCGGTGACGAAAGGCTCCACGCCGGTCTCCTTGATGGTGTCCCGGATCATCTCGGTTTCGTCGCAACGGCGCACCGCGTGCAGGCCGTGGGTGCTCATCAGCATGTCGGAGTAGGCCTCAAAGTCGCCTCGGTTGAAGGTGGCGGCTATGTTGGCCATCATGGTTTCTTCCAGGCCATAAGTCTGGGCGGCCATGAACATCTCCAGCATCAGGGCCTCAATGCCCTTGAGCACCACCGAGCGCAGCATCTTCATCAGGGCGGCGGTGCCGATCTCGCCTTCAACCAAGGTCAGGCTCATACCGTAGGGGTCCATGAGCTCCTTGAGCTTGGGGCCCGCCTCGCCGCAGACCAGGCAGGGGATGCGGTGGCCCTGCAGGCTGATGCCGCCCACCACGCCCACGTCCAGGTAGTCGGCCCCGGACTTGGTCACTTCGGCCTGAGACTGGCGCTTGAAGCTGGGGGTGCAGGAGTTAAGGTCGCAATAGATCTGGCCGGGCTTAAGCAACTCGGAGGCGGCCTTGCCCACGATCACCGCGGCAGCCGGGGTCACGGTGGAGAACACAAGGTCCGCGCCATCGATCAGCTCGGCCAGGGAACCCACCACAGTCACGCCCATTTCCTCGGCCGCGGCCTTCATCCTCTGGCCCGCCTCGGTGTTCTCGGCAATGGCCTTGTCAAAGGTCTTGATGTTAGCCAGGCCTTCGCCTTTGAGCCCCTTGGCCAGACCCTGAGCCAACTCGCCGAAGCCGATGAAGCCCAAGGTTATGTCTTTTTTCTCACTCATGGTTGCCTCCTTGAATTTCAATACGGCCTAGACGTAGCAGGGGCCGTCAACATATGGATATTCTTTAAGGAAATCGTAATCAACCTCCACGCCGAGTCCGGGGGCGGAGGGAATCCTGATTTGTCCGTCCTTGATCTCGTAGCTTTGCTTTATGATTCCGTCGCGGAAGAGGTTGCCCTCGGAGTTGTCCCACTCGATCATGCCGGCGTTGGGGATGGTGCCCACGAACTGCAGGGCCGCGGCCAGAGCGATGGAGGTGCCGATGATGTGCGGGTGCACCTCTATCTGGTGCGACTCGGCCAGCACCGCCACCTTTTTCATGTCGCCGATGCCGCCGATCTTGCAGGCGTCGGGCTGGATGATGTCCACCGCTCCGGAGTCCAGCACCCGC
Source organism: Deltaproteobacteria bacterium (assembly GCA_020444205.1). Lineage (GTDB taxonomy): Bacteria > Desulfobacterota > Desulfarculia > Desulfarculales > Desulfarculaceae > Desulfoferula. The sequence goes on along the minus strand of JAHLLJ010000041.1, from coordinate 11,228 downwards.
TTGAAGTCACCCAGGGTGAAAGAGTTTTCCCCGGCGGCCAGGTTCACCGGGCTCATGGCCTTGAGGCGGGCCATGGTGTCCAGCTTGTCATGGGGCACCGGCTCTTCCAGCCAGAACAGGTCGCACTCTTCGTACTTCTTGATGATCTTCATGGCATCGCGGTCGGAGTAGCCCTGGTTCACGTCCACCATCAGGCGGATGTCCGGGCCCACCGCCTCGCGCACCCGGCGCACGCTGTCCACGTCGCGCTCATAGCCCCGGCCCATCCTGAGCTTCATGGCCTTGAAGCCCTGGCCCACGTATTTCTTGGCCTCGGCGCACAGCTCGTCCACGTCCTTCCAGCCCAGGCACAGGCCGCCCACGTACAAGGGGGCCCAATCGCGGAACCCGCCCAGAACCTGGTAGATGGGCGCGCCCAGGTGCTTGCCCACGATGTCGAGCATGGCGATCTCCAGGCCGGCGATGGCCATGGTGATCACCCCAAAGGGGCCCATGAGCTTGGCGCGTTTGATGAGCAGGGACTTGTTCAGCTCCCAGTTCAAGGGATCCTTGCCCATGAGCACCGGAGCCAGGACCTTGTTGACCAGACGCTCCAGGGTCAGCGGCGAGGAGCCGTGGTAGCACTCGCCGATCCCCACGACGCCGGTGTCGGTTTGCATTTCCACGATGAGGCAGTCGCGCTTGACCGCCCGGCCCAGGCTGGAAACCCAGGCGTTTTTCTCTTCCACCGGCACCGAAACCAGGTGGGTGGTGATCTTGGCTATCTTCATGACCTAATCTCTCCTAACTCAACAACAGCGTGGCGCGTCTAGATCATGGGACAGAGGTCGTCCAGGATGAGCACCCGGAGACCTTTGGAGTTGAAGGCCGCGTCAAAGGCGTCCCACAGGGCCTTTTCGTCCTTACCCTTGACCGTTTTGACCAGGGAGGCCTTGCACGCGCTGACTACTTCGGCGATCTCGGTGATGTCGGCCTTTTCGCCCTTCAAGTCAAAGCCGGAAGCCGGGTTGGGCTGGCGGCCGGTCACGCTTGCAGCGTGGTTGTAGACGATCATGGCGATGACGTTGATCCCGTTCTGGGCCGCGTAGACAAAAGTGGGAATCTCGCTGTGGAAAAAGGCCGAGTCGCCCACGATGGCCACGGTCTCGCGGTCGGTCTGCATAAGGGACAGGCCGCAGGCCAAGCCCAGGCTGCCGCCTAGGGAAGTCTTGGCGTCGAGCATCTCAAAGGGCGGCGCCTCCAAGTAAATGGAGCAGCCCGGCTCGCCGGTGAACACGGGGCGGGGAAGCTGGTTTTTAGCCAGGTACTTCTTTAGCTCGGAGAAGTAAAATTCATAGGGGCAGTCGTCGCAGAAGCCGGGCAGCTCGTTGCCCGCCTCGGCCACCTGGATCACCGAGAAGTCCGGGCCGGCGGTCGCCTGATCGCCCGCCAGCCAATCCAGGGACAGCTCAATGTGCTCGGGGCTCAGCTCACCTTCCCATTGCACCTGGCCGCCGGTCTTGCCAAAGACCTTGAGGTCCTGGCCCACGGTGTTGGCGAACACCCGCAGCATGTCCTCCAGAAAGGGCTCGATCTCCTCAATGGCCATGGCCTGGGTTACCCCGGCCAACTGCTCGGACAGAAACTCTTGGGGCAGGGGATTCAAGGTCCCCACTTTGATAAGCTTGCAGGCGCCCAGCAGGCCCTTGGCCTCCATGACCTTTTTCACCTTCACATAGGTGAAGCCGCTGGTTACAACAGCCTTGTCGCCGGAGCCTTCGGATGTGTTAAGCTGCGAATCGGCGAAATAGGCTTGTATCTCTTTCATCTTTTGGTGCAGCTTTTTGTGGCCGCCCACACGGGCCGCGGCCGGGGCGTAGCTGCGCTTGATCACCGAGGTGATGGGCATTTTCTGGGGGGTGTCACAGTCGAAGCTGACCATGCCCTTGGCCAAGGCAAAGCCCTTGGCAAAACGCAGCACCACCGGCACGCCGAATTTTTCGGAAATTTGATAGGCCTCAACCGTGAAGTCGAAGGCCTCCTGGGGAGTGCCGGGCTCCAGCACCGGCAGCTCGGCAAAAGCGCCCAGGTTGCGCGAGTCCTGCTCGTTGCCCGAGAAAATGCTGCCGGGCACGTCGCCTACCGCTACCACCATGCCTCCCAGGGTGCCCAGGATGTTCATGACCATCAGGCTGTCCAGGGCCACGTTAAGGCCGGCCATTTTCTGCACGCTCAGCGAACGGCCGCCGGAGATGGATACGCCGAAGGCGGTTTCCAGGGCTATGCGCTCGTTGCCCGACCATTCCACGCGCATTTCGGAAGGTTCGGCGATGTTTTTCAAAGTGTTGATGATCGAGGTGCAAGGAAGACCGGGGTATCCGGTGGCTACGTCCACGCCCATGCACTTGGCCGCCCAAGCGATGGCTTCGTTGCCGGTCAGCTCCAACTCCTGCATTTGTACTACCCCTTCTGCGTGATCTCGTTCGGTTGTGTCAGATGGCGCCGCGGCGCGGATACGCCGCGGCGCCGGGCAAGGCAAAAGCCTTTATTTCATGTAGCCCTTTTCCTTGTAGTACTTGATGGCGCCCGGATGCAGCGGAACACCGTTGCGCTCGGGCATCCAGGCCTTGGTGGGATCAAAAACCTTCAGGCCGGCGTGGGCCTGGCCCATCTCCTTGGGATGCTCACACACCGCCTTGGTGATGATGTAAGCCATCTTGTCGGACAGCTTGCTGGTGGCGATCAAGCTGGTGGGGTAGCCCAGGGCCGGGACGTTCTTGTCCACGCCGCGGAACTCTTCCTTCTCAATGGCCAGGCCGTCCTGGTAGCCGTACTTCTCGGCCATGGCCGCGCGGATCTGAGCCGGGACTTCGTCAAAGAAGATTTCGGTGGTCAGGGCCAACTCGCTGAAGCGGGGCTCCTTGAAGCCAACGTTGTGGATGATGATGTCGGCGTGGCCGTCCTTGATGCGGCCCACGGCCACGGGCATGCGCAGGTGCTCAAGCTTACCGCCCCAGGAATCCAACTTTTCGGCGGTGATGCCGTATTCCTTGAGCAGCTGCATGGACACGGCTTGGCCGGTGGCGCCACGCTGGGCGGTGACGATCCTGGCGGGCAGATGCTTGGTGGCCACCTCTTCCAAGGACTTGATGTCCGACTTCTTGCGGATCATTACGCCGATGCGGTGGGGACGGCTAAGCCCGCCCACCAGGGAGCGGAGCTCCTTGTCGGCCTTCTTGTAAGGGGGCAAACCTTTGTAGGCCCACACGGTGCAGGGCAGGAAGGACAGGGCGATCTCAGCCTTGCCCTTGGCCAGGAGCAAGGGGTTGCCGATGCCGCCCTGATAGGGCAGCACGTCGATGGTGGAACCCTCGGGCAGGTTGGGACGCACGATGGAAGCGATGGCCGAGGCCCAGATGTACCAGGAGCCACCGATGTTAAACGAGGCCAAGCGAATGCTGGTGGGTTGTTGGGCGGCTGCCGGGGCGCTGAAGGAGACCAACATGGTCATCACTGCCAGGCAGGCCACTAGGACGGCGAGTTTGGATTTTTTGGCTCGCATGCTTACTTTCCTCCCGTGATGTGGTCATTGGTTTTGTTTGCCGACAAAACCGGTAATTTAAAACCATCCATCCTCTATGGATGGGAAGTGCCCAGAGTTTGCGCTACGAGGCCTGTTTGGCCGCCGTCATCCCGCTGAACTTGTAGTGGTAGAGCATCAGGGCCACGAACATGCCCGCACCCACCAGGTTGACGATCACCGAATCCAGCGAGACCGCCAGCACCACCGCGGTGAGCAGGCCGAAGCCACGCTCTATCATGGTGAGCTTTTTGCGGTAATAACCGGTGATCACCCCGCTGATTAGGTAGATGGCCGCGAAGACTTTCACGAAGGAGATGATGGTTTCCATCACCGTGCCGTCCACTATGGTCAGGGCCGGGTAATAAACCACCAAATAGGGGATGGCGAAGCCGCTGAAGCCCAAGGACAGGGCCCGCCACCCGGTCTTGCCTGGGTTGGCTTCGCTGATGCCCGCCGCCGCATAGGCCGCCAGGGCCACCGGCGGGGTGACCATGGCCATCAGGGCGATGTAGAACACGAACAAATGCGCTGCAATGGGGAAGGCGCCCAGGTTGATCAACACCGGGGCCATGGTAACCGCCACCATGATGTAGGCGGTAACCGTGGGCATGCCCATGCCCAGGATGACGCAGGGGATCATAGTGATGATCAGGGTGGGCAGCAGGTAGCCGCCGCCCAGGGTCACGAAGATGGCGTTCATCTTGGCGGCCAGGCCCGACTGGGTGATGATGCCGGTGATGAAACCGGCCGAGGCGCAGGGTATGGCCACCACACAGGTGCGCTTGCCGGTGTCGATGAGGATAGAGGCAAGCTTGCGCCAGTCCATGCGGGTTTCTTTTTTAATCATGGACAGCAGGATCACCAGGCCCGAGGCCTTTAGGGCGGCGGACATGAGGGTGTTGCCCGAGGCGATGAAGTAGATCAAGGCCACGATGGGCAGGAAGAGATAACCCTCGGTCTTCATGATGGACAAAAAGGCCTTGGCCTTGCCCGGGGCGCCCTTGATGCCGTACTTGATGCCGTACTGGTGCACCATGAAGTAGATGCTGGAGTAGAACAGCACCGCCGGCAAGGTGGCCGCTATGGCGATGGTGAGATAGGGCTCGCCCACGATCTCGGCCATGATAAAGGCGCTGACCCCCATGATGGGCGGCATGAGCTGGCCGCCGGTGGAGGAGATGGCCTCAATGGCTCCGGCGGTTACCGGCGGGTAGCCGCCCTTTTTCATCATGGGGATGGTGATGGCCCCGGTGGAAACGGTGTTGGCCACCGCGCTGCCCGAGGTCATGCCCATGAGGCTGGAGCCCACCACCGCGCACTTGGCCACGCCGCCGGTGCGCTTGGCGGTCAGCGACATGGCGGTGTCCAAGAATACTCTGCTGGCTCCGCTTTGCTCCAGGCAGGCGCCGAAGAGCAGGAAGAAAAACACGAAGCTGACCACCGCGCCGGTGGCCACGCCGAAGATGCCGCCGGGGGTTAAAAACTGCAGGTCGATGAGGTCCTGCATGCTGATGCCCGGGTGGCCCAAAAGGCCGGGAAGCCAGGGGCCCACGAAGGCGTAGGCAAAAAAGGCCAGCACGATGATGGTCAGGCCGTTGCCGCAGGTGCGCCGGGTGGTTTCCAAAAGCACCAAAAGACAGGCCAGGCCGAAGAAGATGTCCAGGTTGGTGACATCGTCCACATAGGCTATGCGGCTGTTGATGTTCTCAAAGGTGGCAATGATGTACACGCCCACGGCCAGGCTGAGTGCGATCAGCACAAGGTTCCACGGATTCAACCTGATGTTTTCGCGGGGGTATGTGAGGACGACCAGAATGAAGATGAGCACCAGGAATATGGTGCGGTGAAGCATTACCGGGGGAAAGCCGACGATCACGACGTATAGCTGCATCAAGGTGATGATCGCAGCAACGGCATTGCCCACTTTGATAATCCAGTCCGATGCCTGTTGCATAGCTTTTTTAGCCTTTCTAAACTCCTAAGCCGCGACTACTCGCTGTGGGAAAAGCATCTGGTGCCTGGGCCGGGCATTGGGCACGGCCCGTGGAATATGTGTGCGAATCGGATAAAAGCTTTCCCGGTTTTTCGCCGCCGGATGACCGCATCATCTACCTTGCCTCTCGTTTTTTACTGCGCCCAAAGAGAGAGGGTTGCTTTTTGAGCTTGGACCTGTGCCTGAGAAGAGCAAATCAAGGAGTTGAGAACGAGAGCGTGAATCCTGGGGACACGGGCCATCCTTATGGTGGCGGCAAAAATCCGGAAAGGGCGCCCGGTGCGGTTTGGAGCCGGCGTGGCAAGAAACCGCTGGGCAACCCGGGGGCAACACTCTCATGAGCCGGGACCGGTTTGTGGGGCAGCCCAGCGTCCCGGTCATGAAAGTGTTCGGGCCGGCGTTTACACTCGCTTTGGGAACTTTTGAAAAGTCAGTCATAACCCTTACGCCCAGCCCAAGGTCAGTTCCCGAGTAACTAAATAAGTTCGTATAGTGAAATTGTTTTATAGACCAAATGATAGCTGCGCCGACACAAAAATGTCAAGCATTTTTTGAATATAAATATTCGCATTGCGAATATCATATGGTGTAAAAAAAAGATCATAATGGTAACAAAAATGGCTGGGGAAAATCAGATGGTCCCGAAGCGGAGAAGAGCTGAAAATGTATCTGAAACATGCTGAAAAATCTATAAAAAAATTTACTCTCTTTTGGCGCGAGCCGAGCGGCGGCGCCTGGCGGCTGTTAGGCAAAACCTGCGACAATGGAGGTTAACTACTAGAAAATAAATAAAAAATTAAATAACGCCAAGACGAGGGGTCATATTGGGTGCGCGCAGAGTACAGCGGAGGCCCCTGAGAAGGTCAGATACGGATAAATATCTAAAATAACGCCAAATTAAATTATTTAAACATTTGCCGGCAAAATTAGGAGAATTTCTGAGAAATGAAGATCCAGGCAAAGGGATAAAGTTCATAATTAGAAATAAAAATTTTATAATAAGAATAAAAATACTAATAAAACATATAGGAAAATTCTATTATCCAAAGGGGTCGAATGGATGGCCGATTTTTGGCCGCAAAGGCTGAATCGCTGGATTTTCCCTGTTCCCGGCGCACGGCGGAAAAGGCCTTGAGCGGCCTCGGCCGAGGGGTCTCAAGCGGGTGGCGCGATCGCCTGCCCGCAATGGTAGAATGAAGGCGTCAACCCGAAAAGCGCTTTTAATAAGCCATGAGCCCTATTGGGCTCTGGAGGTCCATTGGCCGTGCTCCTCAAAGATTTAAGCCTACTCCGGGAGATTTTGGATTGTGCGCACAACGGCATCCTCATGGTGGACCGAACCGGCAAGGTGGTCATCTTCAACCGCGCCGCCGGGCGGGTGACCGGCCGCGATCCCCAGGAGGTGGTGGGGCGCAACTACGGCGATTTCGAGCCCGAGGTGTGGGCGGACATGCAACGCATCCTGGTTACCGGCGAGCCCCAGGTGGCGCGGCGTACCCTGTCCGGGGCCGGCACCATGATCTTTGGCAACCGCACCCCTTTGTATCTGGACGGCAAGATCGTGGGGGTGATAAGCGTTTTTCAGGACGCTACGGAATATGAGCGGGTGCTGAGCGAGTTGCATGCCTATCGCCAACTCAGCGAGCAGCTTGACGTGATCATCGACTCATCCTACGACGGCCTGTGGATCAGCGATGCCGAGGGCAAGGTGGTCAGGGTCAACCCGGCCTCGGAGCGATTTGCCGGGGTCAACGCCAAGGAGGTCATCGGGCAAAACGTGTCCGAGCTGGTGGAGGCGGGCTACTTCGACCGCTCGGTTACCCTGGAGGTGCTCAAGCAGCAGGCCGCGGTTTCCCTGATCCAGCAGTCCAAGGACGGCCGGCAGGTGTTGGTCACCGGCAATCCGGTGCTTGACGAAAACGGCGAAATCAGCCTGGTGGTGATCAACGCCAGAGACCTCACGGCCATGAAGCGGCTGCAAGAGGAGCTGGAGCAGAGCCGCGCCCTGACCGACCAGTACCGTTCCGAGCTGACCCACATCCACCGCCAGGACGAGCTCAGCTCACGCCTGGTAATGCGTTCGCGTCAGATGCGCCGCATCTTTGAGATGGCCATGAAGGTGGCCCGGGTGGACTCCTGCGTGCTGCTCCAGGGCGAGTCCGGGGTGGGCAAGGGCGTGTTCGCCAAGCTGATCCACGGCGCTTCGCCGCGTTCCGAGGGGCCTTTGGTACGGGTGGACTGCGGGGGCATCCCTTCCTCTCTTATAGAAGCCGAGCTGTTCGGTTATGCCCGGGGGGCTTTCACCGGGGCCCGCTCCGAGGGCAAAACCGGCTATTTCGAACTGGCCGACGGGGGCACCCTGTTCCTGGATGAGGTGGGCGAACTGCCTCTGCTCATGCAGACCAAGCTCCTGCGCTTTTTGGAGGAAAACGAGGTGGTGCCCGTGGGCTCCACCACCCCGCGCAAGATCGATGTGCGGGTGCTGGCCGCGACCAACCGCGACCTGGAGAAAATGGTCCACAAGGGCACTTTTCGCAAGGACCTGTATTTTCGGCTCAACGTGGTGCCCCTTAACCTCCCGCCTCTTCGCGAAAGGGCCGAGGATATTCCCCACCTCATCGGCCACTTTTTGGGCATATTCAACCAAAAATGCGGCAAGGAAATGAAGCTGGCTCCAGCGGTGGTGGACCGCCTGAGGCGTTACTCCTTCCCCGGTAACGTGCGCGAGCTGGCCAACCTTATAGAGCATCTGGTGGTTCTCTCGCCCGGCGACACCATAGTGCCTGACGATCTCCCGGCTGAGATACGCCAAACTCCCTTTGAGCTTTCCTCCCAGCCGGACGGCGACCCCTGGGACCTGAACGGGGCGGTGGCCCGCATTGAGCGCGAACTCATCGCCCGAGCCATTGCTGAATACGGCAGCCAGCGGGCCGCGGCCCAGGCTCTAGGGGTAAATCATTCCACTTTGTCGCGAAAGGCCCGGCGATACGGGCTTTCTGTTGCAAATATGCAACACGGTGCAAAAGAGCAACACTAGCGAAAGGCTAGTAACTCCAGCTGCTTATCGTTCCGCATCGAGATTCGTTTCCGCATAGCTATTTCAGTCCTGAATCATCTTCGGTTCTTCATTTTTGTATTAAGTACGTCATAACAGCCAGTTATCTTGTGTGGCACATATGTTGCTAATCTTGACGGCAAGGTCTGAACCGACACCGTGAGTGAGCGATTAAGTGGTTTCATTCGACTCTTTGGCTTCATCTTTGCTCAGCGACGCCAAGCTTGCCCAAGTCTTATTGGAAGTGGGGCCTGGCCCCGCAAGCATGAAACAGGCGCAGGCCATTTTGGCGCAAGACGGAGGCCAAGACATAGATATTGAGCGCATCAACCAGGGAGAACCGGCCATATTGCTGGTGCGCACCACCCCGGAGAGGGCGCGTAGGTTGGTGATAGCCCTCACCGAAAACGGCTTCACCCGGCTCAAGAGCATTTACCCGGCCCAAAGCGGGCAGCAACACGGCTGTTGAGTCTCGAGAAAGCGCAGACAATAGGTAGCAGCAGATGGAAAAATCAGAACTCGCCCTGACCCAGGCGGTTGAAAGCCTGCAAGATGAAATGGTGGATTTTGCCTGCCGCCTGGTGGCCCAGCCTTCGGTTCTGGGGGAAGAAGACGGCGCGCTTGAAGTGATGGAACAGGAGATGAAGAGCCTGGGCCTGGAGCCGGTGCACGCGCCCATGGACTCTCCGGGGTTGGCTGCTCACCCCGGCTTTGCCCCCACCCCCTGGAGCCAGCAAGGCCGCTACAGCCTGGCCGCCACCCGCCCGGCTGACGGCCGGGGAGGCAAGAGCGCCATCTTCAATGGCCATCTGGACGTGGTGAGCCAGGAGCCCCTGGAGCGCTGGGAGCGCGACCCCTATGAGCCGCTGGTAGAGGGTGGTTGGCTCCATGGCCGGGGCGCCGGAGACATGAAAGCCGGTGTGGCCGCCATGACCTATGCGATCAAGGCAGTGCAAAAGGCCGGCCTGGGCCTGGCCGCGCCGGTTACCCTGGAAGGGGTTATTGAGGAAGAATGCACCGGCAACGGGGCCTTGGCCTGTCTGGTGGCCGGGTTCGACGCCGACGCGGCGCTCATCCCCGAGCCCTTCGGCCCAACCATCCTCACCAGCCAGGTGGGGGTGATGTGGTTCAAGGTGTCGCTCACCGGAGTGGCCAAGCACACCCTGGAGGCCTCCAGCGGGGTCAACGCCATCGAGCTCTGCTGTTATCTGATGCAAGCCCTGCGCGGCCTGGAGGCGCGGATCAACGCCGACAAGCCCGTTGATTTCGCCCACGTGGCCACTCCGGCTCAACTAAACATCGGCACGATCAACAGCGGCGACTGGCCCTCCACGGTGCCGGCCAAGGCTGAGTTCCAATGCCGCCTGGGCTTCTTCCCGGAAATGAGTTTTGAGCAGGCCGCCCAGGCGGTGCGTGACTGCCTGGACCAGGCCGCGCAAAAGGACGCCTGGTTGCGCGACAACCCGCCCGAGGTGGAGTTTTACGGCTTCCGCTCTCAGGGGCACAGGGTGAGCCGCGACCTGCCCGCTTTAAGTTTAGTGAGCCAGTGTCACAAAGACCTGAGTGGGCAGGAGGCGTCTGAGTATGCCTGCACCTGCACCACCGATTTGAGGAGCTTCGTGGTTTACGGCCGGGCCCAAGCCACTTGCTTTGGCCCGGTGGCCCAGAACATCCACTCGCCCAACGAGCGGGTGGATATAAACAGCATGATTTACACCGCCAAGGTTTACGCATTGTTCCTGGCCCGCTGGTGCGGCCTGGTGCAGTAACGAGGGAGTCAGTGTGGGGCGCATGCCCCGTGAGGAGTATTGGCGTTTTTCTTACCAACATTGCCGGGCCATTTCGGGCCGGCGGGCGGGAGGCCCCTGGGAGGGGAGCAGCCATGCCAAGCAAGGAGGAAAAGTTTATGAAGAAGTCAGTCGTATTGCTGACCGCCCTGTTTCTGCTGGTAGGTCTGGCCGTAGCCGGACCGGCCCCGGCGGCCGATACCATCAAGATCGGCATCCTGGGCCCCTTTACCGGGTCGTTGGCCTTTAACGCCGGCGAGATGAAAAAGGGCATGGAACTGGCCCTGGACGAGGCCAATGCCAAGGGCGGCCTCTTCGGCCAAAAAGTTGAGGTGGTCTATGGCGACAGCGAGTGCAAGCCCGACAAGGGCCTGGCCGCGGTCAAAAAACTGGTAACCCGGGACAAAGTCCTGGTGGTGGGCGGCGGCTACTGCTCCAGCGTGAACATCGCCACCAGCGAGTTCTGTCACTATGAGCAGACCCCCGACGTGGTGGCCATTGCCATCAGCCCCACCATTACCGAGCGCGGCTATGAATACGTGTTCCGCACCAGCCCCAACAGCCCCATGTTCCTCATGGGCATCAACAAGTGGCTGGCCGACGTGAAGAAGCCCAAGACCGTGGCTTTCTTCATGGAGAACTCCGACTATGGCCGCGACGGCCAGAAGATATGGGAAGCGGCCTCCAAGAAGATCGGGGCCAAGGTGCTGACCAGCCTGTACTTCGAGATCGGCGACACCGACTTCACCACCCAGATCTCCAAGCTCAAGGAGCTTAAGCCCGACGTGGTGTTCAACATCGCCTCCACCACCGAGGCGGCCCTGATCCAGA
>JAHLLJ010000040.1 GCA_020444205.1 Deltaproteobacteria bacterium | reverse complement strand
CCACCATGGAGCCGCCCCAGCCGTCGGCCAAGGCGGTGCGGTTGATCTGCTTGATCAGGTTGGTGTGATCCTGATCCATGCCCATGTGGGTGCGGGTCATGATCTCCATGATCTCGCGCATGGCCCCACGGGGCACCACCCCGGCCTCGCGCCACATCTCCTGGGTCTTGAGCGGCGCGCGCTTGATAAAGGGCAACTCGCCCTCTACCTGGGTATAGGTTTTTTCCAGCTCAGCACACAGATCCCGGGCGATGTCCATGAACTCCCGGTCCTCGGTGGCGATACCCAACTCACCGGCCACCTGGATGAGCTTTTCGGTGTCGCTGATCTCGTAGTCTTTGATCTTGCCGCTGACCACGCCCTTGAACAGGTTGAGCATCTCCATGCCGTGGTCGGTGTGGGAGGCGGTGCCCGAGGCCACCATGCGGGCGAAGTTGCGCGACTGGATGGTGTCGATGGTGGCGCCGCATACCCCCACCTTGCCGTAGGGGTCCTTGGAGTTTAGGCGGCAAGGGCCCATGGCGCAGTGTTTACAGCAGGCGCTTTTTTCGCCGATGGGGCAGGCCTTCATGGCCGCCGCCCGGTCAAAGGCGGTTTCTACGCCATCGCTGTGAGCCTTGGCCAGCATTTTTTGGGTGGTTTCACAGGTGGTGACGTCGGCCGGGGCCAAGCTCTGCAGCTCTTGTAGCTTGTCCTTTTTACTCATGGCTCGTCCTTTTTTGGGGAGGTGGGGGCAGAGGCATACAGCCTCCTTACCGATTTCAATCGGTTATATCCTACTTAAAAAGTATAATTACGAAAAAGACGTGATGCCAGGGGCTTAGGCATTTTTCTCGGGATAGAAGGGACCGTCCTAATTAGACGTTAATGATAACGGTTCCTTATAGGGGGTGAAAAATAAATAGGGGGGTCAGGCCGAAGGCTCATTCAGCCAGCAAAAAGGGTCTTTCTGGGAAAATATGTCCAACCCGGCCCCGTGGGCCACGGCCAGGCAGCCGCCGCACACCGCGCGCACCCCGCAGGAATCGCAGGCCTCCGGTCCCCCCCGATAGCGGCGGGCTTCTGGGCCGTCATAGATTTCGGCCAAACTATTGCGGGAAAGGTCGCCCACCGGCGAGGGAAACTTGCGGCAGGCGTGCACCTGGCCCTCGGGCAGCAAGGCCAGGAAGTTAAAGGCCCCGCCGCAGCCAAAGCCGGTGCAGCCGCCAAGGGGCGGCCCGCCCTGCTCCTGCCTGAGCAGGTTGAACAGATTGTCCTTGAGGCACATGGCCGGGTCGCCCGCCGCCTCCAGAGCATATTCAGCCAAAAACTTCCGGAAATCCTCTGGATCAGCCATGGCCAAGGCCGAGCCCGAGCCCACCGGGGCCAGGCGGTTGAAGTTGAACTGATCCACCTTGCCCCGCAGCAGGCGGGCCAGGGGGATCACCTGGTCCAGGTTATCCCGGCTCAGGGTGAGCATGACCATGGAGTACACGCCCATATCCCGCAGCAGCTCCAGGAAGTTCATGGTGCGCTGGAAGTGGCCCTGCCCCCGGATGTAGTCGTTGTGTTCCTCAAGGCCCTCCAGGCTCACCTGGAAAAAGCCTGGCGGGGCGATGTCCAAGATGTCCTGCAATTGCGTACGCTTGCAGGGGTTGCCCAGGATGGCCACTGCCAGGCCCCGCTCCACCGCCCCGGCGTAGAGGGTCAAAAAATCCGGATGCAGCAGGGGGTTGCCCCCGGAAAAGGACACCTGGCCCCGCACCCGGCGCTGGACGCAGAACTCGGCCATCTGGTCCAACACCGCCAAACCTTGCTCCAGGGCGACCGGCGGGCGATCCGAGCGGTCGTAACAGTGGCGGCAGTTCAGGTCGCAGGCCTGGGTTATGTGCCATTGCAGGGTGAACCAGTCGGCGCGGAGAAACTCTTGCGGGGCGTTGGGACCGGCCTGGGGCGCGGTGCGCACCAACAGGGATGGGGGCCGCAGCAGCAGGCCCTCCTCCACGGCCAGGTCCAGGGCGTCCAAGATCACCATGGGCGGTACGCCTACCTGGCGGGCCACATCAATGGGGTCCAGTGCATCGGCCACGATTTTCAGGGCCAAAAGGCGGGTATGGTCCAACTCGGCGGTTTGCAGGTTTCCAGCGGGCGTAAGCCACACCCCGGCGTAGACCGGCTCCTCGGCGGCCTGGGGCTCTCCGTGGCCCCCACCTTCCAGCAGGCCGCGCCAGGCCACCTCTTCCACCTCCAGGGTGGGGTTGATCTCGCTGGGGCCGTTTTCAGGCGCTTGGGGGGCCTCGGCCGCGCCAACCCGCTCGCGGGCCTGGCGCAGGCGCTTTAAATCAAGGCTGTAAGGTTTAGCCACGCTCATGGATAGATTGTAACCCAATTGAAGCGGCGCGGGTTGCCCCGAAGCTCCGCCGGTGCCGTTCGGGATGGTTTAAATGGGGGCTGGGCGCGCAAAATGGGCAAAGCCTTTGGTGTGACTTAGCAAAAGGCCTCGGCCCTTGGGCCGAAACGTACCAAGCCACGCGCTTACGGATAAACTCCGCGGCGCGAGGCCTGGGTGAGTGTGCGGGCGCGAACCGCGCCCTAAGCTCTAGCTTCAGCCGCTTTTGGCTGGCTTGGTGGTTGGCTGGGTCTGGCTGGTAGGGGTCTTGGGCTGTTCCTTTTTCTGATCGGCGCCGCCGGCGCCGGTGGTCCCGGTTCAGCCGCTGAGGCCGTTGGCGCAGCCGCTCAGGCCCGCACCCGCTCCTCCCACCAATCCGGCGATGCAAAGGCCCGCCAGTAGCTTTTTCAGGGGTTTACCTTCCAAGACATACCTCCTTTCACCTTGCACTCGTCAGGATACTAGACATTAATTTCAATCGATAAAGCCGATTGAAATTAATGTCTAGTATCCTGATAACCAATTATGAGGGAGATTCAGAAGGCGAGTCAAGCTGTTCGCTAAAAGGAATGAAAACTATTTAATTAATTTGGCCGCGCACCCGGCCGGGTGCGCTCTATAGCGAAACATTACAGGCATTCATCGGGCTTGGAGGCCCAGCCGGTCCCGGGGGTTTTAGGCCAACCGTAGCTTGCGGGCCTCTCGTTCCAGTTCCTCCCGGTGCTCGGGATGGGCCAGGCCTATGATGGCCTGGGCCCGTTGCTTGGTGGACTTGCCCTTGAGGTTGGCCACCCCGTGCTCGGTGACCAGATAGTGCGCGTCCATGCGCGGAGTGGTCACCGCCGCGCCGGTCTCCAGGCGGGGCACTATCCGGCTGATCTTGCCGCCCTTGGCCGTGGAGCGGAAGGCCAGAATGGACATGCCGCCCGGCGAATCATAGGCCCCGCGCACGAAGTCAAGCTGGCCGCCGGTGCCGCTTATCTGGTGCCCGGCCAGAAACTCGGCGTTGCACTGGCCGGTGAGGTCCACCTGGATCAGGCAGTTGACCGAGACCATGCGGTCGTTCTTGGCGATGATGCGGGGATCGTTGACGTAAGACACCGGGAAGGAGGCCATGGCGGGGTTGTCGTGCATGAACTCGAGCATGTCCGGGCCGCCTTGGGCCACGGTGTACACGTGCAGATGGCGGTGGATGCTTTTGCGCCGCCCGTTGACCACCCCGGCCTTGATGAGCCTCACCATGGTGGGGCCGAACAGCTCGGTGTGGATACCCAGGTCCTTGTGGTCCATGAGATAGTCGGCCAGGGCTGCGGGCAGGCTGCCCACCCCGAACTGCAAGGTGGCCCCATCGGGGATCATTTCGGCCACCTTTTGGCCGATGATGCAATCCTCGGGCTGAGTCGGTCCGTCCAAGAACGGCTTTACCGGCACGTGGTTTTCCACGACGAGCTCCACCTCGGAGATGTGGATGTGGCTCTGGCCGAAGACCCGGGGCATGTTGCGGTTCACCTCTACGATGAGCTTTTTGGCCTTGCGGGCGGCGGTGGAGGTGAAGTCGTTGGCCGTGCCCAGGCTGAAGAATCCGTGCTTGTCCATGGCGGACACCGTGGTTACGCACACGTCCAGGGGCGGCCCGTCGGTGATGAGCCGGGGCACCTGGTGAAAGTGGCAGGGGATGAAGTCATCAACCCCCTCGTCCACCAGTTCCCGGTCGCAGGCGCTGACGAACCAAGTGTAGGCCTTCACCGCCCCGGCCAGGTCTGGAGACAAAATACTCTTGCAGGCGGTCTCGGTGGGCAACAGCGAGTAGACGGTGAGATCGCTCAAGCCGCCGTCGGCCACCCGCTTGGCGATGGCGTTCAGCAGGGCGGGAGGTTCGGCCATGGTCAATCCGTGGACCAGGGTTCCCCCCTCGGGCACCGCTTCGGCGGCTTGTTCAGGGCTGACCAGCTTGCGTTTGTATTCCTCGGTGAACATGGCTGACCTCACCAGGTTGGAGTGGGCGGCTACGCGCGTCATTTTAGCATGCCCTCACGCTGCCGCCTAAAACAAGTACGGTGGCTCTGATGGTGGTTTTTTCAGATGACGTTTCAGAAGGGGGATTGGGGATCTTCAGCCTTCTTGTTTGTCGCGCCGGTGGGCCCGTTTGAACAGGTAGTAGCCCAGGGATAGGGCCAGGATGACCGCGGCCACGGCCAGCAGGGTGGTCCAGTCCTGGGTCTTGGCGTCCAAAATGATCACCTTGCGGGCCACCGCGATCATGGCCACCAGAAAGACCACCTCCACGTGTATCTTGCTCTCGTCCAGATACATCTTGATGGTCTCCACCAGCTCCAGACCGATGAGGATCATGAAGAAGAACCCGAACAGGTCCAAAAGCTCGGTGATGTTGAAAAGCATGAGCGGCGGGTTGGTCAGGTCCGAGATGAGCATGATGGCCAGCTCCACCGTGGAGACCACGATGACCAGCATCATCATGAGCAGCAGGGCCATGACCGTGTAGTGCTCGATGCGGTTGATGAATTTTTTGAGCGCGGCGTTCATCATGAGTTCCGGCCTCGCGCAAAGGGAGAAAACCCTATCGCCTGCTATGGTAGGGCAAGGCGGGGGGCGAGGTCAACGCGGCAGAGCGCGAAGTCAGGCGGCAGGCTCCAGGCCTAGGGTGCCGGACATCAGATCGAACAGCCCGGTCAACTCCTGGGGCTTGTCCATGGGCTCGGGCAGCATCAGGGCCAAGCCGCCTTGGGGGCGGTGGGTGCCGCTCAGGTGACTAAGGCCAAAGACCCCGGCCCGGTCCAGGCCGCCCCTGAGGCTGTAGCCGTGGGCGGGCTCGGCCACCAGGTCCGGGGCGAGCCCTGCCTCCGGGCCGGAGTAAAGCTCGCGGCCCAAATGCACCCTGGCCACTGGGGCCTCACTCTCCAGCTTAGGGCCGCCCGGGCCCTGGGTAAGGCGGGTGAAGCGCAACGCCTTCAGCTTGCCCGCAATTTCTTGCAATAGGGCCTCGGCCTCTGGCCCGGGGGTGATGCTCCCGCCGGGGAACAGCCCGGCCCGGTGCAAATAGATGCGGCCGGGGTCCAGGGCCAGGGCCTGGGTGGCGGGCAGGATGCGCTCGTTGGGCGGGTTGCCTTCCACGGCCAGATAGCCTTCGGAGATGAGCCATTGGTTGAGGTACACCTCGCTGACAATGGGGCCAAAGGAGTGATCCGCCGCGATCATCAGGGCCGCCTCGCCCGCCTGAACCTCGTCGCCAAAGCGCTGCCACAAGCGGCCTACGTGCCCGTCCACCTGGCGGTAAATATCCCGCGCCGCCTGGGCCAGCTCGTTTTCCGGTTCCCACAGGGCGGGCCAGGCAAAGTGGTTAACCCGGTCGGTGTCGGCGATCACCCCCACCCACAGGTCCCAGGAGTCCTCCCAGGTCTGCTCGAACAGCTTGAGGCGCACCGCTATGGCCTGGGCCACGTCGGCCAGCAGGGCCGCCTTGTCCTCGCGCCCGGTGTCCAGCTCGGCCTCGGGGCGATAGCCCATGGCCTGGAGCTTGGGCAGCAACTCGGGCGGGTGCACCCCTTTGGCCAGGTCCAGGGTGACGAAGCCGCTGACCATGGAGCCCCTCAAGGGCTTGGCGGGATAGGTGAGGGGTACGTTTAACACCACCGAGGAAAGCCCGGCCTGGTCGGCCAGCTCCCAGATGCGCGGGGCGCGCACCATGGTGGAGTCGCAGGGGGTGATGCGGTAGGTGCCCGGGGCGGGCGAGGCAAAGCCGAAGATGCCGTGGCCGCCAGGCCCCTGGCCGCTGAACATGCTGGTCCAGCACACCGGAGAGACCTCGGGCAGGGGGCTTGCCGTGGCCCAGGCCCGGCCCTGCTGAAGCAGGCGGCCCAGGTTGGGCATGACTCCTCGCTGGGCCAGGGACGAGGCCAGGTCCAGGCCCACCCCGTCCAGGCCCAGGAAAATCAGTCTTCTTGGGACCAACGCTCTTGGGCCTCGCGATATATCTCCCAGCCGCTGCTGGTGCCCAGGCGGGTGGCCCCGGCCTCCATGAGGGCCAAGGCGGCGTCCAGGGTCTTGATGCCTCCGGCAGCCTTGATGCCCAGCCCGCCCCCATTGTCGGCCAGGATGTTCACGTCCTCCTTTGTGGCCGGGCCAAAAAAGCCGGAGCCGGTTTTCAAAAAGGCCGCGCCGGTCAGGGCCAAGGCCTGGGCCGCCTGGGCGCTCATCTCCGGGCCCAGCTCACTGGTCTCCAAGATCACCTTGAGCCTGGCCGGGGCGATGGCCTGAGCGATCTGGGCGGCCTCGTCCACCGCCCGGCCCATGGCGCCCCCCAGGGCCAGGCCCCGGTTGAGCACCATGTCCAGCTCCGTGGCCCCGGCCGCGGCCAGCTCTTGGGCTTCGGCCAGCTTGGTGGCCGCGCTCTGAGTACCCAGGGGGAAGCCCACCACGGTGCAAACCGCCACGCCGCTGCCCTCCAAGCCCTGCACGGCCAGGGGCACCATCCAAGGCGAAACGCAGGCGGCCACGCAGCCCATCTCTTGGCACTGCTCCAAATGGGACTCCAGCTCCTGTTCTCCAGCCTCGGGCGAGAGCAGGGTGTGCTCGATCACCCCGGCCATGGCCGTGGCGCTGTCCAGGCCCGGCGTGTCTTGCTGGCCCAGAGCTTGGACCAGGGCCTCGGCCCGTTCCTTGTCCGCCTCTTCCACGTAGAACACGCCATAGCCTTTTTGGCTTACATATAGCCCGTCATAGGCGGTGTCCTGAAAGGTGCGCAAGCGGTACTCAATGCCCTCGGCGCTGAGTGCCTGCTCCCATACGTCGGCTTGAAAGCGGTTGTCCACGGGCTTCAGTTTGACCATTGCCATGGTCGGCTCCTTGTTATTTAGGTGCCGGCTTCGCCAAGCGTCCGGGGGCTGCGTTGGCGGCCTCGCTTAGACCTCGGCGTATATCACAATACGCCTGCGGTCTGCGCTCGCCGCCGCCTTGCCCGCGAACCCCCGGCTGTGCCGGAGGTGTGTCGTTACCTTTCAGGCGCAACGCCCGTTCGGCATTCCGGAAGCCGTGTCGTAGTGGTCTCATTGGCAACCACTAGCCTATTGTTTTTTTCGCCAAGCCCAGGTCTGGGCCAAGCCGTCGGCCAGGTCGCTCTGGGGCGTCCAACCTAGCTCCTGGGCCGCCTTGGCGCAGTTCAGGGCGCTGTAGCGGATGTCCCCGGCCCGGGCTGGGCCTATGCAGTGAGGCGCGTCCTGGCCCGCCGCCTTTTTCATCGCTTCCCACAGGGTCATGGTGTCGGTGGCCACTCCGGTTCCGATGTTGTAGATGCCCTGGCCCCGCTGCAATGCGGCCAGGTTGGCCCGCACGATGTCGCCCACATAGGTGTAGTCGCGCTTCATGCCGCCGGGCAAGTCGCCGGGGCAGTAGATGGTGGCCTCGTCCCCCTGCATGAGGCAGTCCATGAAAATGGCCACCACCCCGGCCTCGGCGTGAGGTATCTGGCGAGGGCCGTAGACATTGGCGTAGCGCAGCACCACCGAGGCCAGGCCATGCTGCAGCCAGTAATAGTCCAGGTAAAGCTCGCCGGCGCGTTTGGCCACCGCATAGGGGCTCATGGGCCGGGCCGGGAAGGACTCGTCCACCGGTACGCCCTGCATCTCGCCGTACACCGCTCCCCCGCTGCTCACGAAGATGAAGCGCTCCAGCTTGGCGTGGCGCCCCGCCTCCAAGAGATTCAGCAGGCCCAGCACGTTGCTTTGCGCGTCGTTCATCGGGTCGATCACCGAGGCGGGCACCGATATCTGGGCCGCGTGGTGGTTGATTACCTGAAAGCCGCCGTCAGCCACCAGCTCGGCCGCCTGGGGTGAGGTTATGTCCGCTTCAACGAATTCGGCCTGGGGCGGCAGGTTTTCCAGCTTGCCGGTGGAAAGATTGTCCAAGACGGTTACCTGGTGCCCGGCCTCAACATAGGCCTGGGCCACCTGGCTGCCGATAAAGCCCGCCCCGCCGGTGACCAAAATCTTCATGAATCCTCTCCTCACTGGATGATGCGTCTGCCGCCGATTCTACCATATGGACGAGGCTCTGCCGGGCGGAGGTGTTTTTGCGAGGCCCCTCCCTGGGCCGCGCCCTACCTGCGGCCTATAACAGGGCCCATGAGTACGCGGCAAAACAACCTGGTGTTGGTGGACCCAAATGAACGCCTGGCCCTGACCCTGGGCGGCTCGGTGCTCTACTACCGCCGCCTGTCCCTGGGAGCCCTGGCCGCCATCGAGCGCCAGCAGCTAACCCTCTTGCCCCCCGCCCAGGGCCGGGGCCCCCGCCCCTGGCTGCCCCCCCAGGCCCTGGAAGCGGCGGTGGCCGCCCATGTGCTGGTGGGTTGGGAGGGCGTGCTGGGCCCGGACGGAGAGCCGGTCGCCTTTGGTCCCGCGGCCGCCCAGCGCCTGCCCATAGACGCCCGCCGCCGCCTGGTGGAGAGGGCCTATAAACCGGAACTTATGCTTGGAGAAAAAATATGAGCCAAGGAGTGCAGATCATTGACCCACAAGAACGCTTCAGCCTGGAGTTGGAAGGCTCGTCCTTTTTCCTGCGCCGCATCGACTCGGCCACCATGGTGGCCCTGGAGCGCCGCTGCCAAGGCCAAAAGGGCGCCCTCAACGACGAGGTGCTGGACTACGTGTTGCTGGACTGGGAAGAGGTGACCAGCCCCATGGGCGGGGCGGCGGTGCCTTGCAACCGGGAAAACAAGCTGCGTCTGCCCGCCTCGGTCAAGCTCAAGATCCTGGGCGCGGCCCAGGGCCTCAGGGCGGGGGGTGAGAGTTCGGCTCAGATATGAACCTAACCCCAAGGCAATTTCCTTTGTTATCCCTGAAAGCTGTCATTCTGTTCTCATGTGAAAAAGTCACGTAGAATTTGAAGTGGAGGGTCTGAGTCAGAGGGTCCGCTAAGAAGCATTTCAAAAAGGAGGGCAGGATGGGCAGTTCGGAAACCCCGAAAATCGTTAATGGGATCAATTTAGATCAGCTATTTGCAACTATTGAGCAAATAAAGGGGAACGGGGAAATCGCCAAGTTCAAGTTCCGGGCCAGGAACAAATGGATCGGTGGCACCCACAACCAGGCCACGGTCAAGGACTTCTTCGGGGCCCTCCAGGAAGACGACTCTCGGGAGGCGGCGGTCTATCACCTGGACGAGCCCCCCGTTCTGCTGGGCACCAACGAGGGGAGCAACCCCGTTGAATACCTCCTTGTCGCCTTGTCGGGGTGTTTGACCACCACCATGGTGGCCCACTCCGCTGCCAAGGGCATTGAGATCAGGGGCGTGGAATCCAGGTATGAAGGGGATATAGACTTGCGGGGATTTTTGGGGCTCTCAGAGGACATCCCGGTGGGCTACCAGGCTATAAGGGTATTTTTTAAGATCGATGCCGATGTAACCGAAGCCCAGAAGGAAGAAATGATCAAGATGGCCCAGAAATATTCCCCGGTGTTCAACACCATTACGCGCTCTGCCCCGGTGAAGGTACAGCTTGATCAGGCCTAGCTGTTGCAGGGCTAGGGACCTAAACCAATAAGGCCGTGAGGCTCAAGGCCCTCATCCCGGCCCAGTGCTGGCCAGACGTTGGCCCCGCCCCCTTAATCCGACCGGGCGCTTGTCAACCGCTCAGGGCCTTGATCAGCGAGGTTATCAGCTGGTTGGCCGGCGCCGGGATGCCGTGCTTGGCGGCCAGGTCCACAATGGCTCCGTTGAGAAAGTCGATCTCCGTGGGGCGGCCCCGGTTGACATCCGTGCGCAGAGAGGGAATGTTGCGGCTCTTTAGCCTTGCGTTGAACTTGGCCACCGTAAGCTCCAGTTCCACCCCCTCGGCCCCAGCCACGGCCTTGACCTCCGCCAGCAGGGCCTCCTTGGCCGGGTCCAGAACCGGTTTGGTGAGCTCCTTGGTGGTCAGGTTCAGGAGGCCCGCCAGGGGGTTGGCCAGGCAGTTAACGGCCAGCTTGGACCATTCAGCCTGGCGGTAGTCCTCGACCATCTCGCACCGGATGTCTTCACTGGGCAGCAGATCGCTCAGGGCCCGGCTGGCCTCGCTGGGGGAAAGCACTAGGCGTCCGGGGCCGTAAAAGGTCACCTGCCCCGGCTCCACGCTGCGCGCGCCGAAATAGGCCACCCCTGCCTCCACCGGCCTTTTCAGCAGGCGCCCGGCCTGCTCACGCACCCCCAGGCCGTTTTGCACGGTAAATATCGCCGTCTCTTGCCCCAGCTTGGGGCCCAGCTTCTCAGCGACCTTGGGCAGGTCGGTGGCTTTGCCGGTCAGCAAGACCAGGTCCGTGAGCCCTAGCTGGGGAATTTCCTCCCAGGCGCGGGTAGGGACGGGCAGCTGTTCCCTACCCTGTTCTTGGGTCTCAAAGTTAAGGCCCTTTTGGCTGACCTTTTGCCAATGGGGGCTCGCGCCCACCAGATAGACTTGAGCCTTGCCCGTTTTGTGCAGCAAGCCGGCCAGGACCGAGCCCACGGCCCCCGCCCCCACTACCCAAACCGTTTGGATTTTACTCATTGCAGCTCCCCGGCTGGCGGTTGGTACTTACATACATTGCTCTTTATTATGCAATAAAATTCCAATCGCCGTCGGATCTGGGCATGACGGCACCATGCCCACGCTTGCCACCGCGCGGGTGCTGAGCCATAGTTAAGGCGTCCCCTGGGAGAGGAGCATGAACCCGCAACTGGGCAAGCTGTTGGTGATCCTGGGCCTGGCTCTGGCCGGGCTGGGCGCGCTGTTGTGGCTGGGGCCCAAGCTGGGCATCTTCTCCTGGTTGGGCAAGCTGCCCGGCGACTTCTCCTTTCGGGGTAAGAACTTCTCTTTCTACTTCCCCTTGGGCACCAGCATTCTCATCAGCCTGGTGCTGACTCTGCTGTTCTGGCTTTTCCGGAAATAATGAAACTGGCTAGCCGCCGCCCACCGCGATGAAGCGGCTCAGCTCGGCCCGGCGCACCGCCACCCGTCCGGCGTACAGCGGCGAGCCGTTGTAGCGGAGCATCACCTTGTCCATGTCCACGTAGGCCCGGCGGCGCTTGGTGGCCGGGGCGCTGGCCTCGATCATCAGCTCGCGCAGATGAAAGGCGGCCAGGTAGGTGGCCAGGGTTAGGTGGTTTTGCAGGCGGATGTGCCGCGGCGGGGGCGAGAAGCCAGCCTCGGACATGGAGCCCAGGATGCGGGGCAGGGTGGGGCGCCAGATCTGAAAGGGGCTGGCCGAAAGGTTGTTGTCGCCCAGGATGTTGGCGTAGAAGGTCTCTTGGTGGGCAATGGCCAACAAATAGCTCAGGGGCACCTCGAACAGCTTGGCCGCGCCATACATGTCAAAGGCCAGGTCGCGGGAGTAGCTCTCCAGGTTGACCGGAGGCCGCTTGCCCAGGCGCTTGAGGTAATAACGGCTGCGCTCGGCGATGTAGGGGGTCAGCCGGTCCAGGAAATCCCGCAGGCCCATGTCTTCCACCGCGGGCACCGGCCGCACCCTGCCCGAATAGCTGGTGGGCAGACAATTGGCGCTCACCCACTGCTGGGCGGCCCGCCGGTTGGTCAGCACCGCGCTCAAGGCCTGGGTGCGTCCATAGCCCAAGCGGCGGTAGTCGCTGTAGAGCCGGTCGGTGAAGCGCTGCAAAAGGGCTTGGGCGGGCGGCTCCGGGGCCAACAGGCGGCAAAAATCCGGCGGCAGGCAGCGCGTGGAAAGATCGTCAAATATCTGGGGGTGGCGCTGGGCCAGGGATTTGGACTGGCGGGCCAAGCGCTCCACTCCGGCCAGGTCCAGGGCGATGCACCCGGGATGGGCCGCGCGCACACTACGGTATAGGGTATAGGGGCTTAGCCCCGCCTGGGCCGCCAGGCCGGTGAACTGCCGGTCGTCCAGCAGGGCCAGGGGCATCAGGGGCTGATCCAGAGGCACCAGACTGACCTTGAGCTCCGCCGCCGGGGCGGGGGCGGCAACCTCGGCGGTGATTTGCAGGCTGGCCAGGTTGCGGGTGTGGTCGCGCAGGGTGGCCTTGGCCGGAAGGTTGGGCGAGGCCAACACCAAGGCGGACCCCAGGCCCAAGATCAGGGCCGCATGCAGGGCTGCCTTTTTGCCCGCCTGAGCCAGGCCTTGGCGCGCCACGGCCAGGCGCGATAGGGCTTGCTCCAAAGCGCGGGGGTTGTCCTCCCGGGGCCGGGTGGACACGGCGGTGAGCAGGGCCAGGGAGCTCAGCTGCTCCTGCAGCTGTTCCACCCGGACCTGCAAGGCCTCGGCGTCCTTTTGCAAGGCCTGTTGCTGGGACTGGCTTTCGTGCAGGGCCTGGGCGTTTTGTTTGCGCAGGCTCCCGGCAACCCGCCGCCAGTCTTCCGCCTCGGCCTGGGCCTGGCTCAACTCCTCGCGCCATTTCAGAGCCAGGCGCTTGCCCTGCTCCAACTCGTCCCGGGCCTTTTCCAACCGCTCTTGCCGGTCCTGGGCCTGATGCTGGGTTTGCTGCATCTGGGCCAGGGCCAACCGGGCCTGCTCTTGGCGCTGGGCCAGCTTGCGGCGCAACTGCTCCCGGCTTTGGGCCGCCTTTTCCAGACGCTGGGAAGCCTGGCGCACCTGGCGCTCGTAGTCCCGGCGCTCCTGGGCCAAAACCCGGGCCACCTGGGTCTGATACAGCTCCCGCGCCTGGGCTGAAAGCTCTTCTAGGCGGGGCTTGCCGACGAGTTGCCCAAAGGGCGCGGCCACGGTCCGGGCGGGCGGCAGGGCCTCCAAGGCGATCAGGGCATCTCGCGCCTGATCCAGCCGGGCCAGACGCGCCCGGGTCTTGACGGCCAGGGCGTGCGAGGCCTCGCCGCGCTTGCGGCATTTGGCGATGAAACCGGCCAGCTCGCGGGGGCGCAAGGGGCCCAGCATTTTTTCCAATTGGGAAGCCGCCTTCCCGGCGGCCACGGCGGATCGGCCCAGGCCCATGGCCAGGGACATGGCCAATTGGCGGGCTTGGGTAAAGTTCTTTTCAGCCTTTCCGGACCTATGGGCGGCAAGCTCCCAGGCGGAACGCAAGGCTTGGCGGCCCTTTTGGTGACGCGCCTGGAGCTGGGCAAACTGCTCCCGCTCCAACTCCATGGCCGCGGCTTTTCCCAGGGCCTTTTCCAGGTCTTGTTGCAAGCGGGCCAGCTCCGGCGGGGCTTGCAAGCTGGGCGGCATGGGCTCGGGATGCAGAGTCAGGGCCTCCAGGCGCCGGGCCAGCGCTTCCACGCTTGAGCCGAACCGCGTGGCCTGCTCCTTCAGGGCATGGGCCCGCCGGGCCAAGGCAGTATCGCGGCGCTCCAGCTGCCGGGAGGCGCGCACCAGGCCGCGGCAGCGCTCCCGGGCGTTTTGGGCCTGTTCCAAGGTCTCTTGGCCTCGTGCCAAGACCTCTTGCATGCCGGAGGCTTGCGGAACTCCCGTCCCCTCCAACCAGGAAGGGGCCTGGCGCAGCAGCAGGCTGTAGGTCTTTGCCGCCTGGGCCAGCAGGTCGGCATCGCGCTGGGTTTGGGACATCAGACTGGTTTGCTGGTGAAGCAGGCGGGAAAGATGCGAGCGTATTTTGGGTGGCGTGCCTAGGCCGGTGGCGCTATCCAGGTAGCCCCGAGTCTGCCTGACCTGCCCGTTCAGGCGGCGCTGACGCTCTTGCAGGGCCTTGGCCAGGCGCTCCAGGTCCGCCAGGCTGAACTCCAGCTCGGAGCCGCCCTGGGGCGCGCGGGAGCGCCACACCGCCAACAGCAGGCGCAGTTTAGAAGCCAGGGCAGGAGCTTCAAGCATAGGTGTGGACTGCGTCGGACCCAACGCGGCTCCTGGCTAAAAGAAGGCCCCGGGGTTAACCGGAGCAGTTTAATTCATCATATCAGCCATATTGCTGACAGGATGCGGCCGTGTCAACTGTTTTCGCCGCTTAGGGCCTGTAGCAGCGGCTACAGACTTACGGGCCCTTGTATGGCATCATTTATCCTAAGCTAAAGACGAAACCCGAGGTGAGGCGTCATGAGTTCATGTTTGTGCCAACAACTGGCCGGCGACCAGATGGAGTTGAGCCCCGTATGCTTGGGCAGCCTTTGGGTGTTCGCCAACCTGAAGCCTCCAGAGATGGAGGCCCTGTCCCAGGCTGCCCAGCGCCGCCGCTATCAAAAAGGCGAGACCATCTTTTACCAGGGCGAGCCTGCCCGCCGCATGTTTTTGCTCAAGGCGGGGCGAGTCAAGCTGTGCAAGGTTACGGCCGAGGGCAACGAGCTGATCCTGGACTTCAGGGCAGGGGGTGACTTTCTGGGCGAGGGCATGCTGACCTCGGAGGAAGAGTTTCCCCTTAGCGCGGTGTGCCTGGAAGAAACTCTTACCTGCGGCTTCACCCGCGAGGGATTCGAGTCCCTGGTGCTACAGCATCCCAACATCGGCCTGCAGGTGATTAGAAACCTCAGCGAGCGCATCGACAGCCTCACCCAACGGGTGGGCAGCATGTCGGCCACCCATCTGGAAGAGCGCCTGCACCAGGTGTTATGGCAGGTGGCCCGGGAACACGGCATCCCGGCCGGGGATGGCCGTGAGCTGGCCATGCCATTTACCCATGAGGAGCTCAGCTTCTTGGTGGGGGCGCATCGGGTGAGCATCACCCGGGCCATGAAGGCCCTTCGCGAGGCGGGCATGGTGGCCCAGAGGGGCAAGAGCCTGGTGGTGGCCCCGGCCTAGATCCCCCGGCTTTGCCAGGCCCCGCATGGCGGCATTGTAGGCCGCGGGTTGGCCTCAGCGAGCTTTTCCTGAACAGACGCTAGTGCTGGGCGAACTCCACCCGGTTGCGCCCGTGTTTCTTGGCCAGGTAAAGGGCGTCGTCCGCCGCCCGCATAAGGTCGTTCAGGCCCATATCTTGGTTCAGGCCGGCCACGCCCAGGCTGATACTCACGCGCAGGTTTGGCTTGCTGGGGCTTACCGGGTAGCCGGCCAGCTCGCTTCGCAGGCGCTCGGCCACCGTAGCCGCCGCCTCCGGGCCGGTCTCGGGCAACAGGGCCATGAACTCCTCGCCGCCCACCCTTCCGAACAGGTCCACCTGCCGGAGCACCCGGCAGCACACCTTGGCTAATGACACCAGCACCTCGTCGCCCACCTCGTGCCCGTTTTCGTCGTTGACCGCCTTGAAATGATCCACGTCCAGCATGATCAGCGATAGAGGTCCTCGGTAGCGCAGGCTGCGGGTCACCTCCCGCTCCGCCAGCTCCATAAATCGCCGGCGGTTGTACACCCCGGTGAGCCCGTCGGTGTTGGCCAGGCGCTTTAGCTCTTGTTCGTTTTGCTTGCTTATGGTTATGTCGCGCACGCTGCCCGCGGCGAACCACTGCCCGTCCATGGAAAAGGCCGAGGCGCTCACTTCGGCGGGGAAGCGGGATCCGTCCTTGCGCGTGGCCAACACCTCCTGACGGCTCCCGAAGATGGGCCCTTGGCCGGTGCGGGCGAACACCTCCAGGCCCTTGTTGGCCTTGGCCCTCTGTTCGGGTGAAGCCAACATCTGGTGCAGGCTGTGGCCCATGGCCTCCTCGCGGCGATATCCGAAAAGGCGTTCCGCGGCCAGGTTCCAAAACTGCACCCGGTCCTGGGAGTCCACCAGGGTGATGGCGTCTTGAGAGGTGTTGGTGATGAACTGCAGGCGGCGCTGTTGACGCTGAGTCTCGCTTTCAGCCATTTCCCGGCGCACCCTGGCCGTGGCATACAGCCAGACCACCCCGGCCAACAGCAAGAGCACTCCCGCGCAGACCCAGAACATTTCCGGCAACCAGGGCAGGGCCAGTTCCTCGGGCGGCACCCGGGAGATGATCCACCAGTGGTCGTCCAAGCGGGTGGGCGCCAAGGAGGTTCCCACCTTTTGGGCCTTGTCCATGAGGTCCACCGACTGATAGGTGAACAGCCCGTGGGGGGTCACCACCTGACCGTTTTCCTCCGGGGCGATGTCGCGCCAGGCCTGCTGATAGGCGGCGGCCATGCTGAAGACGGCCCGCTCCTTGATGGAGTGGCCCCACTCCATCTTCGGCTTGGGGCCCACCAGCCACCAGCCTTTTTGGTTCACCAAAAACAACTCATTCTTACCGGCACGGGAGGCCCGGCGCAGGCGGTCCAAAATGCGGTCGCCCAGGAAGTTGAGCACCACCACGCCCAGCAGACCGTCTCCGGGGTTTGCCACCGGGCTTACAAAGCGCAGGGTAGGCTTGTAAGGCATCTCCAGTTGGCCGTGCTCGATGTTCAGGTCAAAGGGAGAGATGTAGACTTGCCCTGGATTCATTTGCAGCCCGGCCGAGACGTAATAGCGTTGTTTTTTAGACTGCAACTGCCGTTGGCCAACCACCCAGGCCCTGCCCTTGTCCAGGTTTATGCGCACCACCTCCCGGCCGTGGACGTCCAAAAAGCGCACCTGGTCGTAAACCTTTTGGCTTTGGCTGAAATACAAAAAGGCCTCTTGCAGGACTTTCTTGAGGGGCACCTGGCCATCGGGCCGGTTCATGGCCAGGGTGGTGAGATGGGCCAGGAAAACCGCATCAGACACGTGGGTCTGCAGATCGGTTTGCAACACCTCGCGCTCCAGGCGCACGATGTTGTATTGTTGCTCCTTGATGGCCTGTATGCGGGTGTTTTTCTGGGTCAGGTAAACCATGACCGCCGCGAACAAAACTATGACGGCCAGGGGCAGGTATAGTTGCAGGAATTTGGTCAGGACCCTGGGGGGTGAAGCGAAATTCGTTGCTTCAGCGCTCATAAACGTTTCTCTGATCGTTATACTGTCGGCAGCAGCATATCACAGGTGTAAGGTGACTTGCGGCGCTTATCCCCTCCCGCCGCTTTCGGCGCCTTCCAAGGCCCGGCGCACCGCCTGGGCAATTTCCCAACTGGTGAAAGGCTTGCTCAGCAGCAGGCGCACGTTGGCGGGCATCTCTTCCCAGGGCAGATTCCCGCCATAACCGGTGGTGATGATGACCGGCAATACAGGCGCCGCCTGGTATATTCGGCCGGCCAGCTCGTCGCCGGTGATGCCCGGCATAGTCAGGTCGGTAATGACCAGGTCATAGGCCTTGGGATCGCGTTGCAAGGCCTCCAGGGCTTCGTTGGCCGATAAACACAGCTCCACCGAATATCCCAGGCGCTTGAGCATACTACGGCCCACCGCGCCCACCGACTCTTCGTCGTCAACCAAAAGCACCTTTTCGCTGCCGCCCACGGGGTTATCTCTCTGCTGACGGCACGGGTGCGCTTGGGCCGCGCCGGTGAAAATGGGCAGGTAAACCTCGAAACGGGAGCCTTGGCCGGGCCGGCTGCTCACTCTCACCTGCCCGCCATGGTTTTTCACGATATTGTGCACCATGGCCAGGCCCATGCCCGAGCCTCCTTTGGCTTCCTTGGTGGTGAAGAAGGGCTCGAAGATACGCTGCATGGTTTTAGAATCCATGCCCTGCCCGGTGTCCTTGACCGTCAGGCGCAGGTAGGCCCCCGGCTCCAGCTCGGCAAAAGCGGCCGCTTGCTCGGGGGACAGCTCCACCGGCTCCAAAGACAGGCTGAGCACCCCGCCGCCTATGCCCATGGTCTGAAAGGCGTTGGTGGCCAGATTCATCATCACTTGATGAATCTGGGAGGGATCGGCCAGCACCATCTCCTGGGGCGCGTTGAGACGGCTTTCCACGCTCACGCTGGCGGGAAGCGAGGTTCGCAAAAGCTCCATGGCCTCCTCGATCACCGGTTGTATGACCACCGGACGGAGGCCGGAATGGCTGTTGCGCGAGAAGGTGAGTATCTGGCGCACCATACCCTTGGCCCGCTCCCCAGCCTTGAGCACCTGCTCCAGGTTGCTTACAAAAAGGGAGCCGGGCGGCAGGTCGGCCAGCACCAGTTCGGTGTAGCCCAACATGGAAGCCAGGACGTTGTTGAAGTCGTGGGCGATCCCCCCGGCCAGGGTGCCCATGGCTTCCATCTTCTGGCTTTGCAGCAGTTGCGCTTCCAGCTGCTTCATACGGCGGCCGTCCATAATGCGCTCGGTGACGTCGCGCCCCGAGCCGCTGATGTAAGGCTCGCCCTTTTCCGGGCGCACCAGGGTGCTGCGGTAATCTATGTAGTGCTTTTCCCCCTGGGAGTCCAGGTATTGGCCCAGCCCGGCCATGAAACCGTCCCGCTGCAGGGTAGCCAGGTACTCGGTCTTAAAGCCGGGGCGATGCTCGGGCAGCATGAACTCCGATGCCTTGCGGCCGATCAGCTCTTCGGGTTGGTATGCGAATATGGAGGCCGTGGCCTGATTGGCGCTGGTAAAGCGGCCCTCAAGGTCCTGGGTGTAGATCATGTCGGTAATGGAGTTGAATAGATCGCGGTAGCGCTGCTGAGAGTCGCGCAGGGCCTGTTCGGTCCGGCGGCGTTCGGTTATGTCCCGGGCCACGCTCAACACGGCCTCGGGCCTGCCTTCCCGGTCGCGCAGAAAGCGGCCCGTGATCTCCAGCCAGATGTTTTCACCCTTAGCCTTGATCGCTTCCACCACCACGGTGCGCGAACGAAAGGGATCTGGATGGCCGGGGTCGCACTTGATCTCCTCGGCCATGGCCTGGTTGATGTGGGCCATGGATTTAGGAGTGAGCATCTTGGCCACGCCCAAGGCTATGGCTTGCTCCGGGCTGTATCCCAATATGGCCCGCACCGAGGGGCTGACGTAGGTGAGGGAAAAATCCTCGAGCTTGATTATCCAGATGATGTCGCTGACGTTGTCGGCCAATAGGCGATAGAGTCGTTCGCTCTCGGTCTGAGCCTGCTGGGCCTGACGCCGCTGGGCCACTTCCTGGCTGAGCAGGGAACGCTCCTTGGCCAGTTCCCGGGAGACGCTGCGCTGACGGGCCAGGGAGGTCTCCAGGCCGTGCACCAAGATGGCCACCGGCAGGGCGGTGGCCGCGTTGGTAAACACGAAGTTGGCCATGATGACCAACCATTGGTCCTGGTAGTGCATCAGGTCGTGGGCCCAAGACACCCGGCCGGTGTAAAAGAGCCAGGAGACCGCCAGCAGGGTGAGAAAGTTGAGGGCCAGGCTGGTCATAGCCGGCCGCCGGCCCAGGTATAGGGCGGCCAGAATGGGAATTATGAAAAGCCAAAACGGCCCGCTGCTCACCGGCCCGATAGTCACCAATATGGCCAGGCCGATGGTGTAGATCATCACCAGCAGGGTCACGACCCTGGTGGCCAGAGGCAAACCACGCAGCAAAAAGATGGCTAGGGCCAAGGCCAGCATGCCGCTGTCCAGGGCCATCACCAGGTAGTTGCCGCCCTTGGTCAGCACCGGCAAGGCTAAAAGATAGGCCACCAGGCCAAGAACCAAGCCGGGCCCCAGAGTGAAGAAAAACATGCGCTCGCGCCACAGGGGTAAGCCGCCGGTCTTCCCCGCCGGGGGAGGGGTCATCACCCGGCGCAGCCAGTGGCCAAAGGCTTTTTCGTTGGGAGTGGGGTGTTCGGGCATGGCCCCCCTGCTTTTTGGGCGACGGGGTAAGTGTAAGGCCTCTGAAGGCCATACGAGCTTATGTAAAGAGCAAATCGCGGTTCACAAAGCGGAGCAGGCCTGAACATCGCCTCTTTTTTACATGTCTATTTTACACTACCCAAAGCTTTATGGATTGAGGTGGTTGAGCCCGGCCCTCAAGGCCGGGCTCTTGCCGCTGGGATCTAAAGATCGAAAGTGCTCAGCATCTCCTCCATTGGGCGCCGCCCACTGCGGAAGCCGTTGGCCGGGGCGTCCGGGTCCACATGGCCCAGGGCCACCCCGATCACCAGGTCTTCTTCCTGGGGGATGGGCGCCACCGCCCGCACCTCCTCGGGGAAGCGGGCCAAGGCGGCCAGGACCACCGTGCCCAGCCCCAGACTGGCCGCGGCCAGGCACAGGCCGTGGGTAAAGGCCCCGGCGTCGAACACCGCATAGGCGGTCTGATCCTTGGGCACGGTGACGAACAACAGGCAGGGAGCCCCAAAGGCACCGAAGTTGTTGGCGTAGTGGGCGGCGCGCTTGTCCGCGTCCTCCCGGGCAATGCCCAACACCTTGAACAAGGCGCGGCCCAGGTCTTTGTAGCGGGCGCTCATGCCCTGCTCAAAGGCAATGGGCATGGTGATATCCGGCTCCTGGGGCCGCTCGGAAACCATGGCCTCCACCAGGCGGCGGCGGATCTCCTTGGCCTTGTCTCCGCCCACGGCGTATAGCTTCCAGGGCTGGGTGTTGCCCCAGGAGGGGGCTTTGGCCGCCAGGGCGGCTATTTGCTCCACCTGCTCGCGGGTGACCGGTGTGCCTCCGAAGCCCCGGCAGGAATGACGGGCGTCTACTACATTCGCATATTCCATGTTCATATCTCCTTGCCGCTTTACTTTTCCTTGGAGGAGCTTTTGTTTACAAAGCGCTCCACCCGGCGGGCGAACTCAGGGTCGTCCGCCGCGGTGATCACACCCAGGCGCTCGTCTTCCAGGTGGGGGGCCAGCCCGGTGCGTATCGCCCGGCCCAGGCGGCGCTTGGTGGCGGCCAGGGCCTCGGCCGGGCCCTGGGCCAGCTTTTCGGCCAGCTCCCGAGCCTTTTCCAGGGCCCCCCCATGAGGGGCCAGGTGGGTGACCAGGCCCAGCTCGTGGGCCCGCTGGGGGCTCAGGGTGTCGCCCAGGTAGAACAGCTCGGCGGCCAGGGCCGGGCCGAACAGGTGGGAAAAATGATAGGTGCTGCCCGCGCCTGGCACCAGGCCCACCTTGACGAATCCGGGCACCAGGCGGGCGTCGTCGGCGGCCACCACCAGGTCTCCCGCTGCCATCCAGGCCAGGCCGGCCCCGGAAGAGGCGCCTTCCACCGCGCAAATAAGTGGCTTGGGCAGCTCGGTGATGGCCAACACCACCCGGATGACGTACTGCAGATAGTTGGCGAACACCTTGCCCGCCCCCTGGCCGGGATGCTCGGCTATAAAGGCAGCGGCCCGCTTGAGGTTGCCTCCGCCGCTGAAGTTGCCCCCTGCTCCGGTGAGGATAACCACCCTGGTCTCGTGGTCATGGGCCAGACTCTCCAGGGCGCGGGACAGGCGCGGGCCCATCTCGTCGTCCATGCCGTTCATGGTGGCCGGGTTGTCCATGGTCACGGTGACCACCGCACCCTCGCGCTGGATGCGCACGTACTCTGGTGTTTGCTCCATGCCGCTCCTTACTAGCATAGTAGGAAAGCCGGGTAGCCCGATGAAAGAGCCGGGTAAAGCTTGCCACAGGCTGCCACGGGACACAAGACGCCCGTAACCGGTGGGACTGTGCGCCCAAAATCGGTTATAGTTAGGGTTCTTCGCGCAAACCTTTGACGGCGAGACGGTGGCTCCATGAGCGTGTTTGAACAAGTATTGGCTTTGCTCAAGGACCCCTCCCCGCCCAGCCGCAACCGAAACTTCTCTCGGTTCGCCGGACGGCGGGGCGGGCGGGTGCACCGGCTATACCGCCTGTACCACTCCCTGGCCCAGGAGGCGGGCCGCCTGGCCGCCCGGCCCGGAGCCAGCGCCCGCCTGCGCCGCGAGCGCGGGGCCTTGTGGCTGGAGCTCAAGGACCCGGAGCTGGCCTATCAACGCCGCTGCCTGCTGCCTCCCGAGCTTTCCGGCTATTTTTCCGATCGCCTGACCCAGGACCAATGAGCCCGGCCCAGGACCCAGACGAGCTGCTGCCCGTGGTGGACGAGAACGACCATCAGGTGGGCCTGGCCACCCGCGCCCAGGTGCATAGCCAAGGCCTTTTGCACCGGGCGGTGCACGTGCTGCTCTTCGACCCCAGCGGCAAGCTGTGGCTACAGAGGCGCAGCCAGGCCAAGGACACCTATCCGGGCATGTGGACCTCCTCGGCCAGCGGACACCTGGACCCGGGCGAGAATTACCTCTTTGCCGCCCAGCGGGAGCTCCGCGAGGAGTTGGGCCTCGGCTTGGAACTAACTTATGTGGGCAAGGTGCCCGCCGGGCCCGCCACCCAGGGCGAATTCTCCGGGGTATTCAAAGCCCGGAGCGACCGGCAGCCCCGGCCCGACCCCCAGGAGATAGCCGAGATTGGCCTGTTCACCCTGCACCAGGCTAGGGAACTGGCCGCGGACCACACCCGCTCCGCTCCCTCCCTGGAGGCGGTTATGAAGCTGGCAGGCCTTATCTAGAAACGTCCCATGAACTCGGCGATGGCCTGGTTCACTTCCCTGAATTTCTCTAACTGCACCATGTGACCACCCCCTTCTATTATCTTAAGCTCGGCGTCGGGTATGGCCTGGGCCATGACCTGGCTCAGCTTGGGCGGGGTCATCTTGTCCTCGCTACCCGCCACGATGAGGGTGGGCAGGATGAGGCTCTTCAGGCGCTCGGTAACGTCAAAGCCGTCGCAGGCGGCGAAGTCGTCGTGCAGCACCACGGGGTCGGTCTGGGCCATCTGCTCCACACCCTGGCGCAGCAGCAGCTTGTCCGCTCCCCGGGAGTAGGCCCAGCCCACGATGGTCTCCACGGTGGGGATGAAGTTTTCCTTGATCCCGGTGAGCAAGGCCGGGTTAACCGGCAGGCGGGGCCCGGTGCTCATCAGGATCACCCCGCGCATCAGCTCGGGGTGGGTCAGGGCCAGCTCCTGCACTATGGCCCCGCCCAGAGAGTGGCCCAGCACCACCGGCCTGAGCGGCCCGGCGGCCAGAAACTCGCCCACCCACTGGGCGTAGTCCTCCACCCGCTGCAACCCCGGGCCGGGGGTGGCGAAGTGGCCGGGCAGGTCCAGAGAGGCCACGTTGATATCCTTGAGGTTGCTTAGCTGGGGCAAAAAGGCCTCGCCCCGGCCGCCCGCTCCGTGGATGAGGAGCAGGCTGGGCCGGGCGGGATCAAAACCGCTTCGCCCCTGATAAAGGCCGATCTCGCGTCCGGCCAGATGCTGCTGCCACATTCTCTTTGCTTCCTTATGATTCCCGGTGGCTGCTGCGGTAACGCAGGCCGCCGAGCTTTTTCAGCTTCTGCACCAGAGTGGTGCGGTTAAGTCCCAGCAGGGAGGCGGCCTGGGCCTTCACCCCGCCGGTCTGTTCCAAGGCCTGGGCGATGAGCCGCCGCTCTATCTGCTCCAAGGCGTTTTTCAGGTTCAACCCCCCGGGAGGCAGCTCCAGGGCGGGCAACTCCTCTTCCGGTTCGCCGGCGGGCAGGGGGGCTGCGTCGAGCATCTTGGGGGGCAGGGCCTCTGGGCCGATCACCTCGCCCTCGGCCAGCACCACTAAGCGCTCCAGCAGGTTCTCCAGCTCGCGCACGTTGCCCGGCCAGTCGTAGCGCACCAGGCGCTCGGCCACCTCGGGGTGCAGCTCCTTGAGCTCCAGGCCCTTTTGCTGGGACAGGCGCTCCAAAAAGAACTGGCACAGCAAGGGTATGTCGCTGCGCCGCTGCCGCAGGGGCGGCACCGTGATGGGCACCACGTTGAGACGGTAATAGAGGTCTTCGCGGAACTCCCCGCTGGCCACCCGCGAGGCCAAGTCCTGGTTAGTAGCGGCCACGATGCGCAGGTCCACCTCTATGGTGCGGGTGCCGCCCACCCGCTCAAAGGCGTGCTCCTGCAACACCCTAAGGATCTTAACCTGGAGCAGGGGAGGCATGTCGCCGATCTCGTCCAGGAAGATGGTGCCGCCCTGGGCCAGCTCGAAGCGCCCCACCCGGCTGCGCACCGCCCCGGTGAAGGCCCCCCGCTCGTGGCCGAACAGCTCGCTTTCCAAGAGCTCGCTGGGGATGGCCCCGCAGTTCACCGGCACCAGGGGAAACTCCCGGCGGTGGGACTGGTGGTGGATGGCCCGGGCCACCAGCTCCTTGCCGGTGCCGCTCTCTCCCAGGATGAGCACCGTGCTGTCGGTGGAGGCCACCTTGTGGATCAGGCGAAACACCTGCTGCATGGCCCGGCTCTGGCCCACCAGGTTTTCCGCGTCGTAGATCATGGAGCCTTGTTGCAGGCGGTGTGCCCGCCGGCGGCGCTGGCGGCGGTGCTCCAAGGCCTTTTCCACCGCCTCCAAGAGCTCTTCCTGGGTCTCGGGAGTGGCCAGATAGTTGAAAGCTCCCTGGTGCAGGGCGGCCACCGCTGCCTCGGATTTTGGCTGCTCGCTGAACACGGTGACCACCGTCTCCGGGAACAGCTCCACCAGGCGCTCCAAAAAAGGCCCGGTGGACTTGCCCCCCAAGTGCTCGGCCAACAGTACCAAATCAAAGTAGCTCTGGTCGGCCAGAGCCAGGGCCTCGTCCGGATCGGCGGCCAGGTTCACCGCGAACCCCCGTCCTTCCAGCCAGGGCTGGAACGACCTGCCTTGGGCCTTGGTGCGGGCCACCAGCAATATGGATATGGGGGCAGCGGAAGTCATGGCCTGTCCTCTCCGGCGATGCGCCGCTCTCATTGTGTGTTATGGGGCTGTGATTTACAAGGGGGTGGCGCGGCACAGCCAGCTGCCCGTGGGCTGTGTTGCCGGTATCGCTTAGGCCTCGACGTAGCTTCAGCTACGCCTGTGGCCTGCGCTCACCGGACGCCTTGCCCACGAACACCTGGCTGTGCCGCGAGGAAAGGCCTTGTCGTCGCGTGGCGCGACCCCCGGCCGCAACGAAGCGATACAATTCCTTTGCGCCTTGCCGGGCTAGCCGGAGCGCCGCGCCGCCTTGGCCGCCTGGAACCAGGCGTTGGACTCGGGCGAGAAAAGCAGCACCAGGGCCACCAGCTGCAGCAGCGCCTGCACCAGGTCCATGACCGCGCCCGCGCCCAGATTCGGCAGGCTGAACAGGCCCGCTATCATCATGATCATGCCCAGGACGTAGAGCACCGCAAAGGTGATGCGGGCCCAGTTGCGCCCCTGGCCGATCATCAGGATGAAAAACAGCATCACCGCGAAGACCACAGCCACCACGGCCAGGCTGATGCCGGCCATGCCCAGGCTCTGTCCCTGGGCTTGTGACAGACCCGGCAGCCCCAGCAGGGCGCGCAGCAAGCCCATGCCCAGGGAAACATAGAGCAACAGCACG
Source organism: Deltaproteobacteria bacterium (assembly GCA_020444205.1). GTDB lineage: Bacteria > Desulfobacterota > Desulfarculia > Desulfarculales > Desulfarculaceae > Desulfoferula. Next base: position 823 of record JAHLLJ010000040.1, on the reverse strand, counting down.
GCGGTGGTGACCTTGTTGGGACGGGAGGCGGGTAAGGCGGCCATGGCTTTCCTCCCTGGATGGTGAGGGCGCGGCAGAGGTTTGCCCCATCCTAAATAGCTCCCCAGCCCGGGTCAATGCCCATCACCCCGCCTTGACAGGTAACGATTCCTGCTTATCATTAAAGTCAATGATGATTAGGAGGAACTGTCGTGCCCATCTATGAGTACAAGTGCAACAAATGCGGTGAAGAGTACGAGGCCCTGGTGATGGGCAGCGCCGACTCGGTGGAGTGCCCCAAGTGCGGCTCCAAGAAAAAAGAGCGCCTAATGAGCTGTTTCAGCTCCACCGGCAAGGGGCTTAGCTCCCTGGCCGGGGCGGCGGCCGCCTCCAACTCCGGTTGCGGCGGCTCGGGCTTTTCCTGAGCAGGCTAGCATTGTCGGCGCGGTTCGCGCCGAGAGCAAACAAGACCCCCTCCACCCGGAGGGGGTTTGCTATTGGAACAGGGCCCCAGCCCCGGACAGGGACAGGGCCAGGGAAAACACCACCGGGATGAGGTTGGCCACCAGGGAAAGGCGCACCGGGGTTTTGTGCGCCGCAGCCAGGCCGTACACCAGGATCACCAGGTTCCACACCGCAAAAGCGGCCATGCCCGCAAAGGGAATCACCGTGAGCAGGGCCGGGCCTTGGGCATAGCAGGCCACCCTCAGGGTGTCGCCCAGGTTGCGCCCCGCCGCGCCCAGGGCCATGAACATCACGTGGATTATGGCCGCGTTCAGCGGCAGGAAGCCCAGGATCACCAGCCAGGGAACCGGCCCGGCCGGGGAGAGCCCCAGGGGCCACA
>JAHLLJ010000039.1 GCA_020444205.1 Deltaproteobacteria bacterium | reverse complement strand
CGACATCGCCCGCGACGGCATGCACAGCGGGCCCAACCTGGAGAGCACCCGCCGCTTGTGCGGGGAGGTGGACACACCAATCATCGCCGCGGGTGGAGTGCACGACCTGGACGACGTGCGCCGCCTCATGGAAATGGCACCCCTGGGCCTGGCCGGATTCATCACCGGCAGGGCCATATACGAAGGTACCCTGGATCTGGCCGAGGCCTTGGCCCTGGTGGCTCAGGGCTGATCCGGCGGCCCGGCCCGGCACCCGGGCATAGCGATTTACTCAGGACCCCAGCCGCCAACTCACGGTCGAGGCCCCTATATTTCTGGATGAGTCCTTGATGATCGCCGCCCCCACCACTTCGCCAAAGCCCCCCCAAGCGCCCCGCAAGCGCCCCATGGGCTCCATCATCCTGGGGTTAACGGGCCTGGTAGCGCTAGCGGTGCTGCTGATTATCTATTGGCACCCCCTGTGGCACCTTACCCAGCAGCTCTGGGAGATTCTGCAAGACCGCGAAGCCTTTAGGGCCCGCATAGAGTCCTACGGGGTCTGGGCCCCTGTGGTGTTTGTGATCTTCCAAATCTTCCAGGTGTTGGTTTCGCCCATACCCGGCGAGCTGGTGGGCGCGGCCGGAGGCTATGTCTTCGGGTGGTTCCCCTCCCTGCTCTATTCCACCATCGGTCTTTCGGTGGGCTCCTGGATCAACTTTTTCGCGGCACGCCTGCTGGGCCGGGCCCTGGTGGAGCGTTTTGTCCCTGCCAAGTACCTGGCCAAAATTTCCTTTCTCATGGAACGCCAGGGAGTGATCGCCAGCTTCATCTTCTTCATCATCCCCGGCTTCCCCAAGGACTACTTTTGTTTCGCCCTGGGGCTTACGCCCATGAGCTGGCGCATCTTCCTGGTGGTCAGCTCCGTAGGCCGCATACCCGGCACCCTGATGCTGAGCCTGCAGGGCTCGGCCATTTACAACGAAAACTACTGGAGCTTTTTGATCCTGGGCCTGCTCAGCCTGGCCTTTATCGCGCCGGTGTACTTCTGGCGTGAGCGCATCTACCAGTTGCTTTATCGTTTAGACAAAAACCGTGGGCCACTCAACGGGGACGGCGATGACGACAGCTCTAGCGCTGAGCCGCCAGAGGCATGATCAGGACCTGAGCCGGCCCTTCCACGCTGTGGCTGCGTGATTGGCAAGACCACAGGGAGCAGGGGCGGCAGGAAAAGGAGGGCCAGCGGCGGCGTACCACCACCTCCAGGCAAACGCCATAGAGCCCGCAATCCACGTTGCGGTGCTCGGGCACCTGCTCGTAGGAAAGCGGCCTATCCAGGTAGGCCGGCCCATGGGGCCTGTGGTTACGATGACGCATCAGAGCCGCCGGCAAATGGTTTGCGATTGAGCAAATCTAGCACAACCGCCCACCCCCCGCCAACCCTTGCCCTCGAGGCGCCATAAGGATAATCTTGTAAGCATGGACTTAGTATTCGAAGCGGCCGAAGCCCAGGCCTATGAGCGCTGGCTGGAAACTCCAGCCGGGCAGTCCTATGTGCGCGAAAGCTGCGCCCTGCTGGACCGCATCCTGGACTTCCGCCCCGGCTGGCGGGTGCTGGACGTTGGTTGTGGCCTGGGGATTCACCTGGCCCACCTTATGGGCCGCGGGGCCCTGGCGCATGGCCTGGAGGCCGGGCCGGTGGCCGCGCGTTTGGCCGCCGGGCGCCTGGGGCCCAAAGCCGACATAGACGTGGGCGACGCCCACGACCTGCCATACGAGGACAACAGCTTCGACGCGGTTATCCTGGTGGACACCCTGGAGTTTACCGAGCGCCGGGCCCAAGTGGTGGCCGAGGCGGCCAGGGTTGCCACCAGCCGGGTGTGTTTGATGGCCATGAATCTGCTGGCGCCGCGCACTTGGCTGTCCCATCTGCCCGGCAGCGGCCATCCCTTTGCCCAGGGTATGTTCCTGCCGCCCTGGTCCCTGTTCCGCCTGGCGCGCGAGGTTCTGGGCCCGGTGCCCAGGTCTTGGGCGGCCACGCCCCCCTGGCGGGGCTCCAAGCTGCGCCACTGGCCCATGGGCAACCTTTGGGCCGTGTGCTCGGCAGTGACTCCACGCTACCGCACGCGGCCCCTAACCGTTACCAATACCGCGGCTGGTGCCTCCCCACCCCAGCCGGTGGCCGGGCACGGCCGGGTAAGCGTGTTGCATCGGATCAAGTAGGAGGGCCATGAGCACCGAGAATCAAACCAGCTTCTCTTTTGACGCCATGCCTCCCGTCCCCCCCAGGGATCAGGTGGAAAGCCTGGTGGCGGCTTCGGCCCGCATCCACGGCCACCTGTGCCCCGGTCAGGTCATTGGGGTGCGTATGTCCATCCTGGGCCTGGGCCTGATGGGCTACCCCTGCCCCCTGCCCTACCCGGAGATAAAAAACATCGTGGGGGTGGTGGAAAGTGAACGCTGCCTGGCCGACGCAGTGTCCGTGGCCAGCGGGTTGCGTTTTGGGCGAGGTTCCCTTAAATTAATCAATCTGGGTCTGCTGGCCGCCACCTTTGGCGAGATTTCCAGCGGCCGGGCTGTGCGCCTGATCAGCCGCGAGCAAGCTAGAAAACTCGCGCTGGAATACGCCCCTCAGGCAGCCAACCCGCACGCGGCCCAAACCGAGGCTTACATGATAATGCCCAACGCCGAGTTGTTTGACGCGTCTTGGGTGGAGCTAAAAATACCGGCTCATGAAATGCCCGGCGCCAGGCCCCCGAAGATGGCCTGTGAGCAATGCGGGGTTTTGGTGCGCAGCGGCCAGGCTTGCCGGGAAAACGGACGCACCCTTTGCCCGGTGTGCGCCGGACGGGCCTACTTCAACCTGGGCCCGAATTTGGAGTTGTGATGGAGTTTGATTGCGGCGATCAGTGCGCCGCCGGTCCGGTGGGGCGGCTGGTCAATCTTGACGAGGCGGTGGGCCTGGTGTTGGCCCACGACCTCACCGAAGTGATTCCCGGCCAGAGCAAAGGCCCGGCTTTCAAAAAGGGCCACATGGTTACCACCGAGGATCTGGAGCGTTTGGCCCGCATGGGTAAGCGCCACCTGTACGTGCTGGACATCGCCCCCCACCAGATGCACGAGAACGAGGCGGCCGAGCAGCTGGCCGCGGCTTTGTGCGGCCCCGGCGTGGAGCCCCTGGGCCCGCCCTCGGAGGGCAAGATCGTCCTGGCCGCCGCCCGCGACGGCCTGTTCCAGGTGGACCCCGGACGCCTGACCGAGTTCAACCTGGGCGGTCAGGTTATGTGTGCCACCATCCACCGTTATTCCCCAGTGAAAAAGGGCCACCATTTGGGGGCCACCCGGGCGGTGCCCCTGGTGGTGGACCGCCAGGCGGTAGCCGAAGCAGTGGAGATGGCCTCGGCCGACGGCGGCCTGCTCTCGGTGGCCGAGATGGCCCCGCTACAAGCCGGGGTGGTGGTCACCGGCAACGAGGTGGCCAGTGGGCTTATCGAAGACCGTTTCGCCCCCATTGTGACCGGCAAGCTGCAGAACCTGGGTGCCGGAGTCATGGGTGTGGAGTTCGCCCCGGACGACCGCGCGGCCGTGGCCTCGGCCATCAAGAGCCTGGTGCGCCGTGGAGCCCAGATCATCATCACCACCGCGGGCATGAGCGTGGACCCAGACGACGTCACCCGCATGGCCATCGCCGACGCCGGCGGGCGCGACCTGCTCTACGGCACCCCGGTGCTGCCCGGAGCCATGTTCCTCTGCGGCATGATGGACGGCCCCGAAGGCGAGCTGCCCATCCTGGGGGTGCCTGCCTGCGCCTTGTTCCACCCCACCACCATCCTGGACCTGATTTTGCCCAGGGTGCTGGCCGGCGAACGCCTAACGCGCCAGAGCATAGCCGCCCTGGCCCATGGCGGCTATTGCCAAGACTGTGAAACCGGCTGCCGCTTCCCGGTGTGCGGATTCGGGCGGGGCAGCTGATAGGCCACAATATTTTGTGTTGACGCCCGCTCCGGCCGCACTTTGGCGGCCGGAAGCTTTTTGAGCGGCGGGCCAATCCCGGATAAATACGCAAACCATTACAAGATTGCTTGCAATTTTTTAAAAAATGCCCATATTTTAATAGATATTGGAAACACAGCCTGCCCGCCGTTTCTAGCCACCACGCGAAAAGGAATGTCAAATGGTCCGCTTGGGTCAATTGCGCCTGGTTTTGGCCGGGTTGTTGGGCTTGGCCGTAGTTTCAATAACCGGTCCCGCCATGGCCGACAGCATGAATGTCGCCTACCGGGGCAACAGCAACGTGACGGTGTGGGTTGACGGATCCCAAAAAAACGCCATCACCGCGGAGTTCTACACACCCACCACCTATCAGGACGCCCTGTGGTTCGGTTATTGCGTAGATCCACTGCAAAACTTCCAGAACCCCATTGAACCCGGCAACCCCGACTCTTGGTCCGGTCCGGAGATCAGTCCGGCGGTGACCGGATACGACTGGCGCGAGGTAGCCTGGTTGATGGAAAACTACGCCCCTGGGGTTGACTGGCTCAGCGATCCCGGATCGGTTGACTATGGATCGGCAACGGTCAAGCTGGCCATCCAGGCGCTGCAGTTGGCTATCTGGGATGTGGTGTTGGACTACGACACCACCTACACCGCGGGCGACATCACCGACAGCTCCAGCCGCTTCTATACCGGCAGCAGCGAGGCGGCCACCCTGGCCGGCACCTACCTTGTGGCCCTGAGCGAGTACAAGACCGCCACCGGTGGAGACATCCAACTCTCCGGGGAGTATATGATCAACGATCAGGAGGATCGCCAGGACTTGACCGTGGGCACCGGCGGCGCCGGCGCTCCGGAACCGGCCACTATGCTGCTCATGGCCAGCGCCCTGGCCCTGGGCGGTGGGGTCATGCGCCGTCGCCGCAAGCGAGCCTAACTCCTACTCACCCAAACACCACGGCCCCGCCGCTTTTGCGGCAGGGCCGTTTTTCTTGCCGCAAACAGCTGCCTAGGCGCCTTGCAGACGCTCCAAAATGTCGCCCAATGCCTTGAGGTGGCTTTTCTCTTCCTGGCCCAGGGTATCGAGCAACTCGCGGCTTTGGGGCTGCCGCATGCGTTGAGCCAGGCGCAGATACAGGTCCAGGGCCTGGGTCTCCAGGCCCATGGCCATCATCACCGCCTGGCTCTGGTCCGCAGAAGCGTCCTGGTGTTGGGCCACGAAATCTTCCACCTTGACGCCGCCCTCCATGATCGAGACCTCGCCTTGGGGCTCCAGCTCCACGCCCCGGCGCTGCTCCGGGGTCAGTTCTTCCCAGGCCCGGCCCAGGCGCTGCATGTGGCGGTCCTCATAACCGGCCAGGCGTTGGTATAGCTCAGACAGCTCCTCGCTGTCCGTGGCCTTGGCCAGGGCCTGATAGCAGGCGGCCAGCCCCCGCTCCAGGGAAAAGGCGGCGGCAATGACTTGGGCCGGGCCCTCGCCCGGGTCCATGATCTCCAGCCCCCATTCCGGCGGCCCCTCCGCGGTCAGGCCTTCCCATGCCTTTATGCCCCCCTCCAGGTTGTAGACCTCTTTAAAACCCTGGCCTTGCAGCAGTTGGGCCGCTGCCCGGCTGCGTCCGCCCACCGCGCAATAGGCCACCACCGGTGCCTCGCGGTCGATCTCGTCCAAACGGCCCTGCAACTCGGGCAAAGGTATGAACTTGGCCCCGGCCAAGTGGCCCTTGCGGTATTCGCCGGGCTGGCGCACATCCAAAAGGGTGTACTCACCCTCCTGGTGCTCATCGCGGAACTTCGTCAAATCTTCGGGGCTCATGCTGGGAGCACGGCGGAATAGCTGCTTAAGCTTCATGAAAAGCCCTCCTGGTCCTAGCGCACGTAACGGGTAAAGGGCATGATCAAAAGACGCCCCAGCCCCAGCTTCTTTTCGTCAAAGTGGCCACCCACCCCGATCTTGATGCGCCCCTGGTCCACGTCCTTGATAAGGGTGCCCAGGATACGGTCCCAGATGCTCAAGATGGTTCCGTAGTTGGAGTTGCGCTCATTAATCACCACTGAATGGTGGATACGGTGCATGGAGGGGGGCACGAACAGCAACCACCACACCCGCTCCAGCCAAGACGGTGCCTTGAGGCTGCTGTGCTGGAACTGGGCGGCCAGCACCAAGCTGGACTCGAAGATGAGCACTCCCAGGAAATCAGCCCCCAAAAAGAACACCAGGCCCAGCTTGATGGCCTCGCTGATGGTCAGCTCGCCCAGGTGAAAACGGGTGGCCGTTGACACGTCCATATTCAGGTCGGTGTGGTGCACCCTATGGAAGCGCCAGAACAAAGGCACCACATGGTTGAGCAAATGCCACACCCACAGCAGCAGATCCAAAAAGACCACGGTGATCAATACCCTGGCCCAGTAGGGTAGCGGGGTGAGGTAGAGCAGCCCAATATGGTTGGTGGTGACGTAGGCGCTCACCCCCAACACGGCCCCGGCGAAAATTATCCTCAAGATCAAGCTGTTGAACATAGTCATGCCCAAGTTGATGAACCAGCGCTTGGTCTTGCTCACCGAAGGCCGCCGGTAGGGCACGGCCAATTCCAAAAGAAGAAAAAACACCAGGCCGCCCGCGAAAATGCTCATGCGCCAAATGACGAACTCACTGGGCGTCAAGATGCCCCTCCTTCTGGCTACTACGGGACCCATGGCCCGGTTCGCGCCGCCGGAAATATGCCCTATTGTAGTTCGGCCTTGGCCTTGTTGTAAGCCTCTTTCAGGTTATCCATGGCCTTTTGCAACTCGGGCTCGGCCTTTGCCCAAGCCTCGGCGCCCTTATCCTTCATGGCGGCCATCTTCTCCTGCACCGCCTCCTGCTTTTCCTGCAGATCGGCCAACACCTGCTTAGCCTTTTCCTGACCAGCAGCGGCCTGCTCCTTGGCCTTTTGCATCAGCTCTTGGTTTTGCTGTTTAAGAGAGTCGTACTGCTCATTGAACTTGGCCATGAGCTCGTCTTTTTTTTGCTTGGAGTAGGCGATTGCCGTGTCCACGGCCTCCTTGGCTTCTTTTTTCACCTGCTCGGCGGTTACCTTTTGCTCATCGTCCCCGCTGCAACCGGCCAGGGCCATGAGCGCTGCCGCCGTTATCAGGATGGTGAGCCATATTATCTTTTTCATCGTGATCTCCTGTTTGGGATTAAAACCGGGCTGGGGCGCGTCCCTGCTTGCAACTCCCTAGGCGGCAACGCCGCCGTGGGCTTGTTGGAGAGGATGCCGGCCCGTGCCGGGCTAAAGGCGAGTTCGACGTCCGGCCAGCAAGCCGGCCAGCAAAAGCACAATAAACACCACCAGAAAGATGAAGAAAAGTATCTTGGCGATACCAGCCGCGGCCGCGGCTATGCCCGTGAACCCGAAGGCCCCGGCAATAATGGCAATTATCAAAAAGATCAGAGCCCATCGCAACATGGTGGTTACCCCATTGAAAACCTAAGGCCGCCCGTCCAGCGAGGGCGGTGAGGGGGATGATGGAAGCCGGGCGAGGCGCAATCGCGCCCCGCGCCCGCAAAACCTTTAGTTTTCATTATGAGGGAAGTGGAAAGGCGAAAACAGGTTTTTAGGAAAATGATTCTCAATAAGGCGGCAGGAATCGTATCAGTGGTTGCCGTAGACAGCCTTCCAGGGGGCTTGTTTTTTCTTGTAATAGTCTCTCAGGGCGGCCTTGAGGGTCACCGCGGCCAAGACCGCGCAGTGCTTGTGGGGTTTGTCCAAACCACCCAACTCCTCCTCGACCTGATCGGCCCCTACCTGCAAAGCCTGGTTGATCTCCCGCCCCTTGATAAGGCTGGTTATGGCGCTGCCGCAGGCCACGGTGTGCAAACAGCCTTCAGTGAGAAACCGGGCGTCGGTGACCACCTCGTCTTGCACACGCAGGTAAAGCTCAATGCTGTCGCCACAGGTACCGGTGGGCTTGGCGTAACCATCGGGATGGGGCAAAGCTCCCAGATTCACCGGGGTCAGGGCGTGAGCCAAAAATTGATCGCTCAATCCGCCCAGGCTGTCGTCCTCGTGATGCTCGCTCAACTTACTTCCTCCGTTGGCTTACTTTGCGCAAAGCGGCGTGTAAAATTTAGCCCCTAATATCCATGGGTGCATACTTTTTTTGCACCTCAATTGGACCGCCTTCGGTCCTTATATCATAACTGGTTGTTATTACATCGTAACTATGGAAAACCCTAGTTGATGAGCTGGCATGTTTCCTGCTTAACCCCTGGGCAACCGGTTACGAAACGTGGAATTGCTTATTAGCAGAGCCTCAGCCATTGGTCAACGTCCATGCCCCGGCAGCTTCCAGCAGGGAAATAGGCGCTCGCCTTCTTGACGTACGAACATTTGTTTGATACAAACGTTCGTATTGGAGGATTCAACATGAGCCAAGACCATACCAGGCAGGCCGACCTCACCCGGGAGCGCCTGTTGGATGAGGCCGAAAGGCTGTTTGCTGAAAGAGGCTATGACGCTGTGAGTCTGAGGGAGATCACCTCTGCCGCGGACGCCCACTTGGCGGCGGTCAATTACCACTTCGGCAGCAAGGAAAACTTGTATCTGGAAGTTTTTCGCCAGCGCTGGATGGAGCGGGCCCGCAAGATTCAGGCCCCCCTACAAGAATTGGAAAAGCGGGAGCATTACACCCCGGAAGAAGTGGTGCGCACCCTGGCCAAGGCCTTTTTATCCGGTCCCTTGAGCGACGAGGACCGTGTGCGCCACTCCCAACTAATTTCCCGGGAGATGGGCCAGCAATCAAAGGTCTTCAATCTCATTTCCCAGGAAACCATGGCGCCTTTCATGGAAATGGCCATCCGCATGTGGCAGCGTTGCCTGCCCCAGGAGACCGACCCCGAACGCCTCAAGCTGATCGTGCTTTCTATTTTTTCCCAGGTGCTGTACTTCAACTTTGCCCGGCCGGTGGTCACCTTGACCACGGGTCGGGAATATGATCAAGAGTTCGTGGACCAACTAGTGGAACATATCACCCAGTTCGCCCTGCGCGGGCTAAACGGGGACAAGGGAAAATGAGGCTACGTCTCACCTGGGCCCTGCCGGCCCTTGTACTAATTTCGCTTTTGGCCACCACCGGCTGCATAAAGGTAGGCCCGGACTATCAACGCCCGGAGTTGGCCTACAAAGTGCCGGGCGCGTATGACCAGAACAAAAACACGGTTCCCTACCAAGAACTGGGTAACTGGTGGGAGCAATTCGGCGATCCGCAGCTTAATCAAACCGTGCAGGAGGTCCTTAAGCGCAACCTGGATCTGCAAGAAACCGCCGGGCGGGTGCTGGAGTTGAGGGCCGCCTTTGTGCAGAGCCGGGCTGCGCGCTTCCCCACGGTCAGTCTGGAAGGCACTGGACAAAAGCAGCGCTACACCTCGTCTCAGAGCGCGCTGGCCACCCAGGAATTCTCCACCGAGTTAGAAAACTACAGCCTCTCTCTGGCCGCAAGCTTTGAGGTGGACCTGTGGGGCAAGCTGGCCAGGGCCGAGGACGCGGCCAAGGCCAATCTGTTGCAGGCCGAGGAAAACCGCCGCACCGTGGCTCAGACCGTGGTGGCCTCGGCGGTGACCAGCTATTTCAATATACGTAACCTGCAACGGCGTCTTGTAGTCAACCAGAACAGCATCGTGGCCTACACCAAGAGCATGATCTTTGTAGAGGGCCGCTATCGCCGGGGACTGACCAGCGCCCTGGACCTCAGGCAGGCCCGTCGCTCCCTGGCCCAGGCCAAGGCCAACACTCCCGCTCTGGAACAGCAGTTGGGCCTGGCCAAGCAGGACCTGGCCGTGCTGCTGGGCCGCTACCCTGAGATCAAGCCCGACCCTGATAAGGGCTTCGACTATTTGGCGAGCATGGAGCCGGTGCCCCCTGGCCTGCCCTCGGAGCTCTTGCTGCGGCGGGCTGACCTGAGGGCCGCCGAAGCGGGGCTCAAATCCTTGAACGAAAAAATCGGCGTGGCCCGCGCGGCCCGCTTCCCCAGCATCACTCTCACCGGCGGATACGGCTACGCGGACACCGCTTTGCACACCTTGTTTTCGCCGGCCAACGAACTCTGGAACCTGGCCATGGGCATATCCCAACCGGTTTTTAATGCGGGCAGCCTAAAGGCCCAGGAAAAAGCCGCCCGGGCCCGCTACGCCCAGGGAGTGTCCAGTTACGCCAAAACGGTGCTCAATGCCTTCGCCGAGGTGGAGGGGGCCCTGCTGACCCAGCGACAGCAAGACATCAGGCGTCAGTTGCTAAAGGACGCGGCCCAGGAAGCGCAAGCCACCCAGAACACGGCTCAGAACCGCTATATCCACGGGCTGCAGGACTACTTGTCCGTGCTGGAGGCACAGCGAACCCGTTACAGCCTGGACGACCAGTTGGTGCAAAACGAACTTACGGTCCTAACCAATCGTGTAACCCTGTACCGCGCTTTGGGCGGAGGCTGGGCCAAGCCCCCGGCCCTGGCCAAGGCGGAGAAGTAGGCAGTCATGGCCGTCAGCAAAAAAGTTGTATGGCAGATCCTTTTGGTGGTCCTGTTGCTGGCCGCGGGCGCGGCGGCCCTGGCCGCCTTTGCCCTAAGCAAGAAGCCCCCGTCGCGCAAGGTGACCCAAGTGGTCAGCCCCTTGGTGCGGGTGATCCAGGTGGGCAACGACCCGGTGCAGGTCACCATCAATGGCGAGGGCACGGTTATTCCCATGGCCCAACCGGTCCTGGCCGCCGAGGTGGCCGGCCGGGTGGTGTATGTATCGCCGCACCTGGTGGCCGGCGGCTCGTTCAAAAAGGGCGAGTTGCTCATGAAAATAGAGCAAAAGGACTACCGCCTGGCCCTCACCCTGGCCGAGGCCTCGGTAAAGGCGGCGGAGACCAGCCTGCGCACCACCAAGGAGGAGGCGGCCAGCGCCTTGGAGGAATGGCGTCTGCTGGACAAGGACAGCGAGAAAAAATTCGGCGAGCCCCCTGCCCTGCTGGTCAAAGAGCCGCAGATCGCCCAGTACAAGGCCGCCCTGGAGGCGGCCCAGGCCGAGGTGGAGCAGGCGCGGCTCAACCTGAAGCGCACCGAGGTGCGCGCCCCCTTTGATGGGCGGGTGGTAAGCGAAAACGTTGACCTTGGCCAATACCTGGCCAAGGGCGGCACCATTGGCACGGTGTTTTCCACCGAAGCTGCGGAGATCAACGTGCACATCGAGGACAAGGACCTGGCCTGGCTGGATGTGCCCGGCCTCACCATCCAAGGCAAAAACGGCTCCAAGGCGGTGGTCAAGGCCGAGTTCGCGGGCCGCCAGCTGACCTGGGAGGGCCGCATCGTGCGAGCCCTGGGCCAGGTGGATCAAAGCACCCGCCTGGTGGGCGTGGTGGTGCGCGTGGACCATCCCTATGCCACCCTGCCCCCCCTGGCCATGGGCGCCTTTGTAAAGGTGGACCTCGTCGGGCACACCCTGCCCGAGGCCAGCCTGATACCCAGGGCCGCCCTGCACCAGGGAGACGTGGTGTGGGTGGTGGGCGCGGACGGCAAGCTGCGCTTCATCAAGGTGCGGGTGGCTCGCCAGGAGGGTGAGCAAGCCTTGTTGAACCCCGGCCTGCCCGCGGGTTCCAAGGTGGTCACCACCAACCTGCGTGAGGTCAGCGACGGCATGAAGGTTCGCACGACCGGGCAGGAGGGCTAAGCCATGAAACGAATCATCGCCTGGTTCGCGGAAAACCATGTGGCCGCGAACCTGCTGATGATCTTCTTTATCTTGGCCGGGACGGTCACCGCCCTGACCATGAAACTGGAAGTGTTCCCCGAGACCAGCCTGGACACCATCACCATCACCGTGGAGTATCGGGGAGCCAGCCCCTCGGAGGTCGAAGAGGGGGTCATCCAAAAAATCGAGGAAAACATCTCCGGGCTGGCCGGCATCAGGCGCATCGACTCCAAAGCCGTGGAGGGCTATGCCACTATCATCATCGAGGTGATCAAGGGCTGGAACCTGCAAAAGCTCCTGGATGAAATAAAAAGCGAGGTGGACCGCATCACCACCCTGCCCGAAGAGGCGGAAAAGCCGGTGATACGCGAAACCACCCGGCGCACCCAAGTGCTGTGGGTGGCCCTGTACGGCGATGCGCCGGAGGCCAGCCTCAAGGCCATAGCCCAGCGCCTCAAGGACGACATAACCACCCTGCCCGACGTTACCGTGGCTGACCTGTTCGGGGTGCGCGACAGCGAGATCCACATCGAGGTCTCCGAGCAGACCCTCAGGCGCTACAACCTGACTCTCAAAAGCGTTGCCAACGCGGTAACCCAGGCCAGCCTGGACCTGCCCGGCGGCAGCGTAAAGACCCAGGGCGGCGAGATTCTGGTGCGGGCCAAGGGGCGCAAGTACCTGGCCAAGGAGTACCACGACATCCCGGTGATCACCAAGCCCGACGGCAGCAAGGTGACCCTGGGACAAATAGCCAAAATTAGCGAGGGATTCCAAGACGACCAGGAGCTCTCCGCCCGCTTCAACGGCAAGCCCGCCGCCTTGATCCAGGTGTATCGGGTGGCCGACCAAAACGCCCTGGATGTGGCCTCCGAGGTCAAAAGCTACGTGGAAAAGGTTGCCCCCGAGCTGCCCGCGGGCATCAAGGTGGACTTTTTCAGCGACCGCTCCAAGATCCTCAAAAGCCGTATCGAGTTGCTGGTCAGAAACATGATCCAGGGTCTGATCCTGGTGGTGCTGGTGCTGGGGCTGTTCCTCAGCGCGCGCCTTTCCTTCTGGGTCACCCTGGGCATACCCATCTCCTTTTTGGCGGGGATATGGTTTTTACCCTTTGCCGACGTATCCATCAACATGATCAGCCTGTTCGCCTTCATCATGGTCTTGGGTATCGTGGTGGACGACGCCATCGTGGTGGGAGAGCAGGTGTTCACCTTGCGCGAAGAGGGCATGGAGCCCATGAAAGCCTCGGTGGAGGGCACCACGCTTATCGGCAAGCCGGTGATCTTCTCGGTGCTTACCACGGTGGCTGCCTTTATGCCCTTGATGATGGGCACCGGCATGATGGGCAAGATCATGCGTAACGTCCCGGTGGTGGTAATCGCGGTCCTTATCGCCTCGCTCATCGAATCGCTGTTCATCCTGCCTTCCCACCTGTCCCGCTCCAAGGTAAAGCGGGTAAAAAACGGCGATGAAAAATGGAGCGCCCGTCTGCTCAAGCGCTTCATCCGGGGTCCCTACTACAAGGCTCTGGATCTATGCCTGCGCTGGCGCTACGCCACTCTGGCCATGGGCATTGCGGTACTTTTCATAGCTATAGGGATGCTCATGGGCGGCTTCATCAAGTTCACCCTGTTCCCGGTGGTGGAGGGCGATCTGCTCACCGCCAAGCTGGAGCTGCCCGCCGGGGCTCCCCCCGAACAAACCATCAAAGTGGTGGACAAGCTGGAAAAGTCGGTGGTCAAGGTCTTGGACAACGAGGACCAAAAGCGCTCCGAGGGCTCCGAACCTCTGCACAAGTACACGGTGAGCCTGATAGGGGTCAGCACCGGAGGGCGCCACGGAGGCGGCAGCAGCACCAGCACCGGAGGCAACTTGGCCACCGTGTTCGTGGAGCTGTTGGAAGGCGAAAAGCGCAACATGAGCACCAAACAGATCGTGGCCGACTGGCGCGAGGAAACCGGCCAGGTGCCCGAGGCTGAATCGCTGACCTTCACCGGCGAGCTGTTCAGCGCGGGCAACCCCATCGAGGTGCACCTGTCCGCCCCCAACGAGCAGGAGCTGATCACCGCCTCAGACGAGCTTAAGGCCAAGCTGGCCACCTACACCGGCGTGTTCGATATCGCCGACAGCTTCATCCCCGGCAAGTGGGAAATGCAGCTAAAGCTCAAGCCCGCGGGACGCAGCCTGGGCCTCACCTTGCAGGATCTGGCCCAGCAGGTGCGCTATGCCTTTTATGGTGCCGAGGCTTTGAGGCTGCAACGCGACCAAGACGAGGTACGAGTGCTGGTGCGCTATCCCGAACAGGAGCGCCGCACACTCAGCGACGTGCACCAGATGCGCATACGCACCGCCACGGGTAAAGAGGTGCCTTTCAACCAGGTGGCCGAGGTTACCATGACCCGCGGTTACACCAGCGTGGACCGGGCCAATCGGCGCCGGGTGATCAAGGTGACCGCCGACGTGAACCCGGACCAGGCCAACGCCAGCGAGCTCAGGGCATGGCTGGAAAAATCGGTATTACCGGAGATGATCACCAAGTACAAGGGCCTGCGCTACGCCATGGAAGGCGCGGGCCGCGAGGAGCGAGAGTCCCTCAGTGACGTGCTGCAGGGCTTTATTATGGCCCTGTTCCTCATCTACGCCCTGCTGGCCATCCCTTTCCGCTCCTTCAGCCAGCCGTTCATCGTAATGGCCGCCATCCCCTTTGGTCTGGTTGGAGCCTTGGCCGGGCACTTCATCATGGGCCTGGGCACCAGCCTGCTGAGCCTCTTCGGCATGGTGGGCCTCACCGGCGTGGTGGTCAACGACTCCCTGGTACTCATAGACGCGGCCAACCGCCTGCGCAACGCAGGCTTGACCCCCGGCGAAGCCATCCGCCAGGCCGGGCCCATGCGCTTCAGGGCCATCATCCTGACCTCGCTGACCACCTTTGGCGGCTTGGCCCCCATCATCTTCGAGCGCAGCCTGCAGGCCCAGTTCCTTATCCCCATGGCGGTCAGCCTGGGCTTTGGAGTGCTGTTCGCCACGGGCATCACCCTGCTGCTCATCCCCTGCGGCTACCTGGTGCTCGACGACATCCACCGCATCATCGACCGCATCAGGGGCCGTGCGCCAAGGCAGGCCGTTGCCCATGAGGAATAGGCAACCCCTCCCCTGAACCAAAACCGCCCCGCCTCATCTTTGAGGCGGGGCGGTTGTTTTTGCAAAGTATAAAGCCTGTAACCAACCATCCCCGGCAAGCCGGGGAGTGTCAGGCAAGGCAGCATGGCGCTGCCAGGCGAAGCCCGCTTAAAGCTTAGGGTTGAAGTAGCCGTGCTTAAGCTTGGGAAAGCGCCGCCGTAGACCCTCGATGAGCTCGGCCACCCCGATACGCTCGGTGGGCGGGCCCAGGCGCAGGGTCCTGAGATAAACCTCGGGGTCGATGTTCAGGTTGCGCCACTGGATCAGGTCCAGGCCGGTCTGCTCCACCAGCTCGCTGATGGCCTGGGCCTCCTCAGGGCGGTCGGTCACCCCGGGCATGGTCAACAGGTTCAGCGAGGCGTGTCCCCCGGCGGCCTTAACCACCTTGATGGACTCCACCGCCTCATCCAAAGACCAGCCCCGGGGTTGGTAGTAGGCCTGGTGACGTTCGGGAATCAAGCTGTTCATTGATACCCGGATAGAGCTCAGGCCCGCTTCCATGAGCCGGGCCACCACCCCGGGCAGGGAGCCGTTGGAGTTGAGGTTGATGGTGCCCTGGGGCACCCGCGCCCGGATGCGGCGAATGGACTCCTCCAGCAGATCGCCCTGGGTCAGGGGCTCGCCCTCGCATCCCTGGCCATAGCTCACCAGGGGGTCCAGGCCGGTGGTGAAGTGGTGCATGGCCACCTCCACAACCTCTTCCACCGTGGGGGTGAAACCAATGCGCTCCTGGGTGACCGGGAAGGGGCCCTCCGGCTGGCTGGAAATGCAGCCCAGGCAGGAGGCATTGCAAGCTCCGGCCGTGGGCAAGGGGGCCTCCCAGCGGCCCAGCATGAGGTTGCGCGCCGCGGGGCAGCCGTAACCCATGGCGCAGTGGCCCAGATGCTGCATAAGGCGATTGTGGGCAAACTTGCGCAGCAGGCGACGCCCAGCGGCCTGAATACGCTGGGGAGGGGGAAACTTGTCCGGGTCCTGACGGGGCAGCGGGTCCACCCTGATGGCCGTGGCCACCATGCGCTCCCTGGCCAGCCCCACCGCCGCGTAGGCGAACAAAGGCAGGATGGGCGCGTCGGGCTTGCTCTGATAGGCGCTCCACAGGGTGGCGGTGTGGGCTGGGGCCAAAAAGGCGGCCACCGCGCTCACATTGGCCGCGCCGTTGGCCGGATCGCGGTCCAAAACCTCGAAATTGCCGTTTTCGCCCACCCCCACCGGTAAACGACCCGGTAAAAGGAACAACTCGCTGCCCGGCGGCAGGGGGATGCATTGGGATTCCTCCACCGGCTCCCAGCGCCCTCCGGCCGAACCGGCCATGCCCAGGCCGGGATGGTCCAGGATGTTGCCCTGGCCATCGGCGTATAAGAGACGGGGAGTGGACATGGGGCCTCCGGTGCGCTGAGGGTGGAGTCGTTAACCCGTGCGGGGGGTAAGGCCGTGTTTACCATGCCCGGGCCCGGGGGGCAAGGGCGGCGCTTGAGCCGGGGGCGGGAGCGTGCTAAATCTTGGGCCATGAATTGCACGTGGGACGCCATAATCGTGGGCCTGGGACCGGCGGGAGCTGCCGCCGCCGTGGAGCTGGCCCGGGGCGGGGCCAAGGTCTTGACCCTGGATGGCGGCCATGGCCGGGAAAAGTCCTGCGGGGGCTGCCTGTCGGCTCGCGGGCTGGATGCTCTAGCCTGGCTGGAGCCGCCGGCCTGGCTGGCCGGGTACCCGGTTCGCCGCCTGTGGATCGGCTGTCCCAATCACCCGGCGGCCTCCCACATTTCACAAAGCCCAGGGGCGTATTTCGTGGAACGCGGCCGCCTGGACCACTGGCTGGCCCAGAAAAGCCGTCAGGCGGGAACCAAGGTGCTCAGCGCCAGGGCCCGGGGCATAAGCCGCGAACAGGGCCTTTGGCGGGTGGAGGGAGAGGGCGGCCCCTGGCGGGCCAGGTGGCTCCTGGCCGCCGATGGGGCTGGAGGGTTCACCAGCCGCCGTTTGGGCCTGGACGGCGGCCAATGGCGCTTCGCAGCCCTGGTGCGGGAGATGCCCCTGCCCGCCCATTTGCGCCCGGTATTGTCCGAGGCCGCTTTCTTGGAGCTGGGCGGAGTAGCTGGGGGCTATGGTTGGGCCTTTGGCCGGGGCCAGGTGCTCAACCTGGGCATCGCTGGACTCATGGACCGGGACCAGGGGGGAGCGGGCGGCCTGCGGCGGCGTTTCCAGGCTTTCGCCCGCCGCCTGGGTCTGAGCAATGCCGGCACACCCAGGGGGGCGGTGATCCCCTGCCCCCACCGGCGGCGGTTGCGGGTGGTCAAGGGCCGGGCCGCCCTGGTGGGCGACGCGGCCGGCCTGGCCGACCCGGTGTTGGGCGAGGGCATCGCCCAGGCGGTGGTCTCCGGGCGCATGGCTGCCCAGGCCATATTGGCGGGTGACCTGAACCTGTACCAAAGGACGGTGGAGCAGACTCTGCTCAAGGACCACCACCATGCCCGGCTCCTGGCCCGGCTAATCTACCGGGTCCCCAAGGTCTTCCACAACTTGGCCCGGCACAAGCCGGGGGGCATGGAGCTGGGCTTCAACTGGCTCAGGGGTGAGATGGCCCCAGGCGATATTTGGCTTTGTTTGCTGCGGGGCCTGCTGGGCCAAGCGTCCCGGCTTGATTCTTCCCGGGCCTCATACTATAGTTCACCCCTAGTTCACAGGCCAAACCGGAGGGGTTGATGGCCTCCACCGAGCGTTCGCGGTACTGGTGGCCGCTTATTCTGGCCGCGGTATTGGCCTTATGCGCTTTTGTATTGTGGCGCGGAGTGGCCAAGCTGTCCGGCCTACAGCAAGAGCTGGCCCAGGCCCGCCAGACCAACGCCCGTTTGGACAAGGAAAATAGGGCTCTGTACCGTCAGGTGCAGCGCCTACGCCAAGACAAAACCGCCCTGGAGCGGGCAGCCCGCCGGGACATGGGCCTGGTGGGCGATGACGAGGTGGTCTACACCGGATCGGGCAAAAAGGCCCCGGCCAAAAAGCAGCCCACCGAAAAATGAAACTGGAGAGGATTCCATGTACAGCACGGCAGAGTTTCGCCGCGGCCTTAAAATCGAGATCGACGGCAAGCCCTATACCATCGTGGAGTTCCAGCACGTAAAGCCCGGCAAAGGCGGCGCCTTTGTGCGCACCAAGCTCAAGAACCTGGAAACCGGGCAGGTGTTGGAGCAGACCTTCCGCTCCGGGGCCAAGGTGGATATCCCCGACCTGGAGGAAAACAACGTCCAATACCTCTACCAGGACGGCGACAGCTACGTGTTCATGGATAACGACACTTACGATCAGTTGTTCATCGCCGCCGAGTACCTGGGCGACGCCATGGACTACCTGAAGCCCAACATCGACGTAAAGGTGCTGTTTTTCAACGGCAAGCCCATCGGGGTGGACCTGCCCATCACCGTGGAGCTTGAGGTCACCGAGACCGAACCAGGCGTAAAGGGCGACACCGCCACCGGCGCCACCAAAAACGCCACTCTGGAAACCGGCCTGGTGGTGCAAGTGCCCCTGTTCATCGAAGAAGGCGAGGTGCTGAAAATAGACACCCGCACTGGAGAGTACCTAGAGCGTGCCTGATAATTTCAAGCC
This sequence comes from Deltaproteobacteria bacterium, assembly GCA_020444205.1. GTDB lineage: Bacteria > Desulfobacterota > Desulfarculia > Desulfarculales > Desulfarculaceae > Desulfoferula. The sequence continues at coordinate 7,977 of JAHLLJ010000039.1, read as the reverse complement.
AAACTTTACCGCCACCGGAATCGGCACCCTGCCCCACTGCGACCCCAAGGCCGCGGTCAGCGACGTACTGACCCGCCTGAGTGATATGCCCTATTGGCCCCAGTTGCCCCAGCGTGACCCGGGCGAGGACATGAGCCCTCAGTACGCGCCCGCCCTGGCGCCCATCCTGCAGGCGGCCCCCGGCTCCCGCGAGGTGAGTGTTTTCGGCGGCCTCAGCCGCGAGGAGGCCCTGGCCGCCTTTTACGAGCGCCTTTTCGGCGGCTCGCTGGACTCCTTTGCCCTGGACCAGGCCATGGCTGCTGGCTATGTCGCCTTCCTGGAGGCCGTGGAACAGGCCCCGGCCGATTCCTTCCCCTGGCTCAAAGGCCACGTAACCGGCCCCATCACCATGGGCCTTGGCGTGGCCGGGCCAGACGACAAGGCCCTGCTCTACGACGACGAGATTTCAGAGGCCATCGCCAGGGGGCTGGGCGCGGCGGCCGCGGCCCAGGCCCAGCGCTTGAGCGCCACGGGCCGCCCGGTGATGATCTTCTTTGACGAGCCTGCCCTGTCCGGTTTTGGCAGCGCCTTCACCCCCGTCAGCCGGGACAAGGTTCTGCAACTTCTAAGCGCCAGCTTTGAAGAAGCCCGCAACCGGGCGGACATGGTCATCGGGGTGCACTGCTGCGGCAACACCGACTGGTCTCTTTTGGTGGACGCCGGGGCCGACGTGCTCAACCTGGACTCCGAGGGCTTTGGCCAGCACCTGCTGCTCTATCCCGAGTCAGTGCGCACCCTGCTGGAGCGCGGCGGAGCCGTGGCCTGGGGAGCGGTGCCCACTGCCGAGTACAAAGGCAACGAGACTGCCAAGGGCCTGTGGGGCTCTTTGCACGAGCTTTTAAAGGGCATGGAGGACAAGGGGCTGCCCCACGACCTGCTGGCCTCTCAGGCCCTGGTAACGCCCGCCTGCGGCATGGGCACCCTTACCGAAGACCAGTCGCGGGCCATCCTGGACCTCACCGCCCAGGTGAGCGAGCTGGCCAGGGAGCACTATATTTAGCTTTTAGATTTTTTACGCAGCCAAAACAAGAGCCGCTCCAGCCATCGGGCTGGGGCGGCTTTTTTCTCTCCAGGCCAGCGGCGGCGCACCGGCGCGTCCCGGCAGATTATGCGCCGGGGCACTGGGGCCTCACTCTTTTTGAGCCTTTTGCTCGGCCTTTTTCTCGGCTTTTTTCTTGGCCTTTTTGGCTTTTTTAGCGGCGCGCTCTTTCTGGGCCGCCTCGCGCTTCTGCGCCTCCAATATCTTGGCCCAGGAGTCCCTGAGAGTCACGATGCGGTTGAAAACCGGTGCGCCCTCGGCCGAGTCCTTGGGGTCGGCACAGAAGAAGCCTTTGCGCTCGAACTGGACGTGGCTGCCCGGTTTGGCTTCAGCCAGGCTGGGCTCCACCACCGCATTGGGCATGAGCACCATGGACTCGGGGTTGAGGAACTCCTTGTAGTCCCTTTCCTTGAAAGCCCCGGGATTGGCCACGCTGAACAGGCGGTCGTACAGGCGCACCGGGGCCTTCAAGCCGTGGCGGGCCGAGACCCAGTGCAGGGTGCCTTTTACCTTGCGGCCGTCCGGGGCCCAACCGCCTCGAGTCTCGGGGTCGTAGGTGCAGCGCAGCTCCACGATCTCGCCCTGCTCGTTCTTGATCACCTCGTTGCAGGTGATGAGATAGGCCCACCTGAGGCGCACCTCCTGGCCGGGGGCCAGCCGCCAGAACTTCTTAGGCGGATCCTCCATGAAGTCCTCACGCTCGATGTAGAGCTCGCGGCAGAAGGGCACGTCGCGATATCCCATGGCCGGGGGGTTGTCCGGGAAGTAGGGAGCCTCGAAGGACTCCTCCTGATCCTCGGGGTAGTTGGTGAGCACCACCTTGACCGGGTCCAGCACGCCCATGACCCGGGGGGCCTTTTCGTTGAGATCGTCGCGCACCGCCTTTTCCAGCCAGTACATGTCGATCCACGATTCCTTTTTGCCCACCCCGATGCGCTCGCAGAACAGGCGCACCGACTCGGGGGTAAAGCCCCGGCGGCGCATGCCCCGGATGGTGGGCATGCGCGGGTCGTCCCAACCGTCCACATATCCTTCCTTGACCAGTTCCAGAAGCTTGCGCTTGCTCATCACCGCGAACTCAAGGTTGAGCCGGGCAAACTCTATCTGCTGGGGATGGTAGACCTTTAGCTGGTCCAGGACCCAATCGTAGAGCACCCGGTTGTCCTCGAACTCCAAGGTGCATATGGAGTGAGTGATCCCCTCGATGGAGTCGGAGATGCAGTGGGTGAAGTCGTACATGGGGTAGATGCACCACTTGTCCCCGGTGCGGTGATGCACCGCCCGGCGGATGCGGTACAGAGTGGGGTCGCGCATCACCAGGTTGGGGTGAGCCATGTCGATCTTGGCCCGAAGCACCCGGGAGCCGTCTTCAAACTCACCGGCCTTCATACGTTTGAACAGGTCCAGGTTCTCCTCAACACCACGATCCCGATAGGGGCTGTCCTTGCCCGGCTCCTTGAGGGTGCCTCGGTAGGCCCTTATCTCCTCGGCGCTCAGGTCGTCAACATAGGCCTTGCCGTCGGCCACGAGCTTCAGCGCGAACTCATAAAGCTGGTCAAAATAATTGGAGGCGTAGTAAAGATGGTCTCCCCAATCAAAGCCCAGCCAGCGCACGTCCTCGATGATGGAGTCCAGGTACTCCTGCTCCTCTTTGGCCGGATTGGTGTCGTCAAAGCGCAGGTGGCAGACTCCGCCGTAGTCGGCGGCCAGGCCGAAGTTCAGGCAGATGCTCTTGGCATGGCCTATATGCAGGTAACCGTTGGGCTCGGGGGGAAAGCGGGTAACCACTTTGCCGCCAAAGCGTCCGTTACGGTTGTGCTCGTCGATGATATTGCGAATGAAGTTGGAAGGAGAGGCGCTCTCACCCGTGGCCATTTTGGGGGCTCCCTTCATAAAAAACCAATTAACTGGGCAGCGTTTCACCTACACCTGCCACGGCGACATTTGTAGCACGCCGACGGACAAATCTCCACCGGACAGTGGGCTAAGTAACGTCTGATTTTTGAGGAAAAAGTGATTTAGGCCCGTAAAGGCCTATTGGTCGTAGCGCAGTTGCAGACGCAGCCAGAAATCCACCGGCTGGCCATAATGCTGGGCCAGCTTGTGGGCCATGGCCCGGCTGATAGGCGATTCGCCGTTTACAACGCGCTGTAGCATGCTTTGCGGAACCTTCATTTTGCAGGCCAAACGGCTTATGGTCTCTCGCTGGGGCAGCAGAAACTGATCAAGCAGAATTTGGCCCGGGTGCATAGGGGCGGCGTCTTTCTCGTGCATGGCCTTCTACTCCTTATGCACTTAAAAGATACCAAATATGGGGCCAAAAATACAGGATTATACTACATGTTGTAATTTACCTGCATTTTCAGTAGTTTGCCAGGGGACCTCCGAGACCAATGACCCGTTTTATTGTTGGCCATATGTCTGAAACTTGGACAAAACCGCCTTCATTTGCTTGGCGTTGAGTATCTTGGGCTCTCCCACCGCCTTGGCCTGGTAATAGACCCGGGCCGCGAACTCTATCTCCTCAGCCACCGCAAAGGCCCTGGGCAAGGTGCCTTCCACCGCCACCAGGCCGTGATTGGCCAGCAGGGCGGCATTGTAGCCCCGCATGGCCTTAACCACCGCCCGGGCCAGCTCCGGGGTACCGTAGGTGTGATAGGGAGCCAGGGGGACCTTGGACCCGGCGAACCCCACCAAATAGTGGGCCGGGGGAAGCTCCCAGTTCAGGCAGGCCAGGGTGGTGGCATAGGGCGAATGGGTATGCACCACCGCGTTCACCTCTGGCCGGTCGGCATATAGGGCCAAATGAAAACCCAGCTCGCTGGAAGGCAGGCCCGACCCGTCCACCTGCTTGCCACTTAGGTCCACCACCGCCACTTGACCGGGGGTGATCTCAAAATAATCCACCCCACTGGGAGTGATAGCCACCAAACCTTGCTTACGCTCCAGCAGGCTGATGTTGCCACCGGAGCCGGTGGTCAAGCCGCAAGACACCAGCTTGCGCCCGAACTCTATAACCAGCTTTCTTTGATTGAGCATGCGCATGAAAATATCTCCCTTGCTGATGCGCCCACTATATCACGGGCAGCGGCATTACTTCCGGCCCTGCCACCGCTCTGCGCTGCTCAAGTCTCTTATGGACAGCTACGACTTCCAAAATCTGGACGTGGAATGGTGGCACTACACCTTGCGGAGCGAGCTCTATCCCAATACCTATTTCAATTTTCCGGTGCGCTGACCCGGCTTGCGGCCAAAGGCGATATCCTCATTAAAACAACACGGATTTATTGGGCAAAGCCCTTTTTCGGCCCCCGGGGTCGTGCTAGCTTAAAAGAAATATAATCAGGCGTCCGGGAAGGAGGCCTCGTAGCGCATACATCATAAGGAGACCGTCTTGATGAACGAGACCCGTGAGCCACGTAAGGTGGCTGCCGGCATATACATGGTGGGGGGACCGGACCTGACCGATCCACGCGATTGCCTATGCTACCTGGTGGATGGCCCTCAGGCCAAGGTGCTCATCGACTGCGGAGCAGGCCCCAGCGCTAGAGCCGTTTTGGATCTGGCCATTGAGGCAGCCGGCGCACCGCCCACCCATCTGCTGTTGACCCACGCCCATATTGACCACGCCGGAGGCGCGGCGGAGATAAAGCGCAGCACCGGCTGCCAGGTGCTCATCCATGCCGAAGACGCCCAGGTGTTGGCCACGGGCGATCTGAAACGCTCGGCCGCTGACTGGTACGGCTTGGCCCTGGAGCCCTTGGAGGCTGACCAGGTGCTGGAAGGCGACGGGGCCATAGCCCTGTCCGAGCAGGAGGATCTGGCCATCATACCTACCCCCGGGCACACCCCCGGCTCGGTGGCTGCCTGGTGCATGGCCGGAGGACTCAAGGTGCTGTTCGGACAAGACGTGCACGGGCCCTTTGCCCCTGCCTTTGGCTCGGATCTGGGCCAATGGCGCGCTTCCATGCAGCGCTTGCTGGAGCTGGAGGCCGACGTGCTGGCCGAGGGTCATTTCGGGGTGTTCCGCCCCGCCGACGAGGTCTCCGTCTTTATTCAGGAGCAACTGGCCAACCACCAGGGGTGAGCGCGCCCGAGCCGCGCCTGACTCAGTCGGGCAGGTAATAGGCGAAGTGGTAGATCAGAAAATATTCGATTATTAGAAAAAGCAGGGTCAGGGCCAGAGTGACCAGCCAAACCCTGGAGCGGGTCAGCAAGATCAGGCGCAGCCACAAAAAAAGCAACCCGCCAAAAATGGCGGCCCCGCCCAAGGGTATGAAGGCGAACCACATCAGCCAATCGAGTAGTTCCACGCGCCCCCCAACAAAATAGCCGGCCAAGCCGGCTGAAACGGTACTTTTCCCGGAACACCTATTTATTTTAGCTTACTGCGGGACTCCAGGGAACGGCTCAGGGTGAGCCCGTCCATGTATTTCAGATCCCCGCCCACGGGCATGCCGTAGCCCAGGCGGGTTATGGCCGCGCCGCAGCCCTGCAGGGAGCGGGCCACCAGATCGGCGGTGGCCTCGCCTTCCACCGTGGGGTTGGTGGCGATGATCACCTCTTTCACCCCACCCTGCTTGACCCGGCGCACCAGCTCGCGCAGGCGCAAGGCCTCGGGCCCCACCCCGTCCAGAGGGGACAGAGCGCCCGAGAGCACGTGGTAGCGCCCCTTGTAAGCTCCCGCCGCCTCCATGGCGGCCAAGTCGGCCGGGGTTTCCACCACACAGATGCTGGCGGTGTCGCGATTGGGGTCCGCGCAGATGGGGCAAGGGTCGCGTTCGGTCAAATTAAAACACACCCCGCAGGATTTCACCGCCCCCACTCCGGCCACCGCCCTGGCCAGGGTTTGCACCTCCCCAGCCGGCGCCCGCACCAGATATAGGGCCAGGCGCTCGGCGGTCTTGGAGCCGATGCCGGGCAGGCGGCTCAAAGCCGCCATCAAGTTTTCCACCGCCTTGGGGTACATCAGGCCGGGCTGCCTTGCTTAGGTAAGGCCGGGGATGTTCATGCCGCCGGTGAGCTTGCCCATCTCCTGCTGGGTCATCTCCTGGGCCCGGCGCTGGGCCTCGCCCACCGCGGCCACCACCAGGTCGCAGAGCATTTCCACGTCCTCGGGGTCCACCACCTCGGGGTCCAGGTTAAGACGCAACAACTCACCCTTGCCGTTGACCACGGCCTCCACCATGCCGCCGCCGGAGGCCGCGCTAACCTCGCGCGCTTCCAGTTCCTGCTGCATCTTGAGCATCTGCTCTTGCATCTTCTGGGCCTGTTTCATCAGGTTGCCCATGCCGCCTTTGGGAATCATCTATCTTGCTCCGTGGATGGGGGATTGGTTTTGTCGTTGGCCTCTGCCGGGTTCAGGGCCACCACCTCGGCCTCAAAGACCTCGGCAGCTTGTTGCACCACCGGATGCTCGGCCAGCTCAGCCGCCGCCGCGGCCCTGGCCTCGGCCTGGGCCTTGTGATCCGGGGCCTGCACCGTTTCGCTGGACGCGCTCAGGCGCACCTGGGGGCCGTTGTCCCACAGCTCCCCGGCCATGCGGTTCAGGCTCTGTTGATTTTTTTCCGTGGCATAGCTGGCCGCGATGGCCCCTGGAGGCAGAGTCACCTTGAGCAGACCGTCTTCCAGCATCGCCGTGGCCCGGGCCAGATAAGAGGCCAGGGCCGGTTGGTTCTGCTCGGCGTAGCGCACCAGCTCCTTGAGCATGCCTGCCGCGTCACCGGGCTTGCTTGCCGGTGCCGCCTTGGGGGCGGCAGACGCCGGGGGCGGCGCGGGCCGTGGAGGCGCGGCCGCCGGGGCGGGCTGTGGATTTGCCGCGGGGCCGGGATTGGCGGCCAAGGCCGGATTGGCCCTTGGAGCGGGGTTGCTCCGGGGCGCGGCCGCGGGCGCCGCTTGGCCGCCGCCCGCCCGTTCCAGGCCGGAGATGATCTCGGCCAGGCTCACCACCGGCTTGACCTGGGTGAGCTTTAAGAGGGTCATCTCCATGACCAGACGGGGCTGGGAAGCCCTGCGGAACAGGTCTTCGCTGGCCGCCAGGTGGTCGAAAATCTCGTGCAGGGTCTCGGGGCTGTGCGGTCCGGCCTGTTCACGCAGGGCGGCCATCTCCTCGGGGGTCAGGCCGAACAGCTCCGCCCCCTCGGGCGCGGCCTTGGCCGCGGCCAGGTTGCGAAAGTGTTCCTGCAAGGAGCCGTAAAAGGCCTGCATCTCCCCGCCAGCGGCATACACCTGGCTCACCAGGTCCAGCACCTCGCCCGCTTCACCGGACAGCACCGCCTTTGCCGTGGCGGTCACCAGCTCCCGGTCCACCAGGCCCAGCAGCTCCACCACCTCGGCGTGGGTCATGGAGTCCTTGCCCGCGGCCAAGACCTGGTCCAGCAGGCTCAGCGAGTCACGCACGCTGCCGTCCGCCTCCCGAGCCATGAGGGCCAGGCTTTCCTCGGGCAGGCTGAGCCCCTCCACGGCCAAGACCTCGCGCAGATGCTCGGCCAACACCCGGGGCGGCAGGCGCCGGAAGTCAAAGCGCTGGCACCGGCTGAGAATGGTCAGCGGCACCTTGTGCACGTCAGTGGTGGCCAGGATGAAAACCGCATGCTCAGGCGGCTCTTCCAAGGTTTTCAAGAGGGCGTTGAACGCCGCCTTGGAGAGCATGTGCACCTCGTCCAGGATGGTCACCCTAAAGCGGCCCGACTGGGGATGGTAGCGGATCACCTCGCGCAGCTCGCGCACGTCCTCCACCCGGGAGTTACTTGCCGCGTCGATCTCCTGCACGTCCACCGCACGACCCTCGCTGATCTCCAGGCAGTGGGTGCACTTGCCACAGGGGGTGGCGGTGGGGCCCTGTTCGCAGTTCAGGGCCTTGGCCAGGATGCGGGCCACGGTGGTCTTGCCCACCCCGC
>JAHLLJ010000038.1 GCA_020444205.1 Deltaproteobacteria bacterium | reverse complement strand
GGCACAGCCAGGCGCCGCAGGGCAAGGCGGCAGGCAAACGAGGGACGCAGGCGTATTCTTACATACGCCGAGGACCGAGTGACGCCGACAATGCAGCCATGCGGAGTCTGGCGAAGCCGGACTAGACTTTGGGCTCTTTCCACCACGGATAAAAATCAGGCATATCCTTGGTGGGACTCATCTTGAACTCCGGCGGCCGCTTTTCCAAAAAGCTTTGGATGCCCTCGGCCGCGTCGGGTTGCTTGCCTACCCAGTAAAACACCCTGGAATCTATGAGATGCACCGACTGGGGATCAGCCTCGCCCAGGCCGTGCCAGATCATGGCCTTGGCTAAAGCCACGGAGGTGGCCGAGGTGTTGGCCGCGATCTCCTGGGCCAGCTCCAGGGCCTTGGGCAGCACCTGGTCCGCGGGCAGCAGGTAGTTGAACAGGCCGGTGCCCGCCTGGTCCCCGGCCCGGAACACCCGGCCAGTGCAGGCCAACTCCAGGGCCTTGCCCGCGCCCACCAAGCGGGTGAGGAACCAGGAAGAGCAGGCCTCGGGCACCAGGCCCCGCTGGGTGAACACCATGCCCATCTTGGCGTCCTCGGCAGCCACGCGCATGTCCATGGCCAGGGTCATGGTGAAACCCACTCCCACCGCCGGGCCGTTCATGGCCGCGATCACCGGCTTGCGGCACCTGAAGATGGCCAGGGCCACTTGCCCTCCGCCATCGCGGTGCTGGGCCAGAGAGGCCTCCTGGGGGTCGCGGGAGGCGTAGTCAAAGGTACTTCCTCCGGCGGCCAAGTCCATGCCCGCGCAAAATGCCCGCCCCGCTCCGGTAATCACCACCGCCCGCACCTGGTCGTCCTGGTCTACCTGCCCGAACAAGTGGATAAGCTCGTTTCGCATCTGCACGGTGAAGGCATTGAGCCTCTCGGGACGATTAAGGGTAATCAGGCCAACCCTGTTTTCTACTGTATAGGTGGTGTGTTGCAATTCCATGCTTGGCCTCCCCGCCGGCTGCGTGATAATAAATTTATGGTCAATGGCGCAAAATAGCAGCAAATCGGAGATAAAGCCAGATATGAGGCAGCCCTTGGCCCGCTAGGGCGCCCAGCGGGGCGATCATATATAATGAGTCGTCTTCCCGCGGCAAAGGCCGTTTTTAGCTTAACCTTGGATGAAAAATAATGCCTAAGCCCAAAGCCCCACATGCGCGCAACGCCCTGGCCAGCGGCCCGGAACATAAAGCGGTGGGCCTGCAGTTAAAGGGCCGCATCTGGTTGGAAAAGGACGGCCAGACCTTTCTTTCCTGGGGCCGGGTGGTGCTCTTGGAGCGCATTGCGGAGCACGGCACCCTGTCCGCGGCCGCCCGCTCCATGGAAATGAGTTACAGCCACGCCTGGAATCTGGTGGAGCAGATGAACCGCATGTCCCCCGAGCCCCTGGTGGACAAGCAGGCCGGGGGCAAGAAAGGCGGTGGGGCCAGGCTCACCCCGGCCGGAGAAAAGGCTCGCGACGAGTTCTGGCGCCTTGTCAAGCAGTTCCAGGTTTGGGTGGACGGCCGCAAGATCAATTGATCTCCCCAATAATTTTTTGTAGCGTTATTTTTTTTGTGATATAACGCTAATAAATAATCCCACGCTTCGTTTATGGCGTCTGTGGCCTAGGGTCGGCCAGGCGCCTTTAAACGGCGAAGCGTTATATTTTTGTAAAGCAATCGGCTAGGGTATACCCCTGAGGACAGCACGCTCATGCACGGTCTATTCATCGCCTCGCCGGCCTTGACCCGGGCCTTCCCACCGCCCACGGGAGCCAGGTCATGACCCTCCCCCCCTTACTCGACTACCTATATTACGCTTGCCTGGGGCTCACCCTGGTGGCCGGGTTCCTGGCCTGGTTCGCCAAAGGCAACTGGTGGCGCGTGGCCGGGTGGCTGGTCTTGGCCCTGGCGGTGGTTCAGGTGGTGCTGGCCACCGCGGTCTTGGTGCGCCCTCCCTTGGTGGGCGGTTACGAGTCAGCGGCCATGTTCGCCTTGTGGCTTTGCCTGCTGGCGGTCATCCCCTGCGGCAACCGTCAGGCGCAGCAACGCTTGTCGGCCCTGTGCTGGTTTGCCTGTTTCGTGGTGATGGTTCTGGTCTTTTTACTGGTCAACCGGATTTTCACCCCCAATTGGTACATGTACCAACATATTTGGACGCAGTTGTTCTTCACCCTGCGCCTGGCTGGAGTGAGCGTTTTCCTCTATGCCGCCCTAGCCGCCCTGGCCTCCCTGGGGGCCGCGCCCGATGCCCGCACCACCCTGCTGCGCTGGTCACGCAACTTCCTTTTGCTGGGCACGGCGGTGTTTTTGGCCGGCGAGTTCAGCGGATTCACTTGGCGCATGCAATGGATGGGCGACTACTGGTGCTGGAACGCCAACTTCCTGGAGTCCACCCTGTACTTTTTGCTGGTCACCGCGGCGGTGCACCTGCCTCCCGCCTGGGCCGCCAAACCACGCATGCGCGCCGCCGCCCTGGCTCTACCCGGCCTGCTCATGATCGGCATGTACCTTAACTTCCTGTTGAGAGAAGCCTGATGGAGCGCCTGTCATCGCTGAAATTCACCCTGGTCTGCCTTTTCGCGTTGATGATCTGGCTGGGCCTGGGAGTGTACATGGGTCAGATCAGGCTCCTGTCGTCTTCTTTTTTCGACATGAACCGCATGCTCATCCTCGACTGGCTCCTGGGCCCGGCTTGGGAGCAGCCCCTGGCCCCACTTTGGTTCCTGGGCCTGTGCCTGGGTGTAGGAGTGATGCTTCTCAACCTGGGGTGCTGTACCTTCACCCGACTGCTGCCCCGGCTGCGGGCGGGCAACGCCCTCAAGGGCTGGCTGCTCACCCTGGTGCACTTGGTGATGCTGGTGGTGCTGGTGGGCCACGGGGCAGAGATGGCCATGGGCCACAAGCAGGAGTCGCTGCGCATGCTGCCCGGCCAGACCCTGGCCCTTCCAGAAGGCCTGGTCCTGAGCCTGGAGTCGGTTCATTTTGTCAGCGACCCCTCGGTTATCAATCTGCCCTACCGTCAGGCTCGCTTCGCCTGGACCAGGGACAAGTTCAAGCCCGCCGAGAACTGGGCCGAAGTGGTGATCCGACGCGGCGACCAGGAGGTGACCAGGGGAACTCTGCACATCCTGGACCCCATGGATATCCAGGGCCTGCGCCTCACCCTGGCCGGGTTCTTTTCTCCCGAAAATGAAAAACCGGCCCGGGTGGGAGTCCGCCTCGCCCTGGTTAAAAATCCTTTGACCGCTCTTTTCTTCGTGGCCTACGGGGCTTGGGTGGTGCTTTATGCCGCCTTGGCCGTGCTTACTTGGCGCAGCGGCCCGGCCAACGGCGCGGCTCGCCAAACCCAGGCTCCGGCCGCTTAAGCCAACTTCTTAGATGCGAGGAACCCCTATGGCGCTTAAAAAGATTATCCGTTGCCTAGCCGTCCTGGCCCTGGCCTGCTGCCTGGGTCTGGCATCGTCCCTGGCCCTGGCCGCCGGTCCGGTCATGGTATTTGCCGCCGCCTCCACCACCAATGCGGTGAGCGATGTGATCAAGGCCTACGAGGCCGCTGGCAAGGGCAAGGCGGTGGCCTCCTTTGCTTCCAGTTCCACCCTGGCCAAGCAGATCGCCAACGGGGCTCCGGCCCAGGTGTATCTCTCGGCCAACGTGAAGTGGATGAACTACCTGGCCGAAAAAACGCTGCTGGAGCCGGACAGCCGGGTGGACCTGCTGGGCAACCGTTTGGTGCTCATCGCCCCCAAGGGCGCCAAGAAGCTGGGGCCCATCCAGGCGGGCATGCCCCTGCTTAAATGTTTGGGCGACGGCCGGTTGGCCGTGGGCGACCCGGACCACGTACCCGCCGGGATCTACGCCAAGCAGGCCCTCATGTCCCTGGGCCTGTGGAAAAAGGCCGAACCGCGCTTGGCCCGGGCGGCCAACGTGCGCGCTGCCCTGGCCCTGGTGGAGCGCGGCGAGGCCCCCCTGGGCATCGTCTACTCCACCGACGCGGCTATCACCCCCAAGGTGACCGTGCTGGGGAGGTTCCCGGAGAGCAGCCACAAGCCCATTGTTTACCCCCTGGCCCTGCTTAAGGACGAAGCCACTGCCCAGGCCAAGGACTTCTGGCAATTCCTGCAGAGCGATCAGGCCAAGGCCATTTTCACCAAGTACGGGTTCAGCGTGCGCTGAGCGCCTAAGCAAGCTCCTCCACCGCGGGGAGTGGCCCTTATGTTTTGAGGAAGTATCGTGGACGCAATCCTGCCCCTATTTAACCTGACTCCCCTGGAGAGCGAGGCCCTGCGCCTGAGCCTATGGGTCAGCCTGTGGGCCATGCTGGGCAGTCTGCCCCTGGCCGTGGGCGCGGCCTGGCTTTTGGCCCGCCACCGCTTTCCCGGCAGGACGCTGTTCGACGGTCTGTTGCACCTGCCCCTGGTGGTGCCCCCGGTGGTCACCGGCTACCTGCTGCTGGTGGTGTTCGGCCGCCGGGGCCTGATCGGCGCCTGGCTGCACGACCATTTGGGCCTCACCTTTGCCTTCAACTGGAAGGGAGCGGCCCTGGCCGCGGCGGTGATGGCCTTTCCCCTCATGGTGCGGGCCATCCGCCTGAGCCTGGAGGCGGTGGACCGGGGCCTGGAGCAGGCGGCCCACACCCTAGGGGCCGGTCCCTGGCGGGTGTTTTTCACGGTCACTCTACCCCTGACCCTGCCGGGCATACTCAGCGGCATGGTCCTGGCCTTTGCCCGGGGACTGGGCGAGTTCGGGGCCACCATCACCTTTGTCTCCAACATCCCCGGCCAGACCCGCACCCTGCCTTTGGCCCTGTACAGCGTGTTGCAGTCCCCCGGCGGAGAGGCCGCGGCCCAGCGCCTGTGCATCATCTCCATCGTTCTGGCTCTGCTGGCCCTGCTGGCTTCCGAGTTGCTGGCCCGCCGGGTGCAGAAGCGGCTGGAGGGGTGAGGCCATGCTGTCGGTAAAGCTTAAAAAACGTCTAGGCAATCTGACCGTGGAGGCCTCCTTCGGCCGCACCGGACCTGGGGTCACCGCCCTGTTCGGACCCTCGGGCGCGGGCAAGACCTCGCTGGTCAACATGCTGGCCGGGCTGCTCACCCCGGACCAGGGGCGCATTGAACTGGAAGGCCGGGTGCTTTTTGATTCCTAGGCCAAGATAAACCTGCCGCCCCAGGGCCGCCGGGTGGGCTACGTGTTTCAAGAGGGCCGCCTGTTCCCTCACCTATCGGTTAGAGGCAACCTTGCCTATGGCCAGCGCCTGGTACCCCGCGAGGACCAGTGGGCCTCCTGGGACCAGGTGGTGGAGCTGCTGGGCCTGGAGAGCCTTTTGGAACGGCGGCCGGCCAAGCTTTCGGGCGGGGAAAAGCAGCGGGTGGCCATTGGCCGGGCCCTGCTGGCCAGCCCGCGGCTACTGCTGTTTGACGAGCCCCTGGCCTCCTTGGACGCCCAGCGCAAGGACGAGGTGCTGGGCTACTTGAGCAGCCTAACCCAACACCTGGCCATCCCGGTGATCTACGTGAGCCACCAGCCCGGAGAGATTTTGCGCCTGGCCGACAAGGTGGTGCGCGTGGAGGGCGGCCGAGTGAGGGGCGTGGACGACATGGAAGACTTCCGCCGCCTGCTGGACTCCTGGCCCAAAGAGCGTCTATGGCTGAGCTGATGCAGGCCGTAGCGTTCGAGAGCGGCGCGCCGCCAAGCGTGGAGGTCCTAGCCTTTGGCGTCCCCCCGTTGCTTGCGGCGGCGGAACACCAGGTACAGACCCACCCCCACCGCCAGGGTGATGGCTCCCGGCAGGGCCCGCCAAGGGTCGCCGATCAGGGAAAAAATGATTATCCAGGCGTTGGAAGCGATGAACAAAAGGGGCACCCAGGGATACAGCGGCACCCGGAAGGTTTGCGGCGGACCCAGACGGCGGCGCAGCACCATAACCCCGGCCACGCTCAAGGCCGCGAACAGCGACAGGGTGAAGCCGATATAGAACAGCAGGGCCTCAAAGGAGGCCGAGACCACCATGAGCCCGGCGATGGCTGCTTGCAGCCACACCGCGTTGGCCGGCACCCCGGAGCCGGGCCGCACCCGGCCCAAGGCCGCAAAAAACACCTTGTCCTGAGCCATGGCGTAGTAAATGCGCGGCCCGGTGAGGGTCATGGCCCCCAGGCTGGAGAGCAGGCACAGGGCCACCAGCAGGCTGAACACCCGCCCGCCCATGGGCCCCAACAGGGCCTGGGCGGTGAGGGCCCCCACCTCCTTGACCCCGGCCATCTGCTCCGGGGGCACGGCGGCCAGGTAGGCCAGGTTTATCAAGAGATAGAGCGCCACCACCAGGCCGGTGCCGCTGAGCAAGGCCAGGGGCAGGTTGCGCTGGGGGTTTTTGATCTCCCCGCCCAGGTAGGCGGCGGCATTGAAACCGCTGTAGGCAAAGGACACAAAAACCAGGGCAGTGGCCACCCGCGCGGCGGCCGAACCCGGCACGCTGAGGGCATGGCCCAAAAAGCCCTGGCCGTCCCAGGCGCCCAGGCCCGCGGCTATGAGCCCCACCAAGACCAACAGCTTAAAGCCGGTGAGCAGGTTTTGCACCCGCACCCCCACCCGCAGGCTGGCCGCGTGCAGCAGAGTGAAGCCCAGCAGGATGGCCAGGGCCAGAAGGGTCTCGCCAGCCACCGACAGGCCGCCCAGGGACAGGGACCAGCCCGCCGCCTGGGGCCAGGCCCGCAAAAGATAGCCCGCCCCGGCCACCGCCGCCGCGGCGATGGGCGCGGAAAAGCCCACCACCAACGATATCCAGCCCGACAAGAAGCCCCACATGGGCCCGAAGCTGTGGCGCAGAAAAACATATTCACCGCCCGCCTGGGGGTAGCGGGCCCCCAACTCGGCGTAGCTCAGCGCTCCGGCCAGGGCAATTACTCCCCCGGCCAGCCAGCAAAGCATGAACAAAGAGGGGCTTCCCGCCTGGGCCAAGATGAATCCCCCGGCGGTGAATATGCCTGTGCCCACCATGTTAGCCACGATGATCATGGCTGCGCTGTAGGGCCCCAGAGTGCGCCTCAGTATTCCTTGGGCCGGCTCCACCTTTTGATCCCCTGCTCTCCCATTAGCCTACTGCCTTTTATCTTGACACAAAACGGCACATATGTTTTTTCTAGCATAGCTGCTAATTTTAACATATGCCTTTTGCAACTTATGCGCTTTGCAAGCCATTAAATAGCCAGGAAGCCACTTATGCGCAAGCTATTAATTTCGGCAATTGTTTTAGCAGCCACTTTCTGCACGGCCCTTGCGGCCATCGCCTCGGGACCCGCCGCTCCTGTGCTCACGGTGAGCGGCCTGGTCAAACAGCCCTTACGTTTGAGCATGGCCGATCTGGGGCGTCTGCCCTCTGTGCGGGTTGAGCTCAATGACATTAAAAGCGACGGCAGCTTCCACGGCTGTTTCCGCCTGCAGGGGGTCCCCCTGCGCGAGGTGCTCTCCCTGGCCCAGGTGGGCAAAGAGGGTCGCGGCTTTGACCGCTTCACCGACCTGGCCGTGGTGGTGAAAAACGCCCAAGGCCAGCAGGTGACCCTGTCCTGGGGCGAGATCTTCCGCCACAACCCCGGCCAGGCTGTGCTGGCCCTTACCGCCCAGCCGGTGCGGCCTTACAAAGGGCCTGAGGCCTGGTCCGATCCTGCGGCCTATCGCAAGCTCATGGCTCAGATCGAGCGTAAGGTCGGCTTTCCCAAGCTGGTGCTGGCCCGCGACTCTGCCAGCGACCGCAGCCTAGAGAAGGTAATTTCACTCCGGGTGGTGGAGCCGGTCCACACTCCCCAGCCCGCGGCAAAGCCCGCAAAGCTATATGCTCCTTCCCTAAGCGTGATAGGCCCTAACGGCAAGGAGCACAAGCTGGAAAAGCTGCCCTCGCTGCCCCGCCACAGTGTGTTGGCCAACATGGTGGGGCCGGGCCGCAACTATCATGGCCGGGGCCGTTTCAGCGGAGTGACTCTGGCCGATCTCTTGACCCACCTCAAGTTCAAGGGCGACAACCAAAGCGCTGTAGTCATCAGCGCGCCGGACGGCTACACCAGCCTGATCTCCTGGGGTGAGCTGTTCCTGAGCCCCCAAGGGCGGCGCATCATCCTGGCTGATCGCATGGACGGCAAGCCCATGGATAAACAGGGACGCTTCGCCCTGGTGGTGCCCGACGACTTCCTCTCCGACCGCTGGGTGCTGGCTCCGGCCAAGCTCCAGATGGTGCGTCTGACCCCCCAGGCCCGGCTAACCGTGATCGGCATGGGGTGCGGCGACAGCAACCTGCTCACTCTGGAAGCAATCGACGCCCTGGCCCAGGCCGACGTGCTGGTGGCCCCCAAGGATATTCAGAAGCGCTTCGCCCCCTACCTGTTGAACAAGCCGGTGATCCTGGACCCCATGGCCGCCGCCGGTAAAAAGCCTGCCAAAAAGCAGATGCAGGCCCATAAGGACTCCACCGGCCGCCACATGTATGAGAACCAGATCGCCCAGGCGGGCAAGATCATCACCGATCAGCTGGCCCAGGGCAAGAACGTGGCGGTCCTGGATTGGGGCGATCCCATGGTCTACGGCTCCTGGCGTTGGATCAAGGACGTGCTGCCGCCCATGGAGCAGATCCGTTTCGTCTCCGGGCTCAGCGCTTTCAACGCGGGCTCCGCGGCCCTGGGCCGGGACATTGCATGCAACGGGGCCATTGCCATCACCGATCCCTTCACCATGTTCAAGCGCCCCGAGATGCTGGGCTCCCTGGCCGCCAAGGGAGCCACGGTGGTGGTGTTCATGGCCATGCCCCGTTTCCCCAAGGTGATCGAGGCCCTGGAGGCCGCCTATCCTCCGGATACCCCGGCGGTGGTGGTCTACCGGGCGGGCATGCAAAACCAGAAGGTGGTCAAGAGCCGCCTGGATCAAGTTCTCAACCAAAACAAGGACCGTGAACATTGGCTAGGAGTTGTTTACGTGGGGCCTTGTTTGCGCTAACCCCAAACGAGAAAGAGAAAAAGAGAGGCTAAGTCTAGACATGAAGCTGGTTCAATCATTCCTCGCTGCCCTTGTAACCTTGGCCATGGTCTGCCCCGCCCTGGCCCAGGAAACCGAAACGGAGACAACGGCCAAA
This sequence comes from Deltaproteobacteria bacterium, assembly GCA_020444205.1. GTDB lineage: Bacteria > Desulfobacterota > Desulfarculia > Desulfarculales > Desulfarculaceae > Desulfoferula. The sequence goes on along the minus strand of JAHLLJ010000038.1, from coordinate 17,558 downwards.
GACTACCAGGTGTATGAACTGGGCGAGGTCGTGGTGTCTGGTAAAAGCGACGCGGTGAACAAGGTGACCGACACCTACACCGTCACCGCCGAGGACATCGCCGCAAGCCACGCCCTCACCGTGCCCGAGGCCCTGTCCTACGTGCCGGGCATCACCGTAACCACCGGACGCAAAAACGAGCCCTCCATCAGCATCCGCGGCTTCAGCCAACATGAGGCCCTGATCCTCATCGACGGCGTGCCCTACTATGAAACCAACTACGGCAAGCTGAACCTCAACCAGCTGCCCACCGACATGATCGCCCGCATAGACATCGTCAAGGGCGCGGCGTCGGTGCTCTACGGCCCCAACGCCATGGCCGGTGTGATCAACATCATCACCAAGAAACAGGGTATCAAGCCCTCGGTTAGCGCCCTGGCCGAGGTGGGCGAGGACGGCGCCTATCACCTGGGCGCCTCCCACGGCAACAGCCTGGGCAAGTTCAAGTACTGGATCAACGTCGAGCGCCGCGAGGCCAGCGGCTGGTACATGTCCGACGACTTCACCCCCAGCGTGGGCGCCACCGTGCGCAAGCCCGGCGGCACCACCAGGGAGGTGATCCAGGAGGAGGGCGAGCGCGACAACTCCAGTTACGCCCAGACCAGCGTATGGTTCAAGGCCGGCGTGGACGTGGCCAAGGACTCGGCCTACTACCTGAGCGCCTATTACATCGACTCCAGATGGGGCATGCCCCCCTCCACCATTTCCAACAACGTCTTCCCTTCCAGGCCTGCCTTTTCCCAGTACTTCTCCATGGACAAATATCAGGACTGGGGCCTGGACCTGAGCGGCGAGCAGGCCATCACCGACAACTTCAAGCTGCGCGGCAAGCTGTTCTATCACAACCACGAGGATGACCTGGTCTCCTACTCCGACAAGACCTACAGCGAGGTGATCGCCACCAGCCGCTACAAGGATTATATGGCGGGCGGCGCCCTGTTCGGCGACTGGGATATCGTGCCCGAGGACACCCTGCGCTTCTCGGTCCACTACCGGGGCGACAGCCACAAAGAGCGCGACGACGAGTACCTGCCCTTTGCCGAGGCCATGTCCTACACCGGTTCCCTGGGCTTGCAGAACGATTGGAAGCCCTGGGGGGATAAGTTCGTGGTCATCGCCGGGGTGAGCTACGACTGGTTCGACGTGACCAAGGCCCAGTCCGTGGAAACCGACAGGAACGGCAACTACGACTACACCGAGGACTTGGACACCCCCAGCACCATGGACAGCTTCAACCCCATGGTCGGCGCCACCTACACCTTTACCGACCAAACCCGGCTGTTCGGATCGATTGCCCGCAAGACCCGCTTCCCCACCCTGCAGCAGTTGTTCGGCTCCAGGAGCGGCAATATAAACCTGGAAGCGGAGCAAAGCACCAACTACACCTTGGGCGTGGGCCGTCCCTTCGGCAAGATGTTCTACGGCGAGCTCTCGGTGTTTTACAATGACATCGAAGACCGCATTTCCCGGGACGGGCCTTACCCGGACTCCATGTATCACAACTACAGCAACGTCAAGATGTACGGCTTCGAGGTCATCGGAGAGCTGACCCCGTTTAAGGATCTGCTGCTCAGGGTGGGCTACACCTATCTGCATTCCGAGGATGAAAGCGACGGAGCGGTGACCGACGACGTGCTCTGGGCCCCGAAGAACAAGGTGGACATCAAGGTGCAATACATAGTTCCCAAGGTGCGCACCAAGCTGGACTTCATCGGAATTTACATGGGTTCCCACTACGATCAGCTGCCTACCGCCTCTTCCCCGGACACCGAAGTGTTGGAGACCAGCGGCTACTTCCTGGCCAACTTCAAGCTTACCCAGCCCCTGTGGGACAAGTTCGAGGCCTTTGGCTATGTGAGCAACATCCTGGACCGCGACTATGAATCCGAGAGCGGCTACCCCGGCCAGGGCCGGGCGTTTTGGGTGGGCTTGAGCGCCAAATTCTAAACGCCGGCCGGAAAAGCCAAGCCTGGATATTTCATGTAGGTCGGGCGGTACCAGACAAGGGATTAAACAGTTAAGCGGTCTTTTTCATAACACTTTTATTTGCGGAAGGATATTTTGTACTGGGGACCGGCACAGCCGGCCGCGGGCAGACAAGGCGCCCGGCGAGGGAGGGCCGCAGGTGTAGCCCGAGCTACATCGAGGCCCGAGTGAAGCCGGCAACGCCGTATGCCGGTGGCTGGCGCAGCCGGACGCACGGCCTACGCAAACTATCCTGGCTATGGGGCCGCCTTGGGGCGGCCCCTTTTTTATTTAGCTTTGGTTACGCTCCTGTTGCCTCTTGTACCGGCACCCCGGCTTTGGCAGGATTAAAGTAAAGCCGCTTTAGCGGCGGATCGTCATAAACCAACGGAGGCTATTATGGCCGACAAGGAAAAGAACTATTTTGAGGCCCTGTACCAGGTGGCCAAAGTGGTCAACTCCTCCCTGGACCCGGCCAAGGTGCTGGACAAGATCGTGACCGGGGTGAGCGAAGCCATGGATACCAAGGCTTGCGCCATCCGCCTGTTGGACCCCAGGCGCCAGGAACTGGTCATGGGCGCGTCCCACGGCCTGTCCGAGGGCTACCTGCGCAAGGGCAAGGTCTTGGTGGACAAGAGCGGCCTGGACAAGGAGGCCTTAAAAGGTGGGCCGATCTGCCTCATGGATGCCCAGAACGACCCGGCCTTCCAATACCGCGACCGGGCCAAGACCGAGGGCATCCAATCCATATGCGTGGTGCCCTTGAAGGTGGGCAAACGCTCCATCGGGGTGCTCAGGGTTTATTCGGACAGCAGGCGAGAATGGGACGAGCAAGAGCAGCGATTCCTGGAGGCGGCGGCCAACCTCAGCGCCATCGCCCTGGACAACGCCCGGCTGCACCGGGCCCTGAAGACCGACTATAATCTCCTGGTGGCTCACGAATACCGCCTGGACGACAACTAAAAAGGGGTAATACTCATGGTGCGTATCGGCATTAACGGTTTCGGCCGCATAGGACGCCAGGTGCTCAAAGCGGTCTTGGAGCGCCACCCCGAGGAGCTCCAGGTGGTGGCGGTGAACGACCTGTTTGACTCGGAAACCAACGCCCATCTGTTCAAGTTTGACAGCAACTACGGCCGCTGGCCCGGCGAGGTCCAGGCCAAAGAGAACGCCATCGTAATAGATGGGCAGGAAATCACCTGCTTCGCCTTGCGCGACCCCGCCCAGATACCCTGGGATGACCTGGGCGTGGACTTGGTGGTGGAAGGCACCGGCCTGTTCCGTACCGGACCCCAGGCCGAGGCCCATCTGGAAGCCGGGGCCAAACGAGTGATCATTACCGCGCCGGGTAAGGAGATCGACCTCACCGTGGTGATGGGGGTGAACCACCAGGACTATAAGCCGGACGAGCACTTCATCGTGTCCAACGCCTCCTGCACCACCAACTGCCTGGCCCCGCCGGCCATGGTGCTGCACCAAAGTTTCGGCATAATCAAGGGCCTGATGACCACGGTGCACTCCTACACCAATGACCAGCGCATCCTGGACCTGCCCCACAAGGATCTCAGGCGGGCCAGGGCGGCGGCCATCAACATGATCCCCACCTCCACTGGGGCGGCGCGGGCCCTGGGCTTGGTCATACCCGAGCTGGCCGGGCGCTTTGACGGCTGCTCGGTGCGTGTACCCACCCCCACGGTGAGCCTGGTGGACTTCACCGCCGTGCTGGCCAAGCCCACCGACACCGAGGGGCTGCGCCAAACCCTCACCGAGGCGGCGCAAGGTCCCCTGGAGGGCATCATGGCCGTGGACCAGGAGCATCTGGTGTCCATGGACGTAAAAGGCGATCCCCACTCCTCGGTGGTGGACCTGGAGTTCACCCAGACGCTGGACGGCGACCTGGTTAAGGTGCTGGCCTGGTACGACAACGAGTGGGGCTACTCCTGCCGGGTGTCGGACCTGGCCGCTTACATGGCCTCCCAAGGGCTCTAAAGACCTACAAGGTCTTGAGATAGGCCAATAGGGCGCTGATCTCCCGCTTGTCCAGCCAGGGAAAGGGCGGCATGCGGGGCCCGCCCTGTTTTATATGGCCACTGATGTTGGCGTCGGTCACCGGGTGCTTCATGGCCGGGGTGAGCTTTCTCTGGTACAGGCCGGCGAGGTCGGGCCCCCGGCGAGGCGAGCCGTCCTGGGGGTTGTGGCAGGTCTGGCAGTAGTGCTGGAAGTGCTCCTTGCCCTGGGCCGCCATTTCCGGCGGAACTTGAGTTTGGGCCTTGGCGGCCTGTTCATTGTGGCCGGAAGTTTGGTGGGCCTGGGCCAGTCCCACGGACAAAGCCAAGGCCAGCGCCAAAAGGGCGGTACGCTTAAAAGTAGATCCTAGCTGCATAATCTCACTCTGGTGTCAGGGCCCCGGACCGCCGAGGCCCCGGCATGTTTATATCTTCATCGTTGATCCCCGCCTGAAGGCTCAGTGCCCGCACCGCTTGGCCGGTGTTGGCATAGACCTGCAAAACCTTATCCAGACGAGTTAGCTGAAAAAGAGAAGTAAGCTCAGGCCCCACCCCACTAAGCACAAGCTGTCCGCCATTCTCCCGCAGGGCCTTCAGGGCGGATATAAGTACCGTAAGACCACTGGAATCCATGAAATCCACCTTCTCCAAATCCAGGACCAGCTTGGCGCAACCGTCAATCGTGCATTCGTGAAGGCGTTTTTTCAAAGGCCGGGCCACCGAGGCATCCAGATAGTTGTTTTGGAGCCTCACCACCAGAACATTTCCTATCAGTTTTTCCTCAACCTGCATGGCTACCTCTTAGCGGAGGCAAATGGCCTCTCCGGTGAGACAAAAAGGTGTTTTATGCCTTTATGGTAGGGTAAGCTGAGCATGATGAAATTCTAGCACAGCGGAACATAAGTAGTTAAAGGATGCGGGAGGAGCCCGGCTGCCATGGCGATGGAACCAAATTCAGGTTTGAGCCGGCGGCTGCGCAATACATTTATTCGCTTTTTGTTGTTGTACATCCCCGTCGCCCTGGTCCTTTCCTTCACTACCTATCTATTTTACCGGCTAGAGGCTGATAACGAGCGGCGTCTATTGCAAAGCGAGCAGCGCCACCAGGTTCAACTGGAAAAGGAAGCCGTGACCGGCATTCTGGATGAGGCGGTGGTAAGCGGGCGGGTGCAGGCCAAGCACGAAATCCTGGAAAACTTGCAAGGCCCTCCCAGCGCCCGGGTGCTGGACAATCTGACCCATGAGCTGACCAAGATATTAGAGATCACCAACGCCTATCAGCGTATTTTATATTTCGACCGCAACGGCCGGCTGTTGCTGCACCTGATACGCGAAAACGACCAGGCGCGCGTGGCCCAAAAAGATTCCCACAACGACTTTGATGCCCAGCCCTGGGTAAGCCAATCCCTGCGATTGCCGCCGGGCAAGGTTTTTGTCCGCCCTTTGCTGAAAAACGAAGACAAGGGATCGGTGTTCAGAGTGGCGGTCCCGATTACCAACCGCTGGGGCGAGCGCGAAGGCCTGCTGGTCATGGATTACCGGACCTCACAGGCCATGCGTAAAATGGCCGGATTGTATTTCAGCCAGGGGCTGGTGCTCCTTTTGGACCAGGACGGCCGGATTCTGCTGGGCGGCCGCTATCAAGGCATGCACAAGTTCAAGCCCAATGAGGGAGGCGACTCCTTTGCTGAAATATGGCCGCAAATGTGGAAGAGCGTGGCCCGGCAAGAACAGGGGCAGGCATTTGTCAAGGACGGCTTGTTCACTTGGGACACTGTCAACCCTCCCCAGCGCGCCCAGGACGGGCATTCCCGGCTGAGAATCGTATCCCTGGTGCCCGAGGCAAGGGTGGACGCAGTGGTGGGCGTATACCTGATCCAGCTCACCCAGTTGCTCACCGTAGTGCTTTTCGTGGCCGGGCTCATCTGCTGGTTTCTGGCCTGGGCCCAGGTGCGCCACCAAGCGGCCCAGCAGGCCCTGGCCGAAAGCGAGCAGCGCCTGCAGGACATCATGACCTTCTCCCCGGCGGTGATCTATCTAAAGGATCACGCCGGGCGCTACCAGTTCATCAACCGCCGCTTTGAGCAGCTGATGGGCATCAAGCAAGAGCAGGCCTTGGGCATGACCGACCAGGAGATGTTCGAGCCCCAAATCGCCCAAGCCCTGCACCGCAATGACAAACAAGCCCTGATCGGCAAGGGGCCTTTGCACAGCGAGGAGAATATCCGCCAAAAGGACGGAAGGCACCACTACCTCACCTCCAAGTTCCCCCTGCGCGATCCCAAAGGCCGCATCTATGGGGTCGGTGGCATCTCCACGGACGTTACCGAGCTGAAGAACACCCAAGCCGAGCTGAAACGGGCCAAGGAAGCGGCTGAAACCGCCAACCAATCGCTCATGGAAAAACAGGAGCGATTGGACGAGGACCTCCAGGCGGCCGCCGGCATCCAGCGAACCCTTTTGCCCTACAACCTGCCTCATCTGCCGCAGGTTGAGTTGGCCTGGAAGTTCGCGCCGAGCGAGTTCATCGGCGGCGACCTTTTCCACGCCCAACCCCTGGGCCCCGAGACCTTGTGCCTGTACATGCTCGACATCAGCGGTCATGGGGTGCCCGCCTCCCTGATGACCGTGTCGGTGCACGAAACCCTGGACCCGGCCAGCGGGCACGTGGCCACACGGGATCTGAACGGGGCCTTGCAGGCCTTGCCTCCCAGCCAAGTTCTGGGCGCCCTGGACCGGGAATACCCCCTGGAGCGCTTCGGCAAAAGCTTCAGCATCGTTTATTTGCTGCTCAAGCTCTCCGACGGCGAACTGCTCTACTCCAACGCGGGGCACCCCTATCCCATCTTGCTCCGGGCCGGAGGCGAACTGGAGGAGCTGACCGCGGGGGGCACCCTGATCGGCCTGGACGGCGCGGTGCCCTTTGAGGGAGGGCGGACCACCATGCGCGTGGGTGACCGCCTGATCCTCTACACCGACGGGGTGGTGGAATACCGCGACCGCAAGGGCCAGATGTTCGGGATGAAACGGCTACACCGTCACATCATCCAGGGGGCGGCCCTGCCGGTAGGCGAGCTCATAGAAAACCTGTGGAACGAGCTCATGGACTTTGGGCACAACCGTCCCCTTGATGATGATGTAAGCATTATGGGGCTTGAGTTCCGCGGAGGCGGGCTGAACTCATAACTGTGATTGGACCCACTGAACGATGCCGGCCGCGGGCATGGCCCCGGAGGTTCGCGCCACTTCGCGTCCTCCCTGGAACAGCACCATGGTGGGTATGGAAGTGATGCCCATCTGCGCGGCAAGGGCCTGTTCCTGTTCGGTGTTGACCTTGATGAGGCGGACCTGAGTGTTCAACTGGGCGGCAACCTCGGCAAAGGCCGGAGCCATCATCTTGCACGGGCCGCACCAGGAAGCCCAGAAATCCACCAGCACCGGCAGGTCCTCCGAGGACATAATCTTGCCGAAAAGGGCGGCATCGGCCTCCACCGGCCGGCCGGTGAGAAGCGCGAACTTACAACGGCCGCAGGTGGGATTCTCACCTAGCCTCTGGGAGGGTACACGGTTGGTGGCGGCGCATTTTGGGCATACAATATGAATATCACTGGTCATGAACTATCTCCCGGTTAACACCCAGCTACTTCCCCCGCTGGAGATCAACCCCTGCATGGCACATATGATAAGTCCTTTTTGCCGACTTGCAGCCCCAGGATGTGACAATTTTTCATGAATCCATTAATTCAGGCGAAAAGACAAGATAGTGAGGCCCTGGCTGGGCTGGTGTTGGCCGCCGGGTTGTCCTCTCGCATGAAGCAGTTCAAGCCTTTGCTGCCTTTAGGCGGCCAGAGCGTGCTGGCCAGGGTGGTTGGCCTGCTCAAGGGGGCGGGGGCCGACCCTGTGCTGGTGGTGCTGGGGCACCGGGCCGAGGAAATGGCACCAGAGGTGCGCCGCCTGGGGGCAGTACCGGTGCTGAATGCTGAGTATGAACAAGGCATGTTCAGCTCCCTCAGGACCGGTCTGTCCGCCCTGCCCGCAGCCTGCCAGGCCTTTTTCCTGCTGCCGGTGGACATTCCTCTGGTGCGGCCCCATACCCTGGCTCGCTTGCGTGCGGCCTGGGCCCAGGGGCAAGGTCCGGTGCTGCATCCCACCTTTCAGGGCGAGAGAGGGCATCCGCCCCTGATCTCGGCCGGCCTGGCCGAAGCCATCGCCGATTACCAGGGGCCGGGCGGTTTACGCGGCTTCTGGGAGCAGGCCCCGGACATGGCCCACGAGGTGCCGGTGGCTGATCGCTTCATCCTGCGCGACCAGGACCACCCCGAAGACTACGCGGCCATGAAGGCCGAGGTTGCCGATTACGATACGCCCAGCCAGGCCGAGTGCCTGGCCCTGCTCACCGACGTTCTTGAGCTGGCCCCGGACCTGGTGGCTCACAGCGTCATGGTGGGGAAGGTGGCTCAGGCCCTGGCCTTGGCCGCTAAGCAAGCCGGTGCGGCACTGAGCCCGGAGTTGGCCTTGGCGGGAGGCTTGCTGCATGACGTGGCCAAGGGGCAGCCGGACCACCCGGCCGCCGGTGCGGCCCTGCTGGGGGAGATGGGGTTCGCGGAGCTGGCTCCCCTGGCCGCCCGGCACGTGGACATCGAAATAGCTCCCAACGCGCCTCTCAGTGAGGCGGAATTGGTGCATTTGGCCGACAAGTTGGTGAAAGCAGACCACCGGGTGGCCCTGGACCACCGCTTTGGGGACAAAATGGAACGCAAGGGCGCCAGCCCCGAAGCCAAGGCGGCCATTCAGCGGCGCTGGGACCTGGCCCGCAATATCGCGGAGCGGGTGGAAGCGGTGATAGGCGTGGGATTGGAACAATGCCTGGCCCGGGCGGGCCTGGCGGTGGAGAATGAGCATCAATGATTTATCTGCTGCGCCATGGAGAAATTACTCAGAGCAGCCCCCGCTGCTTTGTAGGCCAGAGGGACCTGCCGCTCACCGAGACGGGGCGCACCCAGGCCGCCCAGTGGGGCGCGCGTCTACGCGGGGTTGGTTTCAGGGCGGTGTACGCAAGCCCCCTGACCCGCTGCCGCGAGACCGCCCGCCTGGCCGTGCCGGGCCGGGAGATCGTGGTAGAGCCTGGCTGGCGGGAGATTTCCCTGGGCGCTTGGGAAGGCCTTTGCGTGGACGAGGTGCGCGAGCGTTTTCCAGGCGAGTACGAGGCCAGGGGCGAGGATTTGGCTGGGCACCGGCCCCAAGGCGGCGAGAGCTTCGCGGATGTGGCGGTGCGGGTGGCACCCTTGCTGGAGGCTCTGGCCGACGGCCCGTCACCGGTATTAGTGGTGGCTCACTCCGGGGTGATCCGGGCCGGGCTATGCAATCTGCTGGACCTGCCCCTGAACAACCTCTTGCACCTGGAGCTAGACTACGCCGGGCTGTGCCTGATAGAGCGGGGGCAGCATGGATGGAAGCTGCACGGCTTCAATTTGCGACCCGATAGGTTCTAGGCAGAGAGGGGTTGTTGGATTTCAAAATGAGCTTCCCTATGCCAACCGACACCAAGTCTGTAATTTGTACCGGATGCAAACTACGGAAAGATTAGAAAAGGCACTTGCTAGCGAACAGAGACTGCTTCGTCGCTCGCTCCTCGCAGCGACAGCCTTTTTCTCACCCATCTCCAACGACAGCGGGCCCAGCCAGGTGGTGCTAGGCAAGGCGAAGATTCATGCCACCTCCCGGCATAGCCAGACGCCGCAGGGCAAGGCGGCAGGCTAGCGAGAGACACAGGCGTAGTCTACCTACGCCGAGGAGCGAGTGATGCCGACAACGCAGCCATGCGGGGTCTGGCAAAGCCGGTCCGCTTAACCTAATAGTGTGCCAGCTACGATGATTTTCTCCACCTCCTTGGTACCTTCGTAAATCTCCAGAATTTTGGCGTCGCGGTAAAGGCGCTGCACCTTGTACTCGTCAAAGTAGCCGTACCCGCCGTGAATCTGCAAGGCCTCGTCAGCCGCCTCCACCGCGGTGCGGGCGGAGAACCATTTGGCCATGGCAATGAGCCCGTGGTCCACCTTGCCCCGGTCCACGTTCCAGGCCGCCTCCCAGTAGAGGTTGCGCGAGGCGCGGATGCGGGTGGCCATTTCCGCCACCTTAAACTGATTAGCCTGGAATTTGCCCAAGGCTTGGCCGAACTGCACCCTACCCTTGAGGTGCTTGACGCTCTCCTCCAAACAGCCCCGGGCCAGGCCCACCGCCTGGGCGCAGATGTGCAACCGAGTGCGGTTGAAAAAGGCCATGAGCTGGGTGAAGCCCTGACCCAACTTGCCCACCAAGGCGTCGCCTGGCACCCAAAGGTTGTTCAGGGCCACCTCGGCGGTGTCCGAGGCCCGGATGCCCAGCTTGCCCTTGAGTTTGGTGGCCTGGAATCCGGGCACATCGGTGGGGGTCAGGAAAAAGCTGTGCCTGGCATGGCGGTCCGGGTTGTCCGGGTCGGTGGCCGCGAAGATGAGCGAGTACTTGGCAGTGGTGCCGTTGGTGATGAACATCTTGGCCCCATTGATGCGCCAGCCGTCGCCGTCTTTCACCGCCGTGGTGGCCGCCCGGCTGGGGTCGCTGCCCGCCTCGGGTTCAGTGATGCACGAGCACATGATGGCCTGGCCCTCTACCAGTTCGGGCAGCACCTGCTGCTTTTGCTCCTCGCTGCCGAAAAGCTGTAACAGCTCCGCCCCAAAAGTGACCGCCAGCACGCTTTGGCCGCAGCCCGGGTCCACGGCCCAGAACTCCTCGGTGATCAGGCTGTGCTCCAAAAAGCCCAGGCCCGCGCCGCCGTACTCTTCAGCCAGGAAGGCACCCACAAAGCCCAGCTCGCAGGCGGTGCGCCAGATCTCCAGGTCAAAGGTCTCCTCGCGGTCGAACTCCAGGGCCCGGCCGGGGAACTCGCCCAAGGCAAACTCCCGCGCCGCGCGCACGATGTCCCGCTGTTCCTTGCTCAAACTAAAATCCATGGCTCTATCCTATCCCCCGAAACGCTCGGCCAGCTTGGGAAGCACCTCGAACATATCGGCCACGATGCCGTAGTGGGCCACCTGAAAGATGGGGGCCCGGGGGTCGGAGTTGACCGCGATGATGGTGCCGCTGTTTTTCATGCCCGCCTGGTGCTGGAAGGCTCCGCTGATGCCCAGGGCCAAGTAGATCTTGGGGCGCACCGCCTTGCCGCTGGTGCCCACCTGGCGGCTCTTGGGCAGCCAGCCCGCGTCGGCCACCGGCCGGGAGCAAGACAGGGTGGCTCCCAGGGCGTCGGCCAAGGCCTGTGCCTCTGGAATATTGTCCGGGCTGCCGATGCCCCTGCCCACCGAGACCAGGATGTCGGCCGCCGCTATGTCCACGTCCTCCACCGCGCCGGCCAGGTATTCCAAAAAGCGCCGGGCGTGGCGGGGAGTCAGCTCCGTTAGGGTGGTGCTCTCAGAAGCCGTTTCCACCGCACCTTCCGCAGGGGCCTGGTAGGCACCGGCCTGCAGGGTGGCGATCACCGTGGGTGCCGGCTTGAGGCCAAGCTCCTGCACCGCCTTGCCGCCGTACACCGCCCGTTGTGCGGTAAAAGCGCCGTCGCTCCAGGAAATGCCGGTGCTGTCGGTAACCAGGGGCAGGCCCAGGCGGCCGGCCAAGGCCGGGGCCAGGTCCATGCCCTGACTGGAGTGGGGCATGAGCACCAGGGAAGGCTCCAAGGCCTCCACCGCGTCCATGACCACCGGCAGGTAAAGCTCTGGGTTGAAGGCGGCCAGGTCGGGGTGGGCATAGAGCTTGAGCCCATGGGTGCGGCCGGTGATATCGCCCGCCAAGGCGGTGGGGTCATCGGCCAAGAGCAGAGTAGTCACCTCGCCGCCCAGGGCCGGAGCCAGCTCCAGAGCCGCGCCCAGGCACTCCAGGGTGGCCTCGCGCAGGTCGCCCTGACGGTGTTCAGCTATAACCAGCACGCCGCTCATGCCAGGCCTCCTTTCTCCCGCAGGATAGAGGCAACTTCGTCGCACACGCTGTCCAGGCTGCCCTCAAGCATCTGGGCCCCTTCGCCCATGGGCGGCAGGGCCAATGATTGCTCCGCCACCATGGAGGCCGCCGCGCCCACTGACTCCTCGGCCAGGTCCAGGTCATCGGCCTCGATCTGCTCGATGGTCATCTTGCGCACCTTGCGGATACCCATGATGGAAACGTAGCGGGGCTGGTTGATGCCCGACTGCACCGTAACCACCGCGGGCAGGGGCATAGCCACCTTTTCGCTGGTGTTGTTCTCCAGCTCCCGGGTGACCACGATCTCCCCCGCGCCCAGCTCCAGGCCTATGGCCATGGTGGCGTGAGGCAGGCCCAGCTCCTGGGCCAGCAGCACCCCGGTGGAGGCCTGGCCCAGGTCGGCGCTCTGCACCCCGGTGAGGATCAAATCATAGCCGCCGTCTTTGACCGCTGTGGCGAAGACCCGAGCCGTGGTGGCCGGGTCAGAGCCCTCAAAGGCCTCGTCGCACAGATGGGAGGCCGCGTGGGCCCCCATGGCCAAGCCGCGCCGCAGTACGTCTTCGTCATCCTCGCCGCCCAAGGTCATGAGGTGGACCTCGCCGCCGGAGGCCTCAGTGATGCGCACCGCCTCCTCCACCGCGTAGTTGTCCCACTCGTTGACGACCATCTCCAGGTCTTCCAGGTCCAAGGCCCCCTGGTCTATCTCCAGCTCAGCCTCGGCCACTTCGGGCACGTTTTTTACCAGCACCAAAATTTTCATGCGCTTGCTTCGGCCTCCCCGTCCGCGGCGGCCAGCCCCAAGGCCCGGGCCGCCAACTCGCTAAGGTCGATGATGGCGAACTTATCCTCAAACCCGCCGGTCTTGCGGGCGTCTTCCAGCATAATCAGGCACAGGGGGCAGGCGGTGACCACCAGCTCTGCCCCGGTGGCCGCGGCCTGCTCCAAACGGCGCACCGCCAGGTTGGCCTGGCCGGGTATCTCGTGCCACATGCGCCCTCCCCCGCCGCCGCAGCATAGAGAATTAAAGCCGTGGTCAGCCATCTCCACCAGCTCCAGGCCGGGCATAGCCCTAAGCAACTCACGGGGCTCATCCACCACCCGGTTGTGCCGGGCCAGGTAGCAAGGATCGTGATAGGTGACTTTCACCGGCACGGGATGATCGAAGATCAGCTTGCCCTGCTTAATTAGGTGGTGCAGCATCTGGCTGTAGTGCAGCACCCGCAAAGGCAGGCCCTCCTCGGTGAACAGCGGGTGCACCTTCTTGATGGTGTCAAAGCAGTGGGGCGAGGTGCAGATAAGCCGGGTGAGCTCGTGCTTGTTGAGCAAGGCCTGGGTGGCCTCGATCTGCTCCTCCATAAGCCCCTGCTCGCCCAGGCGGCGGGCGATGTCCCCGCAGCAAGGCTCCTTTTTCCCCAGAGTGCCAAAGGACACCCCGCAGTGGGTCAATACATCGCTCAAGGAACGGGCAATATTCTGAGCCCTGGTGTCGATGGAGGTGGTGCAGCCCACAAAGTAGAGCCAGTCCTTCTCGGGCCCGGACTTGCTCAGGTTCGGGATGTCGCGCCCCTGGTCCCATCCCTTCTTGGCCCCCTTCTTGGCCACCCAGGGGTTGCCATAGCGGAATAGCTTTTCCATGGTGTCCATTAGCTGAGGCGGTACGGCCGAGCCCTGCTCCACCATGCCCGCTCTGAGCTTGCGAATCATCTCGATGGGCGCGGCCTGCACCGGACACACCTCCAGGCAGGCCCGGCAGGTGGTGCAATACCAGGCCGCCTCCCAGTCAGCGGCGCGGTCCCGCTCCAGCAAGGCCTGACGGCGGCTGCGAAACCAAGGCAAACGATACAGGGGGCTATATTTGAGGCGGGCCTGATGCCGGGCCCGGCGCAGCACATCGCGGGGAGAGAAGGGCTCACCCGCCTGGGCCGCGGGGCAGACCTCTACGCAACGGCCGCAGCGGGTGCAGGCATCCAGGTGAAGTAGGTGCCGGAGCCCCAGGGCGGCCAGGTCGCCTTCCTCGGCGGCCACGGCCAACACGGCCAAGGGCTGGCCCTGCAAATACAGGCTGGCCGGGGCGGCGATGGCATGGGCCAGCTTGGACCAGGGCAGCCAGGCGATAAAGCCCAGGCTGATCAGGGCATGAGACCACCACAGCCAGGGGAAGGCCTCTCGCGCCGCATCAGCGCTGGGGAACAGTCCGGACAGGCCGTAAGCCACAAAGGACCAGGCCTCCCAGGATGGGCGGGTGGCGGCCAAGCGGGCCGCTTCCACCATGAAGCCGCCGCAGGCCATAGCCAGGAGCCACAGGGGCAGCAGGGTGTCGTCCGGCTTGCGCTCCAAGCGAGACACCGGCAACAGCCAGCGCCGAGCCAGGGCCAGCACCAGGCCCAGGACCAGCAGCAAGCCGCAGATTTCCAGCCCAGCGGAGAACCACAGGTAGACCCGGCCTTGCAGAAAAGAGACCAGGTTGTGGTCCACCGCTACCAGGCAGGTGCCGATGAACAGGCCCAGGAAGCCCCATAGCAACATGAGGTGCATGAGCCCGGCGGCGGTCCCGCCACGCCAAATGCGCCGCCCCAGGAACACGTCGGCCAAGATCGCGCCCATGGGATGCTTGTGGCTGGCCGTGGGAGCGGCGCGGCGGCCCTGAGCCCACAGGGCGATCTTTTCCCAAAGACCCAGGGCTAGAACGGCCAGAGCCAGGGCAGCCAGCAAATAGAAGAGCCAGGCCCACTCCACTCCCCAAAAAGGCGCGCGCAAAGGGGTCATGACCGCTTGCCCTTTTCAGGCCACAGCACGCCGCGCCCGAAGATCTCCCAGAACATCTCGGAGAGCTCCTCCGGGCTCACGCGGCCCTTGGGGCGGTACCACCTGAAGGTGTAGTGCACCATGCCGAAAAAGGCGAAGGCCGCCACGGTAGAAGGAACGTCCTTGAGGCGTCCTTGGCTGCGCAGTTGCTCAAAAATGTCGGTAAGCGCGGCCAAATAGCGGCGCTCCTTTTTCTCCAGCACCCGGCGAAAACGGGGTTCCAGATTGTCCACCTCGTTGACCAGCAGGGCCAGGCGATCCAGGTCTTTGGCATAGAAGCGGGTGTAGTAACGCATGAAGTCGGCCAGCTTCTCCTCTGGGTCCCGGCCACCGGCGCACAAAGCCTGTATCTCTTCCAAGGCCTCGGAGATGTAGTCGTCCAAAAGGCGGTAGAGCAACTCCTGCTTGGAGTCGAAGTAGTGGTAGAGCGAGCTTTTGTTGAGACCCAGGGTTTCGGCCAGCTCCCGCAGGCTGGTGGCGTGATAGCCCTGAGACGCGAACAGGCGGGCGGCTGCATCGTAGAGCTGCTTTTGGCGCTTACGGCCTTTGGGCATGGTTGGCATAAAATCTACCGTCCGGTCGGTTTGTTTCGCAAAGATTAGCCGCCCTTGCGGGAGATGTCAAGCAGCGGATAGCTCTGTCCGCAATTTAAATTTCAGAATCTTGCCGCTGGCGCTCATGGGAAGCGACTCAACGAACAAAACTTTTTTAGGCACTTTGTAACCCGCGATTTCCCCGCGCACAAAGGCCCTGACGCCCTCGGCGTCCAGGGACTCTTCGCCCCTTTTGACGATCATGGCCGTCACCGCTTCTCCCCATTTTTCGTCCGGGGTTCCGATAACCGCGGCCATGGAAACGCCGGGATGTTTGTAAAGGATGTTTTCCACTTCCGCGGGATAGACGTTCTCCCCGCCGGTGATGATCATATCCTTTTTCCGGTCCACCACATAAATAAAGCCTTGCTCGTCGACCCGACACAGGTCTTGGGAATAGTAGGCGCCGTTCCTGAAATCGTTGAGAGTCTCTTCCGGCTTATTCCAATAGCCCAGGGTGGTGCCCAAGCCGCGCACTTTCATCTCACCCACTTCACCGGGGGCAACCGGGTGGTCATCACTATCCACTACCGTGCTTTGCATGTCTGCAAAGGAGCGTCCGCAGGAGCCCAGGATTTCCAGATTACCCTCGTTCAGGGCGCCAGCGATGTCCTCGATTTTGAGTATGGTGGTCTGACCCACGGTTTCGGTGGTGCCGAAAAGATGCACCCATACATTGCCGAAGCGCTCTATGGCCCGCTGGAAAACCACGGGAGTCACCGGAGCACCCGCGAAAAATATCTTCTGCAAGCTGCTGTGGTCGTATTTGTCCACCTCCGGGCTTTCCAACAGGAAAAGCAGCATGGGCGTGGCCAGCATTCCGGTGGTCACCTTGTATTTTTCCACCAGGCCCAGGAACTGGGCGGCATCCCATTGGGGCATTATTATGGAGGTGGTTCCGCTGTACATGCCGTTCATCAACACAACCTCGCCGGTGGCATGGAAAAGGGGCGAGGCGATAATACCCACGTCGTCGCGGGTCATCCTCAGCTCCAAAGTGAGGCTGCGGCCCACGTGATAAAAGTTGCGGTGGGTGGCCATACATCCCTTGGGAGAACCGGTGGTGCCGCTGGTGTACATGAGGGCGGCCAGATCGTTTTCACGCAGCTCGGTTGGTGGTACCTCGTCGGAAGCATCCCGGATCAAGGCCTCATAGTGAAGCCACCCTTTTGGCACTTCGTCAGAGGGACCTATGAAGATTAGTTTCTTGATGAATTCAAGCTCATCTTTTATCTGATCCACGTGGCCCATGTACTCTTGATTGACCATCAGCACCGAGGCGCCCGAATCCTCCAGGATGGTCAGAATTTCCCGGGGGGCCAATCGGAAGTTGAGCATTACCAGCACCAATCCCGCGTTGGGGATGCTGAAGTAGGACTCGGCATTTTCCATGCTGTTTTTGCTCAGGATCGCCACCCTCTCGCCCTTTTTCAGGCCCAGGTTCAAAAGGGCGTTTCCCATGGCTCTGGTGCGCTGGGCAAATTCCAGAAAAGAATACTGGCGCGCCCCCTCAACCAGAGCGGTCTTTTGCGGGTTGTATTCCAGGTTACGGTCCAAGACAGTACGCAGAGTGCAAATATCATCCATGACGCGATTCTCCGATCATTGATGTCGCCGACCCGGAGGTGGTAGAGGGATCTCTGCTAGGTGGAGAAGTCGCGGTGAAGCAAGCTCTGGTGTCTCCCGGAATTCTCCGCCCAAAACTGGTGGCCCATTGGTTCCCAGCCGCGGGGCGGAGATGGCTTAAAATCTACCGTCCGGTCGTTTTATTTTGCGCAGATTAATTTCCCCGGTGAGAAATGTCAAGTTAAACCTGTCATCCCCACCGGGGTGCTGTGCCTAACCTACCCCGCTCGCCGGGAGGCTTCCTCGCCACGTACCTCGCGCCTTAAGAGCTTGCCCACCTTGGACTTGGGCAGCATATCGCGGAACTCGATGTATTGGGGCACCTTGTAGCCCGCCAGGCGCTGGCGGCAAAAGGCTATGAGGTCGTAGCCGGTGATGCCCTTGATGTCCTTTTTGAGCACCACGTAGGCCTTGACCCGCTCGCCCACCTTTTCGTCGGGGATACCCACCACGCAAGAAGCCACCACCGCTTGATGGTCTTGCAGCACGCACTCGATCTCCGAGGCGCTGACCCGGTAGCCCTTGTGCTTGATGG
>JAHLLJ010000037.1 GCA_020444205.1 Deltaproteobacteria bacterium | reverse complement strand
CACCGCGCTCATCGGCCCCAACGGGGCGGGCAAGACCACGGCCATCAACTGCGTCTCCGGGGTGGTGACCCCGGACGCGGGCCAGGTTAGCTTTGAGGGCAAGCCGGTGCTGGGCCTACCGGGGCACAAGCTGGCCCGCTTGGGCCTCACCCGCACATTCCAGAACTTGCAGGTCTTTGGCCTGATGAACGCCCTGGAAAACGTGATGGTGGGTATGCACGCGGCCAGCCGGGGCGGCTTCAGCACGGCCATGCTGCGCCTGCCCCTGCTCAGGCGCGAGGAAAAGGCCATCCGGGGGCGGGCCGAGGAGATGCTAAGCTTTTTCGGTCTGGAAAAAGTGGCCCTTCAGCCGGCCGAGGAGCTGGCCTATGGCGACCAGAAGCGCCTGGAGCTGGCCCGGGCCCTGGCCGGACGGCCTCGCCTGATGCTCTTGGACGAGCCGGTGGCCGGGCTCAACGCGGCCGAGACCCACGAGATTGGCGGGCTTATCGCGAAGATCAAGGAGCAGGGCATCGGCGTGGTGCTGGTGGAGCACGACATGGGCCTGGTGATGCACGTGAGTGACCAGGTGGCGGTGCTCAGCGGCGGGGTGCTCATCGCTCAGGGCACGCCCGAGGAGATTCAACAAGACCCCGAGGTGCTGCGCACCTATCTGGGCGGGGGAGAGGAGTTCGGCCTGATTGCTTAGGGTGGAGTCCATATCCTTTGCCTATGGCCGCCAACCGGCCCTGCGCGAAGTGAGCCTCAAGGTGAACCCCGGCGAGGTGGTGAGCCTGTTGGGCATGAACGGGGCGGGCAAGACCACCCTGTTGGGGGTGATCTCCGGGATGCTCAAGCCCAAAGGCGGGCGGGTGACCTTTGAGAACCGCCAGATTAGCGGTATGTCCCCCTCGGCAGTGGTGGAGACCGGGGTGGTGCAGGTGCCCGAGGGCCGCCAGCTCTTCGGCCCCCTGAGCGTGCGGGAAAATTTGGAGCTGGGCTCCTACGTGCGCCTGCGCAAGCGCCAGCACAAGGAAGTGGCCGAGGACATGAAGCGGGCCTTGGCTTTGTTTCCGGTCTTGGCCGAGCGCCTGGATCAGCCCGCCGGCACCCTGAGCGGAGGCGAGCAACAGATGCTGGCCATGGCCCGAGGGCTCATGGCCCGGCCCCGCCTGCTGCTTTTGGACGAGCCCAGCCTGGGCCTGGCCCCCCAGGTGGCCGCCGAGATTTTGGGAGTGGTGCGCGATCTGCCCGCCCAGGGATGCTCGGTGCTCCTGGTGGAGCAAAACGCCTTGGGCGCCCTGAGTGTAAGCCAGCGGGGATACATCATCACCGGCGGCCGCATTCGCCAGAGCGGCTCGCCCCAGGATATATTGGCCGACGAGATGCTGCGCGAGGCCTTTTTGGGCCCCCGCCGCGCTTTTGGCGGCCCGCAAGATAAGAAACCCGAGGAAACCCCATGACCTTCATGCCTGACTTTAAGAGCCCCGAAGAGCTGGCCGCGCATCAGCTCAAGGGCCTGCAATGGACCGTGGCCCATGCCCATGCGGGCAGCCCCTTTTACGCCCAGCGCCTCAAAGAGGCGGGGGTGGCTCCAAACGATATCAAGAGCCTGGACGACCTGAAGGGCCTGCCCCTCACCACTGCCGATGATCTCAGGGCCGGTTACCCCTTCCCCCTGCTCTCGGTGCCCCTGGAGCGGGTGGTTAGGGTGCACGCCTCCAGCGGCACCACCGGCAAGCGCAAGGTGCTGGCCTACAGCCAGAAGGACCTGGACGACTGGGCGGTGATGTTCGCCCGCTGCTATGAGATGGCCGGGCTCACCCGCCTGGACCGGGTGCAGATCATGGTGGGCTACGGAGTGTGGACCGCTGGGGCGGGCTTCCAGGCGGGTTGTGAACGCTTCGGGGCTCTGGCTCTGCCCGTGGGCCCGGGCAACCTGGAGATGCAGTGCCAGTTCCTGGTGGACTTCGGCACCACGGTGATGTGCTCCACCTCCTCCATGGCCTTGCTCATGGCCGAGGAGATCAAGCGCCGGGGCATCAGCGAGCAGGTGAAGATAAACAAGCTGATCTACGGCAGCGAGCGCACCAGCGATGCCATGCGCCAGCGCATCAGCCAGGCCCTGGGAGCGGAGCTTTTTGACATCCCCGGGCTCACCGAACTCTACGGGCCGGGCACGGGCATCGAGTGCCAGGCCCATGAAGGCATCCACTACTGGGCTGACTACTATATTTTAGAGATCCTGGACCCGGCCACCTTGCAGCCGGTGGCTCCGGGAGAGATCGGCGAAATGGTGGTGACCACCCTATGTAAGGAGGCCGCCCCCCTGATCCGCTACCGCACCCGCGACCTGTGCCGCATCATCCCCGAGCCCTGTGCTTGCGGTAACCCCTTGCCGCGTCACGACCGCATCCTGGGGCGCAGCGACGACATGATCAAGTTCCGGGCGGTGAACATCTACCCCGGCCAGATAGACCACGTGCTCAGTCAGAGCCAGGGGGTAGGCTCGGAGTATCAGGTGCACCTGAGCCGGGGCGAGGACGGACGCGACTACATGACCATCAAGGTGGAGCGGGCCCCAGAGGGCGGCGCGGCCGACGACGAGGCGGTGGCCGCGGCCATCTCCAAAGGGGTCAAGGCCCACATCCTGGTGAGCGCCAAGGTACAGGTGGTGGACTACGGCAGCTTGCCGCGCACTGAACGCAAATCGCAGCGGATATTCGACCGCCGCGACGACTGATAAATCACGGGCCGGGCCTCCGGGGAGGGAGGACGGCCGCGAAAGGGAGGATGAGCGATGCAAAGGTTTAAGCTTTTGGCCGTGGCGGCCTTGTGCCTGGTTTTGGCCCTGGCCCTGGCCGCTCCGGTGGGGGCGGCAGACAAAAAAGAGCCGGTTAAGATCGGGGCCTTTTTTGCCCTGAGCGGCCCGGCGGCCTTCATCGGTGCGCCCACCAAGCTGGTGGCCCTGATGGTGGTGGACAAGATCAACAAGGAGGGCGGCATCCAGGGCCGTCCCATCGAGCTGGTGCTGGCCGACACCGAGGGCGAGCCCACCAAGGCGGTGATGGCCTTCAAGAAGTTCGTGAACGTGGACAAGGTGGCCGCGGTGGTGGGCCCCACCCGCACCGGCACCGGCATGGCGGTGAAAAAGCAGGTTGAGGCGGCCAAGATGCCCACCGTGATGACCGTGGGCGGCGACCCGGTGATCATGGAAGGCAAGATCGGCAAGATGAACTTCGGCACCGCCCACTGGGTGTTCAAGGCCCCGCAGCGCTCCTCCATTGCGGTCAAGAAGGTGCTGGCCTACCTCAAGGCCCATGGCCTGACCAAGGTCGCGCTCTTGAGCGCCAGCGACGGGTTTGGCCGCGACGGCGCCCGCTGGATCGGCAAGCTGGCTCCTAAGTACGGCATCACCATGGTGGGCTCGGAGCAGTTCAACCCCAAGGATGTGGACATGAAGAGCCAGCTCACCAAGCTGGCCGCCAGCAAGCCCCAGGCCATCGTCTGCTGGACCATCGGCCCGGCCGCGGCCATTGTCTCCAAAAACCACCACGCCCTGGGCATAAAATCTCCTCTGGTGCAGTGCCACGGCGTGCCCGGTCCCAAGTACATCCAGCTGGCCGGGGCGGCGGCCGAGGGCGACCTGATGCCCTCCACCAAACTGATGGTCTACCAGTACCTGCCGGACTCCGACCCCCAAAAGAAGGTGATCGACGAGTTCGTGCGCCTGTACAACGACGTGTACAAGTACAACAAGGACTACCCCATCAACACCCACTCCGGCTATGCCTGGGACGCGGTGTACCTGCTGGCCGGGGCCATGCAAAAGGCGGGCACCGACCCGGCCAAGGTGCGTGAAGCCCTGGAGAACACCAAGGACTACGTGGGAGTCAGCGGTGTGTACAACCTAAGCCCCAAGGACCACAACGGCCTGGGCGTGGACTCCATGGTCATGATTCAGGTCAAGGACGGCAAGTTCGTCCCGGCCAAATAACCTGTGGCGCGGCGCGGGGGCCCTCTCCGCGCCGCGCTTGCCCCACGCCGACCGGCCGGGGTATTCTTGGGCCATGGCCGATTCTGAGAGGTGTCCATGGCCCCTGATCAAGCCCCCCCCAAACGCCGCCGCTACCCCCTGTATCTGAACATCCTCACCATATTCCTGGTGCTCATGATCGCGGTGGCCGGGGCCATCACCTGGTACAACTACGCCACCAGCACTGAACGGGCCATGATGTCCTCGCGCAGGCTCATGCACGACATCGTGAGCCAGTTCACCGGCCAACTTGCCCACTTCTTCGGCAAGGCCCGCTCCTTTTTGGTGCTTACCGCCGAGCATCCGGGCCTGGCAAAGCCGCCCACCGGAGCGGGCCACGCATTGCAGGGCATGTTCATCAGGGGCCTGGAGGCTCATCCCCAATTTTTCGGCATGTACCTGGGCTATGATGACGGCGGATTTTTCCAGGTGGTGCGCCTGGAGAAAATGCCGCCCAAGGCCCGCCAGGAGATCAAGGCGCCCCAGGGTGCGGTGTATGGGGTGCGCACCATCGTCAGCAAGGCCGGCGGCTCTCGCCTGATGACCTGGCGCTTTCTGGATGGGCAAGAAAAAGTGCTTTCTTTCTGGAGCCAGATCGAGCCCGCCTATGATCCCCGAGAGCGCCCCTGGTTCAAGTTGGCCCAACAGGCCGGCAAGGTGAGGGGCTCCCACTACTATGTGTTCGACTCCCTGCTGGAGCCGGGCATGACCCTGTCCTACCGCTTTGCTCCCGCGCCCCAGGGAGGGGTGCTGGGGGTGGATCTCACGGCTCGCACCCTATGCGGCTTTGCCGCCTCGCACAAGGCCTGCCCTTCGGGGCTAACCGTGGTGTTCGACCATAAAAAGCGCCTGGTGGCCTATCCCGACCCCAAAAAGGTGGTCAGGCAATCGCTCCAGGACGGCAAGCCGGTGCTGAGCCTGGCCACCCTGGACAACCTGGGCGATCCCCTGCTCAGCCGACTGAGCCGTCTTTTCGACCCCAAGTCCGCGGATCAGATCGTCAATTTTACTGACAGCGGCCGTGAGTACACCGCCGGAGTGGAGCGCATACGGGACTTCCGGGGGCGCTATTACTACGTGGCCGTGCTGGCTCCCCTGGATGAGCTGATCGGGCCCATCATCCAAAGCAATCTGCGCTCCCTGCTCATCTCCCTGCTCATTATGCTCGGGGCCATCCCTTTGGTGTTTTTCGTGGCCCGGCGCATTTCCCGTCCCCTGGGACAGGTGGTGGCCGAGACCAAGGCCATGCGCAACCTGCAGCTAGAGCCCACCCCGGTCATCAACTCGCGCATCAAAGAGATACACCGGCTTACCCAGAGCGTGGCCACCATGAAGACCACCTTGCGCACCTTTTCCCGTTATGTGCCCGTGGATTTGGTGCGCCAACTGGTGGTTTCAGGCAAGGAGCAGGGCCTGGGCGGCGAAAAGCGGGTGCTCACCTTGTTGTTCACCGATGTGCAAGGCTTCACCGACATGGCCGAGCACATGGACCCCGAGGCGCTCATGGTCAAGGCCTCGCAGTACTTCTCCGGCCTGTGCGACGAAATCCAGGATAACCAGGGCACCATCGATAAGTTCATCGGCGACGCCATCATGGCCTTTTGGAACGCGCCTTTGGAAGACCAGGGCCATGCGGCCCATGCCTGCCGGGCGGCCCTGATGTGCCGGGCGCGCAGCAGGCAGATGGACCAGCAGTGGCGGCAAAAGGGCCAGCCTATCATGCACACCCGCCTGGGCCTGCACACCGGCGAGGTGATCGTGGGCAACGTGGGCGCGGCCCAGCGCATGGACTACACCGCTCTGGGAGCGGCAGTGAACCTGGCCTCGCGCCTGGAGGGGCTCAACAAGGTCTACGGCACCCAGATATTGGCCAGCCGGGCCACCCAAGAGGCGGCCGGAGAGGGCTTTGTGTGGCGCAGCATAGACCAAGTGGAGCCCAAGGGCACCAGCGAGCCTACCCTTATTTACGAGCTGGTAGGTATGCTCGACGACGCCGCGGAACTGGCCCCAGCCCCGGAGGAGACGGCCTATCTGAGGCGCTGGGAGGCCGCCTTTGCCTTGTATCAAAAGCGCGACTGGCCCGCCGCGGCCGACGCCTTCGGCGCCCTGGCCACGGAGCGTCCCCAGGACACGGCGGCCCAGGTCCTGGCCCGGCGCATTGCCGCTTTCCTGATCGATCCGCCGCCACCGGATTGGGACGGTTCGGCGGTTTATGATCGCAAGTAGCCTGGAGCCGCTTCCCTTGCGCCCGGCCTCGCGCCGGGTTATTTTATGTAGCTTGCAAACCAAACCACTCAGCGAGGATACGCGTGAGTCCCAAGAATAAAGTGCGCAAAGAGATATTGATGGGCAACCAAGCCCTGGGGCGGGGCCTGGTGGAAAACGGGGTGTCGGTGATGACCGCCTATCCCGGCACCCCCAGCAGCGAGATATTGCCCTCAGTGGTCCACTATGGGGCCGAGCTGAAAACCCCGCCCTACTGCGAATGGTCGGTCAACGAGAAGGTGGCGGTAGAGGTGGCCCTGTCCGCCGCCTACACCGGCCAGCGCTCGGCCGTGGCCATGAAGATGGTGGGGCTCAACGTGGCCCTGGATCCGGTGATGAGCTCGGCCTACATCGGGGTGATCGGCGGCATGATCATCATCAGCGCCGACGACCCCGGCCCCCACTCCTCCCAGACCGAGCAGGACAGCCGCCTGTTGGCCCATTTCGCCAAGCTGCCGGTGCTGGACCCGGACAGCCCGGCCATGGCCAGGGACTTGGTGGGACCGGCCTTTGCCCTGAGCGAGCGCTTTCAGATTCCGGT
Source organism: Deltaproteobacteria bacterium (assembly GCA_020444205.1). Taxonomy (GTDB): domain Bacteria; phylum Desulfobacterota; class Desulfarculia; order Desulfarculales; family Desulfarculaceae; genus Desulfoferula. The sequence continues at coordinate 20,225 of JAHLLJ010000037.1, read as the reverse complement.
GATGATCCGGCCCACCCTCAGGGTATGTCATGGCCGGCAAAACCTGAACCTGCGCCAGCCCAAGGAGCTGGAGCGCACTCCGGTCTTTAAGCGCGATCCCTTCCGCTGGGCGGCCATCCCCAAGATGCGCCTGGCCCTGCACCATGCCCTCAACGCCAAGCTGGCCAAGATTCAGGACTACCTGAGCAAGAGCAAGAGCCTGAACAAATGGCACGCCCCGCTCAGGCCCCGGGCTCCTCTGGGTATCCTGGCCTCGGGCGTGTCGGCGGCCCTGACCCGCGACCTGCTGGCCGAGCTGGGCCTGCCGGTGGAGGAGGGCAAAATTCCTTTCCTGCAGACCGCCGCGCCCTATCCCCTGCCCGTGGGGCCGGTCAGCGAGCTGATCAACGGCTGCCGCAGGGTGCTGGTCCTGGAAGAGACCGAACCGGTGCTGGAGCTTCTGGCTCCCCAGCGGGATAGTCTATGGGGCCGGGGCTCGGGCCACGTGCCCAGCGCCGGGGAGCTTACCCCCGAGGTGTTGGGCGAGGTGTTGGAACGGGCCCTGGGCGAGGCCAAGCTAAAGGCTCCCCGCCCCAGGGGGAAAATTCTCACCGTGCCGGACCAGCCGCCCATGCGCCGGCCCAACCTGTGCCCCGGCTGCTCTCACCGGGCGGTGTTCTACAGCATGCGCCGGGCCCTGCCCACCGGGGTCTACCCCAGCGACATCGGCTGCTACACCCTGGGCATGAACCAGGGGGCGGTGGATACCTGTCACGACATGGGCGCGGCGGTGACCTTTGCCAGCGCCTTGAGCCGCGGCCTGAACCAGGCCAAGGACGAAACCCCGGTGGTGGCCACCATCGGCGACAGCACCTTTTTCCACTCGGGCATAACCGGCCTGGTCAACGCGGTATACAACGGCTCGCGCTTCGTGCTGGTGATCCTGGACAACGAGACCACCTCCATGACCGGCATGCAGCCCACTCCGGAAAGCGGCCTCACCGCCGACGGCCACCCCGGCAACGCCCTGGACATCAAGAAACTGGTGGAGGGCTGCGGGGTGCGCTGGCTGGCTGAGCTGGACCCCTACCAGATGGGTGATCTGCAAAAGACCCTTAAAAAGGCCTGGCGCTGGTGCAAGGGGCCCGAGGGCTCGGTGGCGGTGATTATCGCCCGCCACGCCTGCGCGGCCCAGCGCCCCAAGGACGCGGTGGCCTCCCCCTGCAAGGTGGAGGTGGCCGGCCAAGCCGAGGCGGTCAAGACCAGCTTCAAGCCCAAGGACAACCCCTGCGCCGACTGCGGCCGCTGCGTGGCCGTGTGCCCGGCGGGCGCGCTCACCCGGGTTGGCAAGGGCCGTATAAAGATTGACCAGGCCAAGTGCACCGGCTGCCGCCTGTGCGCCGAGGTCTGTCCCACCGGCACCATGGTGCTGGAGCCGGCCGGGGCCTGCGTGGCCTGCGGGCTGTGCAGCACCTGGTTCTCCTGTCCCGCCCTGGCCAAGGACGCGCGGGGATACATCAGCATCGACCGGGGCTGGTGCGTTGATTGCGGCCTGTGCGCCGAGGTCTGCGCCCATGGGGCCATCGCCCCGATGGAGGAGAGCAAATGAGCCGGCTCAAGTGGCAGGCGGTGGTGGCCGGTGTGGGCGGCCAGGGAGTGCTGTTCGTGAGCCGGGCCCTGGCCTCGGCGGTGGAACCCAAGGCAGGGGCCATCCTCATCAGCGAGGTGCACGGCATGGCCCAGCGGGGCGGAGCGGTGGTCAGCCACCTCAAGGCCGGCAAGTTCAGCGGTCCCCTGGTCAGCCCGGGGCAGGCTGATTTGCTTTTGGCCCTGGACCCCGGCGAGGCGGTGCGCAACCTTGATCAACTGGCCGCCGGCGGCTGGCTGGTGGTCAACGCCCCGGACTTGGAGTTCCTCTCGCCCAAGGCCAAGAAGGCTCTGGCTTCCTTTGGGGCCCAAGTGCTCACCGTGCCGGCCACGGAGCTGGCCGGACAGGCGGGCACGGCCAAGGGGGCCAACGTGGTGATTTTGGGGGCCGCGGCCGCGGCCGGTGCCCTGCCCGTGAAGCTGGGCGAGCTGGAGCAAGCCATTTGCCAGGGGCAGCCCCAGGCCAGGGCCCAGGCCAACCGCAAATTGCTGGCCCTGGGGGCCGAGGCTGCCGCCCAGGTTTGAGTCTGCACCGGGCCTGCCGGGCAATACGTAGCTGATCGAGCCGCGCCTGTAATATTGCCTTGCCGGGCAAGGTCATCTTTACCCACCTGGGGGTTCCTGCTAATATGCTGGCGGGTCCTCGGCCTACCCCCGGTAGCGAATAGGCGAGCAAGGTCCGATCCCGTCCAGGGAGCCAGCCTCGCCCGGGATTTCGGTATCACCGGCCTGTACGGGATAGCTGATGTTCGAAACCTATTACCTGGGCAACCTCGCCTTCACCATGGCCTATGGGCTTGCCCTGATTATCTACCTGGGCCGCCACGCCCCGGAAAACCCGCGCACCGGCACCATCCAGCGCTGGCTGATCTGGTCGGTGGCGTGGGCCTTTTTCGACGTATTCATAAGCTTTTCCGCGATCACCTTTCCCCCGGCCACGGTGTTCCAGCTTTACCGCTGGCTGAGTTTTTTGTTCCTGCTGCCTCCCGGCTTCATCGGCGAGGTGATCCTGGTGCTCATCCGGCCGGTGACCTGGCGCGACCGTGCCTGGCTCTATGGCCTGCCCCTGTGCTTTTACCTGGCCGCGCTGCTTGAGCCCGATTGGATCGGGGTGCGCCTGTACGGGGTGGCCTATGGGGCCGAGAACTTCAATCTCTGGTTCCAGTCCTTTTTAGGCTACAACCTGGTCATATTGGTCATACTTCTGGTTCGCCTGGCCCGCGATACCCGCGAGGAAAGCGATCCCGACGCCAAGGCCGAAAAAAAACTTTTAGTGTGGGCGGGGGTCATCACCCTGCTGTGCCAGGGCGTGGCCCAGGGTTTGATGGCCCTGGAAGGCTCGCATTTTCCGGCCTTTGCCAACATCGCGGTAACCCCCTTTGCCGCGGCCATCTACTGGGGAGCAAGCCGCTTCGGCAAGGTGGTGAGCCCGCGCACCCTGTACCAGGCCACGGTGCAGGCGGTGCCGGTGGGCCTGGCCCATTTGCAGGCCCAGCGCATCGTGTGGGCCAACCCCACCATGGCCACCCTGCTGAGCTACAACCACCCCGTGGCCCTCTACGGCCTCAAAGTGAAGGATCTGTTCCGGCCCTTCCTGGTGGGGCCGCGCGCGGCACGCCGCTTTTTGGATGACCTAAACGCGGGGCGGGTACAGGGCGAGGAGGTGGTAATAACCGACAGCCGCCAAGGGCAGGTTCCCGTGCTGATGAGCAGCTCGCCGGTGGAGCGGGGCGATCCCTCCCGCGGGGTCCTCTTGGTGGCCAGCGACCTTACCCACCTCAAATCCATGCAGAGCCGCTTGCAGCACTCCGAGGCCCGCTACCGCAACCTGGTGGAGCAGGCCACCGAGCTTATCGCGGTGCTCCAGGACCGGATCTGTGTGTTCGCCAACTCTGCGGTGCGCGACGTGCTGGGCTGGGAGCCCGAGGAGGTGGTGGGCCGCGAGCCGGAGATGTTCGTGCACCCGGAGGATATCACCAACCTCATGGAGGCTTATGAGCGGCGCATCTCCGGGCAAAGCCATTCCGAGGTACTGCCGTACCGCATCTTTACCAGGGACGGCCGCTTGAAGTGGATGGAGCTGGCTACCCGCGTGGTGGACTGGGAAGGCCGTCCCGCCCTGCAGGTGTTTTTCCGCGACATAACCGAACGCAAAAAAGCCGAGGAAGAGCGCAGCGAGCGTCTGAACCGGGTGGAGCGCCAGCAGGAGGCCATCGTGGAGGTGGCCAGCACGCCTTCCCTGGTGGAAGGTGACTTCCAGAACGCGGCCCGGCGCATCACCGAGCTGTGCGCCCAGGCCCTGGAGGTGGACCGGGCCAGCATCTGGCTTTTCAATCCGGCTCATTCCAGCCTGGTGACCAGCGACCTGTATGTGGCCGAACCGGGGCGGCACCTAAACGGTGAGGAGCTTCAGGTGGCTGATTGCTCCAACTTGATCACCGCACTAGAAGCCGAGCGGGCGGTGGACGCGGGCGACGTCTATCTGGACGCGCGGGTCGCACAGTTGCGCTTCTCCTACCTGGAGCCCAACGACGTGGGAGCCTTGCTGGGATCGGCGGTGCGCCTGAGGGGGCGCATGGTGGGCATGGTTTGCCTAGAGCACACCAGCGGAGCCCATGACTGGAGCGAGGACGAACTGGCCTTTGTGGGCGGCGTGGCCGATCAGGTGGCCCAGGCTTTGACCAACGCTGAGCGCAAAAAGGCCCAGGCCGCCTTGCAGGAGTCGGAAGAGCGCTTCCGCCATTTGTTCGACAGCATCAGCGATCTCATCTACACCCATGATGAAAAGGGCCGTCTGCTTTCAGTGAACCAGGCGGTGGTTCGCCTGTTGGGCTATAGCCGCGAGGAGCTTTTGGGCCGCCCTATGAGCGACTTCATGACCACCAAGGCGCGCGAGGCTTTTGGCTCGCAATACCTGCACCAGTTGCTTGAGCAGGGGCAATCAGAGGGCGTGGCCGTGCTGGTGGCCAAGGACCAGTCGTTGCATTCGGTGGAATACCGCAACCTGCTGGTGGCCAAGGACGGGGTGCCTTACGTAAGCGGCTCGGGCCGCGAGATCACCCAACGCCTGGAGGCCGAGCGGGAGCTCAAGCAACTGCAGGAGCGCTTGATCCAGGCCCAGAAGATGGAGGCCGTGGGCAACCTGGCTTCGGGCATCGCCCACGACTTCAACAACATCTTGCAAGGGGTAAGCGGCTACGTGCAGATGCTTAGCCAAAAACCCCAGGCCGATCCGGTGAGCCGCAAGTATTTGGACGAGGTCGACTCTGCGGTAGGCCGGGCCGCGGAGCTGGTGCGCCGCTTGCTCACCTTCGGGCGCAAGGCCCAGGCAGAGCTGAGGCCGGTGGACCTGAACCGCGAAGTGACCCAGGCCATTCGCATCCTGGAGCGCACTATCCCCAAGATGGTCATGATCGAGCTGGAGCTGGCCCCGGAGCTCATGGCCATCAACGGCGACCCCAACCAGTTGGAGCAGGTGATTATGAACCTGGTTACCAACGCCCGCGACGCCATGCCTCAGGGCGGGATATTGACCATCGCCACCGGCGACGTGGAGTTGGACGGCGAATTTTGCCGCACCCACCCCGGCCTGGAGCCTGGAGCCTACGTGCGCCTGGAGGTCAGGGACCAGGGCCAAGGCATGGACAAGGAAACCGTGAGCCATGTGTTCGAGCCCTTCTACACCACCAAGGAGGTGGGGGCGGGCACCGGCCTGGGCCTGTTCACGGTCTACGGCATCGTGGAGAGTCACGCCGGCTATATCTCCTGCGACAGCGCGCTCGGCCAGGGCACCATTTTTACCATCTACCTCCCCGCCAAGGAGGAAAAGGCCGCGATAATGGTGCCCCAGGACCCGGGTGCCGGTCCGGTGGAAGGCGGCTCGGAGGCCATCCTGCTGGTTGACGACGAAGAGGCCATCCTGGAGGTGGTGCGCGACGTGTTGGAGCAGCACGGCTACAGCGTCTTGACCGCGGACAGCGGGGAGGGGGCTTTGGAGCTGTTCGGGCAGGAAGACGGCAATGTGGATTTGGTGATCCTGGATCTGGGCATGCCCGGCATGGGCGGCGACCGCTGCCTGGAGTTATTGCGTGAGCAGGTCCCAGAGGTCAAGGTGGTGGTGGCCACCGGCTATGCGGGAACGGACAAGCGCAAGGAGATACTTTCGGCCGGGGCCAGTGGCTTTATCTCCAAGCCCTACCGCTTGGACTCGCTGCTGCGCACGGTGCGCCAAATATTGGACCGGCCCCAGGGGGAGCCGGTCCAGCAGGAGGGTGATTAGAGGGGGTGGGGATCAGGAGCGGCCCTGCACCCTTTGGTCCCAGTCGAAGTCGCGGGAGGTAACCACGTCTTCCAGGCGGCGCAGGCGGCCCTCCAGGGTGTCGTAGGTTCGCTTCAGGCGGCCCAGGGCCATCTTGCGGCTGTCGGCGTAGGAGTGATAAAACTCCTCTTCGTCCTCGCTCTGCAGGGGCATGGCCGGAGCGGGTTTCATTACCAGGGCCATTATCAAATAGAGCACGCCCACCGGCCAGAAGCCGGTGAAGATAAAGGCGACCACGGTGAGGATGCGCACCCAGGTAACCGAAAAGTCGAAGTATTCCGCTAGCCCCCGGCAGACCCCCAACAGGACTCCCCGCCGTGAGCGGTAAAGGCCGCGTCGTCCGAAATTGCTAAACATCTTCATGCCGAGGCTCCTTCATTTCTTTTTCCAAGAGTATGGTTTCCAAGGCGTCTATACGCTGATCCATGCGCTGTAGGCTTTTGTGCAGATCCTGGATCAGGCGGGCCTCTTCTTCGTCTGCCTGCGCGGCCCGTTTTCCGCCGGGCCCCTTTAGTATGCGCACGATGGCCACCACCAAACCGCCCAACAGGGCCAGGGCCAAGAGAATGAAACCGAAGACTGCACCGATGATGCCGGGCACGTTCGCTCCTTAGGGGCGGGCTCTAACCCTGCTCCGGGGTTGAGGTTGTGGTTTGCTTGGCCCCCTTGAGGGCGGCAAGTTCGGCCTCTATCTCGTCGTCGCCGGCCAGGCGGTCGAACTCCTGCTCCAGATCGGGGCGGCGGCTCATGCCCGCCATCTCGGCCTCCGCCTCCAGGCGCTCCACCCGATTTTCAAACTGCTCGAAACGCATGAGCACCTCGGCCGAATCAGCTCGTGACGCGTTGCCCCTGGCCTTCTTGCTGTGGCGGGCCAGCTTGTGGCGCTCCACCAGGATACGCTGCTTTTCGCGCACCGCGGCCAGCTTTTGCTCCAGTTGAGCGATGTCCGCGTGGTACTGCTCCACCAAAGCCTGCTGAGCGGCCAGCTCATGGTCCAGCTCGGTCTCCCGGTCGCGGAAGTCCCGCCTTGCCCTGAGGGCCTCGCGGGCCAGGTCCTCGCGTCCCTTGTCCACGGCCAGTTGGGCCTTTTGGCTCCAAACAGCCACCCGCTGGGCAACCGCGTCCAGCTCCCGCTGCATCTTGGCCCGCTGGGCCATGGCCCCGGCGCAGGCCGCCTTGACCTCGGCCAGGGTGTCTTCCATTTCCACGATCATCAGCCGGATGAGCTTCTGTGGGTCTTCGGCCCGGTCCAGCATGGCGTTGATGTTTGAACTTATGATATCACGCATCCGGTTGAAAACGCCCATGGTCTACCTCCGTCAAGGGCTGTCTATTTTGGCTCGTTTGCCCTGGTCATGAAGCAAGGGTCGGGCCAAAAGAGAGATAGGCTAATTATTAGCGTAAAAACCAATATTTGAGCTGATGCGGCTCCTCAGGCGGCCGGCGGCGGTCCCGGTATAAAATAATAATATTTGGTGTAAATAGCTAAATAGTAGTAAAAATAGCTTATGGAAGCATCCTCCCATAGCGCCCCGCCCGGAGAGGCCCTGGGCCAGAGTGAAAGCTTTTTAGCCTTTCAGGAGGCACTGTCCCGGGCAGCCAAGGTGGAGCGGCCGGTGCTGATTATCGGCGAACGGGGTACGGGCAAGGAGTTGGCTGCCGCCCGTTTGCACTATCTCTCCCCCCGCTGGGGCGAGCCCCTGGTGGCCCTCAACTGCGCGGCCCTGACCCCCTCGCTCATAGAATCCGAGCTTTTCGGCCACGAGGCCGGGGCCTTCACCGGCGCGGGGCCGCGCCGCCTGGGCCGCTTTGAAACCGCTCACCAGGGCACCCTGTTCTTGGACGAGATCGGCAACATCCCCCTTACCGTGCAGGAGAAGATCCTGCGCACCGTGGAGTACAACAGTTTTGAGCGGGTGGGGGGCAGCCGGCCGGTGGAGGTGGACGTGCGCATCGTGGGGGCCACCAACGCTGATTTGCCGGCCCTGGCCCGCGAGGGCCGCTTCAAGCAGGACCTGCTGGACCGGCTTTCCTTTGAGGTGCTCACCCTGCCGCCCCTGCGTGAGCGTCAGGGCGACGCCTTGCTGCTGGCCGAGCATTTTGCCCAGCGCATGGCCGCGGAAATGGGCTGGAGCGCCCCGCCGGGGTTTTCCCCGGCCGCCCGGGAACAGTTGGCCGCCCACTCTTGGCCGGGCAACGTGCGCCAGCTGAAAAACGTGGTGGAACGGGCGGTTTACCGCTCCAGGGGAGTGGAGATAAACTCCTTTGATTTCGACCCCTTTGCCTCTCCCTTTAAGCCCTTGCCCACTGTAGGCGCCTCCCAGGAAAAGCCCCCTGAGCAAGACCCGATCCCAGCCGATCTCCCACCCTTAAAACAAGCGGTGGCCGCCTATGAGCGCCGTTTGCTCAAACAGGCCCTTGACGCCGCCCGCTTCAATCAGCGCCAGGCGGCCCAGCTTTTGGGCCTTACCTATCATCAACTGCGCGGCCTATTGCGCAAATACGGATCAGTCGATAATCTTTAAATATGTCAAGCGGCTAAATGGCTTGACTCTTTTTCAGCACTGATGTATGTCAATAAAAGCATATGTCTTAAATGACTGCCCGATTCATAGACATCCGTGAAATTCACCCAGAGAGGAATAGCCATGAAGTTGAACAATCCCCAATTATTCAAACAGGAATGCTACGTGAACGGCGCTTGGGTGACCAGTGCCCAGGGCAACACCCAGGGAGTCGACAACCCGGCCACCGGTGAGCAACTGGGCACGGTTCCCGCATTGAGCGCTGAGGAAACCCAGGCAGCCATCCAAGCCGCTTCCGACGCCTGGCCCGCCTGGCGCGATCTTACCGCTTTGCAGCGGGGCGCATGTTTGCACCGCTGGGCTCAACTTATCCAAGACAACGCCCATGACCTGGGGGTGATTCTGACCTCTGAGCAAGGCAAGCCCCTGCCCGAGGCCTTGGGGGAGATCAAGTCCGGCCAGGACGCCATCACCTGGTTTGCCGAGGAAGGCCGCCGGGCCTATGGCGAGGTGATCCCCACTCCCTCCCCAGACCGCCGCCCCCTGACCATCCGCCAGCCGGTAGGGCCGGTCGGTGCGGTGACCCCCTGGAACTTCCCCATGTCCATGATCGCCCGCAAGGTCAGCCCGGCCCTGGCCGCCGGGTGCACCATAGTGCTGAAGCCGGCCAGCGCCACTCCCTACTCGGCCCTGGCCCTGGCCCAGCTCGCCGGCGAGGCGGGCATCCCCGCCGGGGTGTTCAACGTGGTCACCGGCAAGGCCTCGGTGGTGGGCGGCGAGCTGACCGCCAACCCCTTGGTGCGCAAGTTCACCTTCACCGGCTCCACCGAGGTGGGCAAGACCCTGATGGCCCAGTGCGCCCGGACCGTGAAGAACATCTCCCTGGAGCTGGGCGGCAACGCGCCCTTTATCGTGTTTGACGACGCTGACTTGGACAAGGCCATAGCCGGGGCTCTGGCCAGCAAGTACCGCAACACCGGACAGACCTGCATCTGCGTTAACCGCTTCCTGGTGCAAGACGGCATCTACGACGCCTTTGTGGAGCGCCTGGGCGAGGAAGTATCCGCCATGCAGGTGGGCAACGGCCTGGAGGAAGGGGTGCGCCAGGGGCCCCTGGTGGACCAGCAGGGCCTGGAAAAGGTGGAAGCGCTGGTCCAGGCCGCGGTGTCTCAGGGCGCTCGGGCGGCGGTGGGCGGCAAGCGCCACGATCTGGGCGGCAATTTCTTTCAGCCCACAGTGCTGGTGGACCTGACCCCGGACATGCCCATTCTGCACCAAGAAATCTTCGGCCCGGTGGCCACGGTGGTGCGCTTTAAGACCGAACAAGAGGCCATCGACCTGGCCAACGACACCGAGTATGGCCTGGCTTCCTACATGTACACCAATGACCTGGGCCGCTTCTGGCGGGTGGCCGAGGCCCTGGAGTCGGGCCTGGTGGGGGTAAACGAGACCGGACTGGCCTCGGCCGAGTCACCCTTTGGCGGGTACAAGGAATCCGGCCTGGGACGCGAGGGCGGCCGCCAAGGCCTGGACAGCTTCCTGGAGACCAAATACATCCTGGTGGGCGGTTTGCGCTAATAAAGCATAGTCTCCTCCAAAGGCCCTTGGCGCTAACCACACCCTCCCATGCGCCAAGGGCCTTTTTGCGCCCCTGCCCTGGACACTCAGCGGTAGGGGGCGGCTATAATTTTAAAGACCGACGATAAACTCAAACAGGAGGGCGGCGTGGCCGAGGCCGAAAAATTCCAGGGTTTCACCCCCAAGACGGTCAAGTTTTTCAAGGACCTTAAGCAGCACAACAAAAAGGCTTGGTTCCAGGAGCGCAAGGCCGTCTACGACAGCGAGGTTCTGGCCCCCAGCCGGGCCTTTGTGACCGCCATGGGCGAGCGCCTGGTAAAGATCGCCCCCTTGGTGAATGCCGAACCCAAGGTGAACAAAAGCCTTTTCCGCATCTACCGCGATGTGCGTTTTTCCAAGGACAAAAGCCCCTACAAGACCCACATGGGGCTGTGGTTTTGGGAGGGGCCCGGACCGCGCATGGAATGCTCTGGTTTTTATTTTCATTTGGAGCCGCCCAAGGTGAGGCTGGGGGTGGGCATGTACTGCATGCCCAAGCCCCTCCTGGCTCCCTATCGCCAGGCAGTGGCCGACGACAAGCTGGGCAAGGCCCTGGAGCGGGCGGTGAAAAAGGTGAGCAAGGCGGGCTACGGGGTGGGCGGGCTCAAATACAAGAGGGTGCCCCGGGGTTTCGACCCGGAGCACCCCCGTGGAGAGCTTCTAAGGCATGATGGCGTTTGGGCCTCTTTTGAGGCGGACATACCCGAGGAATTCTACACCTCTGATCTGCCAGCTTGGTGTCTGCCTCACTACAAGGCCATGGCTCCTTTGCACCAGTGGCTGCTGGAGTTCACGGTGCGTGAGTTCGTCTAAGCCGGGATAGGCACCACCTTGAAACCCGCCGCGTCCAGATCCGCTTGCAAGTTGGCGGCATGGGGCGTGCGCGCCCTGACATATACGGTGTTGCCCGCCCGGGTGCGGTGAGGCATGGTGAAAATGGCCTCCACGGGCACCCCGCGCTTTTCGATAATCGAGGAAATGCGGCTGGTGGCCCCCACCTCCTTGCTAAGCTCCACGTTTTCCAAGACTATGAGGCTGGTGCCCTCGCGGGGAGAGATGAGGCTCATCACCGCGTTGAATATCTCGCTCTCGGTGACTATGCCCACCAGCTTGCCGTCCTCCACCACCGGGAAGGCGCCGATGCCCTTTTGATGGCCCAGAAGGATCACGTTTTGCACCAGGTCGTCGGGCCCCACGGTCAGCGGGTCCTTTTGCATCACCTCGCCGACGGTGAGCTTCTCCAACAAATAGTGCAACTCGTGCACGCTTAGGGTGGTTGCGCCGCTGGGCATGGCTTCGATGATCAGGTGACGGGTCAGCATTCCCACCAAGCGCCCCTTCTTGTCCACCACCGGCAATCGTCTGATGTTATTGGTGGCCATGAACTTCTTGGCGTCCATCAGAAGGTTGTCCGGAGTGGCGGTCAAGGGATTGGGGGTCATCCAATTTCTGATCTTCATGAATTTTCTCCCAGCAAATCAAATGGCGGTTACGGCGTCACAAAATCGCCTTAACAGAATTATAAATCAGGGGCGCTTATTAATGGCCCCTTTTTACCAAGGGAAAATTCCCATTTTCGGGGAGGGTTTTCCCTTACACTGATTAGTAAGCCGCTAAAGGCTTGACAAAGGGACAGCGGGAGAGCTAAAAACAATAATAGTTTCTATTATCAATTTTAAGGGGGTGAGTGATGGAAGTATTGATCCTGTCGCGGTTGCAGTTCGCCGCAGCCACATTCTTTCACTTCCTTTTCGTTCCCCTGACCTTAGGGCTGTCCATCCTCGTGGCGATCATGGAAACCAAATGGGTCAGAAGCGGCGATGAGGAATACAAACGCATGGCTAAGTTTTGGGGCAAGCTGTTTATCATCAACTTTGCCCTGGGCGTGGTGACCGGCATAACCCTGGAGTTCCAGTTTGGCACCAACTGGTCCCGCTACTCGGCCTATGTGGGGGATATCTTTGGCTCGCTGCTGGCGGTTGAAGCTACGGTGGCCTTCTTTTTGGAGAGTACCTTTATTGCGGTGTGGATATTCGGCTGGGACCGCATCTCGCCCAAGCTGCATTGTTTGGCCATGTGGCTGGTGGCCTTTGCCGGCACCCTGAGCGCCTATTGGATTTTGGCGGCCAATGCCTGGATGCAGCATCCGGTCGGGTACGTGATGCGCAACGGACGAGCCGAGCTGGCCAACTTTTTTGACGTAATCACCCAACGTTTCGCGGTAATCGAGTTCGTGCACACCGTCTCCGGGGCCTACATCCTGGCCGCCTTCTTCGTAATGGGCATAAGCGCCTATCATTTGCTAAAAAAGCGCGAGATATCCTTTTTCACCAAGAGCTTCCGCATAGCTCTGGCCTTCGCCTTGGTCTTCTCGCTGTTCGAGGTGGTGCAAGGCCACTTCAACGGCGGCGAGGTGGCCGCGGTACAGCCCAGCAAGCTGGCGGCCATGGAGTCCCACTGGAAGACCCAGAAGAACGCGCCCATGTACCTGCTGTCCATGCCCAAGCTCTCGGGCGAGGGCAACCTATTCGAGTGGATACCGGTGCCCGGCGCCTTGAGTTTCCTGGCCTACAACGACTTCTCGGCCGAGGTAAAGGGCCTGAGCGACTTCAAGCCCGAAGACCGGCCCCCGGTGTTTCTCACCTTTATATCTTTCCGGGTGATGGTGGGCCTGGGCATGCTGTTCGTGCTCTTAAGCGTGTGGGGCTTCTTGATACGCAAAAAGCTCGTGGACAATCCAAAGTACCTTCGCATAATGATGCTGGCCATCCCCTTGCCCTACATAGCCAACGAGGCGGGGTGGATGGTGGCCGAGGTGGGCCGTCAGCCCTGGATCGTCTGGGGGCTGATGCGCACCAGTGATGCGGTGAGCCCGGTTGATCCCACCCAGGTGGCGGTGAGCCTCATCGCTTTCATTCTGTTCTATGGCCTGCTGGGAATCGTGGCCTTCTGGCTTATGGCCCGTTTCGCCAAAAAGGGTCCCGCGCCTCTTGCCGCGGCGCAAGGCTAGGGGGAGGAGTTAGCCATGTTGGAAACTATTTGGTTTGCCCTCTGGGGAGTGCTGTGGGCCGTCTATTTCATGCTGGACGGCTTTGACCTGGGCGCCGGGGCCTTGCTGCCCTTTATGGCCAAGAACGAGGAAGAAAAGCAATACATCTACCACTCCATGGGCCCCTTTTGGGACGGCAACGAGGTGTGGCTGATCACCGCCGGCGGCGTGACCTTTGCCGCTTTTCCCACCGCCTACGCGGTTATGTTCAGCTCCTTATACTCGGCCCTGATGCTCATCCTTTTCTGCCTGATCATCCGGGGCGTGTCCCTGGAGTACCGCAGCAAGCTGGAGGGCCACGGCTGGCGTGACGGTTGGGACTGGCTGCTGTTCATCTCCAGCGCCCTGCCCGCCCTATTGTTTGGGGTGGCTTTTGCCAACATCTTCCAGGGCATACCCATCGATGCCGAGGGCATTTACCGGGGTACCCTGTTCACCCTGCTCAATCCTTACGGGCTCTTGGGTGGCCTGCTGTTCTTGTGCCTGTTCCTGTACCACGGAGCCCTGTGGCTGGGCATCAAAAACGGCGGCGAGCTGAAGCAGCGGGCCAACAAGGCGGCCAAGGTGCTTTGGGTGCCGCTACTTATCCTGGCGGTGGTGTTCCTGGTGGCTACCTGGTTTGCCACCAACCTGTACCAGAACTACCTGACCTACCCGGTTCTGTGGATACTCCCGGCCCTGGCCGTGGCCGGCCTGTTGGCCACCCGCCTGTTTTTGCAGCAGGGGGCGGCCTGGAAGAGCTGGTTCGCCTCCTCGGCGGTGGTGGTGGGAGCCACCTTGTTCGGGGTGGCCGGACTCTACCCCAACCTCCTGCCCAGCTCCATCGACCCGGCGGCCAGCCTTACCGTTAGCAATGCCTCCTCCAGTCCCTTGACCCTGAAGATCATGCTGGGGGTGGCCCTGGTCATGGTTCCGGTGGTTATCGCTTATCAAGTGTGGGTCTACCATATATTCCGCCACGAAGTGACACCCGAGGACCTGGCTTACGAAGAAGGCTACTAGATTCTAAGCACCCATAGCGGCGGCGGCCGGATTATTTACCGGCCGCCGCCGTCTTGCGTTGACCGCCGCGGCTTTGCTCTCTAATATGCTGGCCATGAAAAAGGCACTTTTTATCCTGCCGCTGTTGGTGGTTGCTTTGTGGGCGGGCGCGGCCGGGGCCATGCCGGACCCGCCTCCTTTGCCGCCCAATCTTCAGGAGCTCAGCCACCCTTTCAAAGACGATCTGCCGGGGCTGCGCAAGCTGGGCCTAATCAGGGTGCTCACCGTATATTCCCAGAGCTATTTCTTTATCCGCCAGGGCCAGCCTTACGGCTTGGACTACGCCCTGCTGGAGGAGTACCAGCGCATACTAAACCGCCACCGCCCCAAGGGATCGCCGCCCATGGAGGTGGTGTTCATCCCCGTGCCCCTGGAGCGCTTGATTCCATTGCTGGAGGCCGGTTACGGCGACATGGCCGCGGCCGGGCTCACCGTAACCCCGGAGCGCAGCCAACACCTCACCTTCACCCGTCCCTATTTGAGCGGAGTGGAGGAGGTGGTGGTTTCCCATAAATCGGTAAAAGGCCTTTCCTCGCTGGAGTCCCTGTCCGGTAGGTTGGTGCTGGTGGCCAAGGGCAGCAGTTACCTGGCCAGCCTGGAAAAGCTCAACCGCTCCTTGAGCCAACGCGGCCTGAAACCGGTGAAGATCTTTGGCGCGCCCGACGTGCTCACCGATGAGGATATCCTGGACCTGGTCAACTCGGGAGCGGCGCGGCTCACGGTGGTGGACAGCCCGACGGCTCATATGTGGTCCAAGGTGATGCCGGATATAACGGTGCACAACAATCTGGCTCTGCGCAAGGGCGGGCGCATTGCCTGGCTGCTGCGCCGCGACACACCCGAGCTGTTGGCTAGCCTCAACCGTTTTCTAAAAAATCGGCGCCAGGGAACCCTGGTGGGCAACGTGCTTATCAAGCGTTACTTCATTGACAACCATTGGCTCAAGAACCCCAACGGCGAGAAAGATCAATCCCGCTTTTCGCGATTCGCTCCGCTGTTCAAGAAATACGGCAAGCTCTACGACTTCGACTGGCTACTCTTGGCGGCGCAAGCCTTCCAGGAGTCACGCATGGACCCCAAGCGCATCTCCTCGGCCGGGGCGGTGGGGCTCATGCAGGTGATGCCGCCGGCCAAGGGCCACCGCCAGGCGCGGATAAAACGTCTGCTTGATCCGGATTACAACGTGAAGGTGGCGGTGAAGTATTTGGCCCATATTCGCGACCACTACTTTGACGATCCCGGCCTGAGCTTGCCGGTCAAGGCCCGTTTCTCCCTGGCCGCCTACAATGCCGGTCCCACCGCCCTCAGCCGGGTGCGCCGGGTGAGCAAGCGCATGGGCTACAACCCGGACCTGTGGTTTTTTAACTGCGAGTACGGAGCCCTGCATCTGGTGGGCAGCCAGCCGGTGAGCTACGTGCGCGATATCCTCAAGTACTACCTTTCCTATAAGCTGTCGCTGAATATCCAGCGGCAGTCGCGAAAGCAGACCCAAGATTTGCTGCAGGGACGCTGAGGCCCCAAAAAGCTGCTAAAACTGATAGCCCAGGCTCAGGATGAAGCGGGTGTCGGTCTTGCTTTTACCCGGCTCCGGCTCGTTGTCGTAGTCGATGTTGTAGGCCACGGTGAACACAAAGCCCAGCACCGTGGGGAAGTTCAGACCCTGACGGGCGGTCCATATCCAGTTTTCGGCGTTGTCCATGGCCAAAAAACCTTCCTGGCGGTGATAGAACTGCACCGCGCGGGAGAAGAACCAGCGGTCATAGGCGATCTCCCAGCGCCAGGCGAACCAGTCCTCGGAAACCCCGGCGGTGTCTTCCTGGTACACGTAGTTGGGGCCCAGCTCAAAGGACAGGTTGGTCAGCTTGCTCCGCCAGAGCTGATAACCGATGCCCACACCGGTCATGCTCCGGTATTGGATGTCCTTGAAGGTGTCTTGGGAGCCCCTCAGGTTGGCCAGCCAGTACCATTTGTCGCTGACAAAGCGGTTGTATTCCACATAGCCCAGGGCGTTGTCGCTGGTGTCCTTGCCCTTGCTCTCGGCCCGGTGAATCTCGAAGCCGCCGATGGCCCGGTTAATGGTGCCCCAGGTGGTCACCACCCGGCCGGTGGTGTCCACGGACTTCTTGTTGGTGTTTCCCCGGCTGATGTCCACCCCCAGATTTACCTGGCCGTCCAGCTTGAAGGGCTCCAGGTCCTCGGGATTGATGGCCGTCACCTGGCTGAGGGCTATGGCGGTGCCGTCCTCCAGCCTGATCTGACCGGCATCGGCCGCCTGGGCCTTGCCGGTGAGCTTTTGGCCTTGCTTGGTTTCCAGGGTCAGGGGTTGGTCGGTGACCAGCCGCTCCACCTCGCTCCACTTGATCTTGAGCTTTCCAGCGTAGCTGGTGGTGAAGGTGAGCTTGCCCGCGCCCATGTCCTTCACCTTGCCGGTGATGCGGTCACCACCTTTAAGGTATACAACGTCCGCCGAGGCGGGAGAGGGCAACAGCAGCGTGGCGGTTAGTGTGAGGCAGGCCAGGACCAGCGCCTTGGTCCTGGCCGTGAAATTCATTTGAGTGCCTCCTGGGAGGTGTCGCTCGAGGTAGCGGTGGGATACAGATGCACGTCTCGTTGGGGGTAGGGGATGTTGATGCCTTCTTCGTCAAAGGTGAGCTTGATCTTTTCGGTGAGGTCGCATTTGACCGCCCACCAGTCCGCGTTGTTGGTCCAGGGGCGCACACCCAGGTTCACGCTGGAATCAGCCAATTCCAACACGATGATGGAAGGCGCGGGGTCCTTGAGGATACGCTCGTCCTCGCTCACCAGGCGCTGCAGGATGTCCTTGGCCTTTCTGATGTCGTCGTCATAGCCGATACCGATCACCAAATCCACCCGCCGTATCTTGGCGGCGGTGTAGTTGATGAGCTTGTCGGCAAAGGCCTTGGTGTTGGGCATTATGGCCAGCTTGCCGTCCACCTGCCTGATCTTGGTCGCCATGATGGTGATCTCTTCCACCGTGCCGAAGACTCCGCCCATTTCCACGGTTTCGCCCAGGCGCATGGGCCGGAAGATAAGGATCAGAACCCCGGCGGCCAGGTTGGAAAGATTCGATTGCAGGGACAGACCCACGGCCAGGGCGGCGGCGCCCATCATGGCGATGAGTGAGCTGGTCTGAAAGCCCAGCCGGGCTAGGGCGGCGATGACGACCAGAACGATCAATACGAACTTGAGCATGTTGCCGCCGAAGCTCACTAGGGTTTCGTCCACATTGGCCCGGCGCAACACTTTTCGGAATACATTGGTAACGATCTTGGCCGCGATGATACCTAGAACCAAAATGGCTATGGCGCCAACCACCTGCATGCCGTAGTGGGTCAACCAAACTTGGGTTTGCTCAATAATCATGTCCACGGGGCTCTCCAACACTTAAATTCATGGGGCTCGCGCCAGGCAAGAAGGTGGCGCGCCGGTTGTTCACTTGCATTCTATTACATAGCCGATAAAGGACCAAGTCTTATGGGCTGAAATTGGGATGTCCGTTTAAAGCTAACGTAATATTCGTCTCCGGCGGCGCAGCCGGCGCGAGAGCTGGGCTGGGCCGGGCTTTTTGGGCGGAGCGGGATTGGGAGGGGGAGGGGCGATCGGGGTCATGCCCGAGCTGAGGTGGCGCGACACCAGGCGGGCGATCAAGACCGCCAAAAACAATTGCCCTGCCGAGGCCTCCAGACCCGAGAATAGCTGGGCCAGGGCGCCGCGGGGCAGGATGTCGCCGAAGCCCACGGTGGTGATGGTGGACAGGCTATAGTACAAGGCCCTGAGGTGGACGGTTTGCGGGGCGGCGGCGGAATGCTGGAAAGAGGGGTGGAAGCTGCCGGGGTTGAAATAGCTGAGCACCTTGTAAAGTTCGGTCCAGGTAATGGCCAGCAGGAAAAAGGCGGCCACCCCCGAGAAGATGGTGTCCAGGCGCACCTGACGGGCCTGGAACAGATAGATCATCACCATCACCGTCCAGCCGGTGGTTATCACCAGGGAGGTGGTGGTGACCACGATCTCCTCCTCGGGCAGCCAGGCCGGCGGCAGGGGCAAAAAGGGAAAGGACAGCCCCACGCACATGATCACCAGCAGCACCCTGAGCGCCGCCAAATAAAAGGGGTAGCGCACCAGGAAATCAGAGGTCAGGGGACGGGTGGCCACCTGGAACACCACCACGAACCCAACGATGATCACAAACCCGCTGATATGCAGGTGCCCCTGGAACAGAGACAGGGCCAGGGCGGCGTAGAGAAAGTACAGCGACAACCGCCTCGACAGGGGGATGCGGCTGGAGGGCAGCCAATGACCTTGGGGGGGCAGCCCCACTTGCTGGGCTTGCTTACTCATCTCCACTCCTCCGGTCCATCACCAGATTATAAGGCTTTTACCAGTTCTCCAGCGCCAATAACGCGGGGCAACATGGCTTTGCCCGCATCCCTGCCTTCGTGCTAAAGTGTGGGGCTTTGTTCCCCTTGGAGGTGCCTGTGCCCACGCCGCTTTTAGTACAAGCCATGCGTTTACCTTTTCTCACCGGGTCCCTGACGCCGGTTTTGGTGGCCGCCGCCTGGTGGTGGGGCCAAGGTTCCATGCCCTGGCACCTGCTGTTGCTCACCCTGGTGGGGGTGGGCTCTTTGCAAAGCGGGGCCAACCTTATCAACGATTTTTACGATGCGGTGGGCAGCGATCCCTTGAACCGTCACGCCACCATATTTTCCGGCGGCAGCCGGGTAATTCAGGACGGCCGTATGAGCCGCCGGGCGGTGGGCGTGCTAGCGGTAACTTTTTTTACAATCGCCGGGGTGTGCGGAGGCATGGTTGCGTCTCTGGACCGGCCCTGGGCCTTGGCCGTGGGCGCGGCGGGGCTGGCCGGATGCTGGCTCTACTCGGCCGGCCCCTTGGCCCTTATGTCCCTGGGCTTGGGCGAGCTGTGCATCTTCATCCTCTTCGGCCCCCTGCTCACCTGGGGAGTGGGCTATGTGCTCAGCGGCGAGTTCTGGGCCGTGGCCTGGTGGCTGGGCCTGCCCCAGGCCTGGCAGATCACCGCGGTGCTGTGGATTAACCAGTTCCCGGACATGGCCGCCGACGCAGCCGCGGCCAAGAACAACCTGGTGGTGCGCCTGGGTCTGGCCCGCTCCAGGGTGGTCTATGCGGTGATCATGCTGCTTCCGTTTCCTTCCCTGGCCTGGCTGGTGCACGGCTGTGGCCTTACTCCCTGGCTGTACCTGGCCCTGGGCGCGGCGGTGCCCGCGGCGCGGGCAGTGTCCATCGCCTGGAAAAGCTACGACGACCCTCCCGCCCTGGTGCCGGGTCAGGCCATGACCATAGTCACCCACCTGAGCACCGGGGGGCTCATGGTGGTGGGCATGCTTATTGAAGCTTGGTTTAGCTAGCGGGCGGCTTCGCCACGCGGCGCGGCGGCTTCGCCAGCCACCGGCATACTGCGTTGCCGGCCGCGCTCGGTCCTCGGCGTAGGTCTACTACGCCTGCGTCCCTCACTTGGCCAGACGCCTTGTCTGCCGGCGGCTGACTGTGCCGCGGGATAGGGAAGGGTGGGGATAAACCCCGCGCCTACCGCCTGAGCAACGAGATATGGAGTTCGAACGATATCCAAAAGCTGCCCGCGCCTGAAACCGGCACAGCCAGTTGCTGCCAAATTCTAAGCTGTCGTGTAGGTTGGTGTAGAGGGCGTAGCCCGAAACCCAACAATTCCTTATCACCCGCCAATCGCCACCAACCCGACTGGCGCAGCCGGACGCCTTGTCTGCCGGTGGCTGGCTGTGCCACGAGAGAGGGAAGGGCGGGGATAAACCCCGCCCCTACATTTCCCATCTTATTGATTAAACATCTCTTATGTCGTTGCGAGGAGCGCAGCGACGAAGCAATCTCTGCCCAGCGGACAGAGGTTGGGAGACAATCCCATCCCTCCACCTGGAGTGGCAGGATTTGTTTGCGTCTATTCTCTAATCGTCCCGCAAAAAACCGCCCAACAGGCTGCCTTCGCCCTTGTCCTTGCCCCCGCCCTGGGGCGCGGCGGCCC
>JAHLLJ010000036.1 GCA_020444205.1 Deltaproteobacteria bacterium | reverse complement strand
ACCAGTTCATCAAGAAAAAGATAAAGGCCCACGCGCCCGGCGCGGCCCTGGGGGTTACCTGCCCCTGGCATTTGCGCAACCGCCTGTTGGCCAAGTACACCCTGCGGGGAGGTAATTACACCTCGGTGACCAGCGAAGATTCCCGGGAAAAGACCGCCGCGCCCTTGCAAGGAGTGCTCATGGACAGGCAGAACTGCCGTCAAGGAACCGTCGATTGGGAGCATGTGCGCTGTCGTATGGCCCTGGGGCGCGGCGAGGCCTCAAACCTGGGCCTTCCCATAGTCGCTGAAAAAACTTAGCCCAAAATACTCTTGACGTTATCGCGGGCCGCGGCATAGGCGGCGGGGCCGTGGTGCATGCGTTTGGGCCCGCAGCGGGGTAGGCCCCTGGCCATGACCTCGCGTAGGGCCAGGCCGCGCTCTAGCACGGCTTGCTTTTGATCCAAATACATCTGCCAGCGGGCTGCGTCCACGGAACGGGATTGGATGCGCAGGGGGGCCAGGCTGCGGGCCAGGGTTTGGGCCGGGGTGCGCTCCAGGCTGGAGCTGGGCAGGATGTGCACCACCAGGCTGGCCGCGCCCAAATGCTTGGCGCAGGCAACTAAGGGGGCCTTGTCGATGAGCCCGCCGTCCACCAGTAGGCCGCCTTCATGGGGCACCGCCGCGAACAAGGCGGGCACCGCTCCCGAGGCCCTGACCGCCGTGGGCAAGGGGCCCTTGGTCAAGACTACCCGGCGGGCGCTGTGCAAATCCAAGGCGCTCATCAGGCAGGGCTTGGAGCAGTCTTCAAAGCGGGTGGATGGCAGGTAATCTTGCAAAAGGCGTTCAAAGGCCTCGCCCGCCAAATAGCCGCTACGTCCCTTGAGGCCGCCCAGGAGCCAGCGGATAGTGTTCGCCGGAGATGGGGGGTCCCAAAAGTCTTGGCGGCCCAGTTGACCGAACAACTCCAACATGCGTCCGGGAGAGGCCCCGCCGGCAGCAAAGGCGGCCACCAGGGCCCCAGAGGATGAGCCCGCGTAGGCGTCCGGGGTCAGGCCCAGGTCGGCCAAGCCCTGCAAAAAACCGGCATGGGCAAAGAAACCGAAAAACCCCGAAGACATCACCGCCACCACCGGCCGGGGCAGATCCAGGATGTTTGGCGCATTTTCTTGATTAGTCATGGGCACATCTCTAGACTAGGGCCATGCTGCTGTCAACCCAGGTGAGGCTCATGGATGAAAAAATAGAAAAACTGGCTGATCTGGTGACCCAGGGTGGTGGGCTGGTGGTGTTTACTGGAGCGGGCATGTCCACCGAGAGCGGTATTCCCGATTACCGTTCCCCGGGCGGAATATGGAGCCGCTACAAGCCGGTGCTTTACGATGAGTTCCTGGAGAGCTCAGAGGCCCGCCGCGAATACTGGCGGTTTTACCTGGAGTGGTATCCCGGATTTGAAGGCGCCTACCCCAACCAGGGGCACAAGGCCTTGGGGCGGTTGTGGGACGCGGGCCTGCTCACCGGGGTGATCACCCAAAACGTGGACGGCCTGCATCAAGCAGGCGGGGTGCCCGATAACGCGGTGGTGGAGTTGCACGGCAATGTTTTTCAGACCCGCTGCCTGGATTGCGGCCGCTTCAGTGAACCTACCGCCGATGTGCTGAAACGATTTCGCAAGGGTCAAAAAGACCCCACCTGTCCCTCCTGCGGGGGCAGACTTAAACCGTCCACTATTTCCTTTGGTCAGGATTTGAACCTCAGGGACCTGGAGCTGGCCCGGCATCTTTGCTGCGAGGCCAAACCCTTGGTGGTGGTGGGCTCCAGCCTGGCGGTGAACCCGGCGGCCGAGTTGCCTCGCTACACCTTGGGGCTGGACAACGACCTGGTGATCATCAACCAGACCCTGACCCACCTGGACCCCAAGGCTACTTTGCTCTTCAGGCGGCCTGCTGGGGAGGCCCTGGCCGATTTGGCCGACGCCATTTTAAAAAATAAGTGATTTTTATTAGTAAGGCATTTTGCTTAATAAATCACCTTAAGTTGTGAGCTTGCCCTCGTCATTAAGAGGCAGGGGATGACCCACCCGGTAGGCCTGGGCCTGGCCGGTGGCTATTTTCTTGCCGTCCTCCTGCCACACCTCGGCATCGTACAGGGCGGTCTTGCGGGTGGCGTTGACCTCCTTGGCTTCGGCCAACAGGCGGGCGCCGTCATCGGGTGGAGCCAGGTAATAAATATTCAGCGACAGGGCCACCGCCACCTGACCATGGGCGTTGCAGGCCAGTTGAAAGGCCTCGTCCAGCAAAGAAAAGATCGCTCCTCCGTGCAGCTTGCCAAAGATGTTTTTCATCTCCGGCCGGAAAGTCATGGCCGTGCGGGCCCGGCCGGGTTCGATCTCCAATACCTCGATATCCAGAAGCTTGGGAAAAGGCTCGTCTTGGGAACGCTTCCAGAGTTTGTCAACCGCCTCTTGGCTCACGCTGTACCTCCTGGGGCTGGGTAAGAATATTTCATGCGGTAAGATAGCATGTAAGCCCTCATGGAACCCATACCCTGGAGATTAGTTTGAATTCGCACCCCCCTGCCCAACCAGGCCAAGAAATGCATCTGACCATAGAAGAACTGGCCTCGGGCGGCGACGGCCTGGCTCGGGAGGAATCGGGGCGGGTGGTGTTCGTGCCTGGAGCCCTGCCTGGCGAAAAGGTGCGGGCCAAGCTGGCCCAAGCCAAACGCGACTTTGGGCGAGCTGAGTTGCTGGAGGTGGTGGAGGCCTCGCCTGACCGAGTTCGTCCCGTCTGCCCACTATTCGGGGAATGCGGGGGCTGCCAGCTGCAGCACTTGGAATATGCCGCCCAGGTGGAGGCCAAGGCCGCCTGGGTGCGCCGAGCATTGTCTCGCCTGGGTGATCTGCCTCCCTTGGTCAAGGTGCCTTCACCCAAGGCCTGGGAGTGGCGGCATCGGGTACGCCTCAGCGTGGGGCGCCAGGGCCTGGGCTTTTTGGCCGCGGCCAGCCGCCGGGTGGTGCCGGTGGAAGTCTGTCCCGTGGCCGCGCCAGAGGTTAACCGCCTGCTGCCCGGCTTGGCCCAGGGCCTGGCCAAGATGGACACCCGCCACGTTTCCTACCTTGAGATATTGGCAGGCGAGAAGCGCTCCCTGGCCACTGTTGGCCTGGACCGGGGCCGTTCCCTGTCCAACCGCTGGAGGGGCGAGTTGCGCCGCCTGTGCCGCAGCGCCGGGGCGGCGGCCACCCGTCTGGAGCAGGGCGGGGCCGTGGAGCCCTGGGAACGAACCCCGGAGACCGGGGTGGACTACTGGCAAGAAGACGGCCTGACCCTGAGCGCCTATCCCAATGAATTCGTACAGGCCAACTTCGGGGCCAACCGGGAGTTGATCCGCCTGGTGCTGGGCGCGGCGGCTTCCGCCCCGGAGGGAGGGGTATTGGAGTTGTACTCCGGCGGGGGCAACTTCACCTTGCCTCTGGCCAAGCAGGGCAGGGCAGTGCTGGCCGTGGAGGGTGACCCTGAGAGCCACGCCAGCGCCAAGGTTCTGGCCCAGCGCGAGGGCCTGTCCGGTCAGGTGGAGCTGCGACAGGCTGAAGTGGCGGGGACCGCTGCCGAGCTGGCCGATCAGGGGCGGGGCTTTGCCCTGGCCCTGCTGGACCCGCCCCGCACCGGCGCCAAGGAGGTTATGCCGTCTTTGGCCGCATTAGCCCCTCATAGGATAATTTACATCTCCTGCCACCCGGCGGCCCTGGCCCGAGACGCGGCCATGCTGCTGCAGGCGGGATACGCCATGCACAGCCTGGCCGTGGTGGATATGTTCCCCCACACCGGCCACACGGAGGCGGTACTTGTCCTGGATCGCGCGTAGACTATCCGCCCTGCTGCTGCTATCAGCCTTGTTGCTCGCGGCGGTCCCGGCCGGGGCGGTGGGGCCTTTCAGCCACTTCACCTTTTGTCAAAAGCTGTGGCCCTCTTTGTCGGTGCGCCTTGGCAGAGACCAGGCCCAGCGGCAAAAGCTGTGGCCGGTGTTTTTGGCCGGGGCCATTGCCCATGACGCGGGTTACTATCCCGGCGCTGAGAGCAACCTGTCTTATGCCGTGCATCTGATCAAGCCCTGGCAGGTGAATCAGGCCATGCTGGCCTTGGCCCAAACCCCGGGAGAGTGGGCCTTTGCCCTGGGTTGGCTGTCCCACGCCCTTTTGGACATCCGCACCCACCGCGACCTGGTCAACGCCTTTACCCTCGGCCCTTACTCCCAGCACATGCTGGCTCACAAGCAGTTTGAGTGGGGCCTGGACTGCTGGTTGCTGGCGCGGCCTCAGGGCGGCTGGCTGTGGCAAGTGCCATTGGACTGGCAACCGGGTCTGGGCCTGTGGCAGCGGGTGATGGTCAAGGTATATGGCCGCCGGGTGGACCGCCAGGTGCTGGAGCAGGCCATGCGGGCCCATGAGAAGCAGGTGCGTCAGCTACCCTATGTTTTCTGGCTCTCCGGACGTTTGAAACGCCCAGGCCGCTGGGCGGGCAACACTCTGGGCTGGGTGTTGGGCCACACCGCCCGGCCAGCCTACGTAGCCTGGCTGACCTGGCGAGACGAGGATCTGGACGTGCGCGGAGTGCTCACTGCCCGTTGGCCCTCGCCCCAGGACCAGCGCGGCCTGCTGTCAGCCATGGAGCTTACCACCAACGACTTGAACCAAGCCCTGGCCGGGGGGCCTTGGCCCCAGGGAAGCCTGGACGCCGATCCCAACTGCGAGTCAGGCAAATGCGGACCGGTTAAAAAGGCCCGGCAATGGCTGGATTCCCTTCCTACCTCCGACTAGGCCTCCTTGTAGCCCCAATGGGCGTATGTTAATTTTGATAAATTAGCCCCTGTACTTGGGGCGGCGGGTTTACGGGAGTAAGAGTTTGGAACCCCTGGAGCTTTTCACCCGGCGGGAAATCCTCACGGTCAGCGAGTTGGTGGGGCGTCTCAAGCGCCTGACCGAGGAGACCTTTGATTTCGTGTGGGTGGAAGGCGAGATCAGCGGCCTGCGCACTCCCCCCAGCGGCCATGTTTATTTCGCCCTGAAAGATAGCGGCGCCACCTTGCGGGCAGTGCTGTTCAAGCGCCAGGCCTCCTTGCTGCGTTTCGCCCTGGAAGAGGGCCTACAGGTGCTCTGTCAGGGCAGGGTGAGCGTTTATCAGCCCCGGGGCGAGGTGCAGCTGGTGGTGGACGCAGTGGAGCCTAGGGGAGCCGGCGCCCTGGCCCTGGCCTTTGAGCAGCTTCGCAAGCGCCTGGAAGCCGAGGGGCTCTTCGACCCCGAACGCAAGCAGGAGCTGCCCGAGGTGCCCGCCCGGGTGGCAGTGGTCACCAGCCCCACGGGCGCGGCCATACGCGACTTTTTGAACGTGTTGCACCGCCGCGACCAGAAGGTGGCCGTTGCCGTGTATCCCGTGCGGGTGCAGGGCGAGCTGGCCGCACCCCAGATGATCCAGGCCCTTGGTGACTTAGCTGAATGGGGCTGGCCCCAGGTGATCGTGCTTACCCGGGGCGGCGGCTCGCCCGAGGATCTGTGGGCTTTTAACGACGAGTCCCTGGCCCGGGCCATTGCCGATTGCCCCATACCGGTGGTGTCGGCCGTGGGTCACGAGGTGGACGTGAGCATCAGCGACCTGGTAGCTGATTTGCGCGCGCCCACCCCCTCGGCGGCGGCCGAGCTATTGGTGGCCAATCGCGACGACCTCGTCCGGCGGCTGAGGGCTCTGACCGGGCGTTTGGCCCGCTCCGGTGCCCGCCTGGTCAAGGCTCGGCGGGATGGGGTGCGGTCCTTGGCCCGTGCTTTGGGCGATCCCAGCCGCCGCCTGGCCGACAAGCGCCTTAGGGTGGATGATCTGCTCTCCCGGGGTGGCCACGCCCTGACCGGCGGTCTGCATCGCCGGGCCAGGGAGGTGGGCCGCTTGCGCGAACGGGCCTTGGCCGCCCGGCCGGAGCGCCGCCTGGCTCTGGCCTCGGGGAGGCAGCGGGAGTTGGCCCGGCGATTGGCTCAGGCCGAAGCTGTCGGCCTAACTCACAGGCGCGCCAAAGTGGGTGCCCTGGAAGCGCGCCTTAGGGCCCTGAGCCCTCTGGCGGTGCTGGGACGGGGCTATGCCTTGGTGAGCGACGAGCAGGGCCGGGTGCTGCGCCGGGCCGAGGACGCCGAGCAAGGACAACAAATTCGAGTGCGGCTGGCCCAAGGCGGCTTGCTGGCCCGAGTTGAGGAGATAGACGAGTGAGGCGATCTTGGTCCGCGTTTTTATGCGCCCTGCTTATTTTGATTTTGGCCGCGCCATCCTGGGCGGCGAGCCTGCAGGTGGAGCCCAAGCGCCTGGCCCTGGGCCAACCGGCCCTGGTGCGTTTGTGCCTGCCGGGCCGGCCAAAGGTTGTGCGAGCCGAGCTCAACGGCCGGGAGATTGCCCTGGCCAAAGGCACTGACGGCTGCTGGTACGGGGCGGTGGCCCCGGACCTGCAGGACAAGACCGGTGGGGCGGTGGTCCGGGCCAAGGCCGACGGCAAGCAGGTTGCCGCCGCGCGCATCAAGCTCTTTCGCCGGGACCGGGGAGCCCGCAGGCTTAAGGTGGACCCCAAATACCTGAAGCTCAGCCCAGAGGCTCTGAAGCGCTACCAACGGGATCGCAAAAAAATGCTGGCGGTGTTCGGCTCCTTCACTCCGCAATCCCAGTGGCATACGGCCTTCAAGATGCCCTTGGACAGCAAGGTGGTCAGCCTCTTCGGGCGGCGCAGCTTTATCAACGGCAAGGAGCGCAGCCCCCACGGCGGCATCGACCTGCGCGGCGCTTCCGGCACTCCGGTTCCGGCCGCGGCCGACGGCACCGTGGCCCTGGTGATCGACGCCTACTTCAGCGGCAACACCATACTCATTGACCACGGCCGGGGGGTTATTACCCGCTATCTGCATCTGTCGCAAACCGTGGTAAAACCGGGGCAAAAGGTGAAAAAGGGGGAGATTATAGGTAAAGTAGGTGCAACTGGCCGGGTTACCGGACCTCATCTGGATTTCGGGGTGAAACTGGCCGGAGCGCGGGTGGACCCCCAGGATTGGGTGGCCCTAAGCCGAGTTTTATCCCAGCGTTTGGGAGATTGAGCATGGCCAAAGCCAAAAAAGAGCCCGGCTTCGAGGAGTCCTTGCAGCGCCTGGAAGAGATCGTGGAGCGCCTGGAGGATGATGAATTGGAGCTGGAGCAATCCCTGGCTCTTTTTGAAGAAGGGGTAAAACTGGCCTCCGCCTGCAATCAGCGCCTGGACGAGGCCGAGAAGAAGGTGACTCTGTTGCTTAAAAACAACGAGGACGCCCTGGTGGAAGCCCCCTTTGACGCCGACGAAGAGGAGTAGGGCTTGGACCTCAAGGCCTATCTGAACAGCCGCCGGGAAATGGTGGATCAGGCCCTGGAGCGGTTGCTGCCCGCCGACGACAACGGCGGACGCATCTTAGAGGCCATGCGCTACAGCCTCTTTGCCGGGGGCAAGCGCCTGCGCCCCATTTTGTGCATGGCCGGGGCCGAGGCGGTGGGCGGCGATCCGGCCAAGGTCATGTTTTGCGGCTGCGCCATGGAGATGGTGCACACCTACTCCCTGATCCACGACGATCTTCCGGCCATGGACGATGACGAGTTTCGCAGGGGGGTGCCCACCAGCCATATGGTCTACGGCGAGGGAATGGCCGTGCTGGCCGGGGACGGCCTGCTTACTCAGGCCATGGTGCTTTTGAGCGACCCGGCCCAGACCGCCGGTTTGGACTCCAGCCGGGTGCTGGAGGCCTCCCAGGTGGTTATGGCCGCCGCCGGTTATCTGGGCATGGTGGGCGGCCAGGCCGTGGACCTGGCCAGCGAAAACCTGGTGCCCGATCTGGCCACGGTGCAGTACATGCACGCCATGAAGACCGGGTCCTTGATCACCGCTTCGGTGCAATCCGGGGCCATCCTGGCTGGAGGCGACCAGGAGCAGGTGAAGCAGTTGGTGCGCTACGGGCGTCGCATCGGCCTTGCCTTTCAGATAGCCGACGACCTCCTGGACCTGGAAGGGGACTTCGAGGCCCTGGGCAAGACCGTGGGCGCGGACCAGGCCAGGGGCAAGATGACTTACCCTGCGGTGGTGGGGCCGGCCCAGGCCAGGATCATGGGCCAGGAGCTGGTGGATCAGGCTGCGGCCATCGCCGAGGACCTGGGCCCCCAGGCCGCGCCTCTGGCCGAGCTGGCCCGCTATATCATGGCCCGGACCCATTAAGGAACAAGACAGTGTGCGCCGCCAAGCAACCACCAGCCTCTCTTCTAGATCGCATAGACTCTCCGGACGATCTTCAATACCTGAATTTGAATCAACTGGAGGATCTGGCCGAGGAGTTGCGCCAGCGCATCATCGGCACGGTGGAAAAGGTGGGCGGTCACCTGGCCCCCAGCCTGGGGGTGGTGGAGCTGACTCTGGCTCTGCATTACGTGTTCAACACGCCGCAAGATAAGATTGTTTGGGACGTGGGGCATCAGACCTATGCCCACAAGCTTCTCACGGGACGGCGCGAGGGCTTTGACACCCTGCGCCAACTGGGCGGCCTGTCCGGCTTCCCCAAGCGCGCCGAGAGCCCCTACGACGCCTTTGACACGGGTCACTCCTCCACCAGCATCTCCGCCGCCCTAGGCCTGGCCGTGGGCGAGCGTTTGAAGCAGGGTACAGGCAAGGTGGTGGCGGTGATCGGCGACGGCTCGCTCACCGCGGGCATGGCCTTTGAAGGCCTGAACCAGGCGGGAGACCTGGACGAGGACCTCATCGTCATCTTCAACGACAACGGCATGTCCATCGCCCCCAACGTGGGCGCGCTGAGCAAGTTTATGTCCCGGGCCTTGTCGGGCAAGGCTTACCAGACCTTTCGCAAGGCCATGGAGCGCCGCCTCAAGGCCATGGGCTCCATGGGTGAGGAGCTTTTGGACATTGCCCGGCGATCAGAGGAGTCCTTCAAGGCCTTTTACACTCCGGGCATGCTCTTCGAGGCCTTCAAGTTCAATTACGTGGGGCCCATAGACGGCCACAACATAGAGCGGCTCATCGAGACTCTCAAAAATGTGCAGCCTCTACAGGGTCCCCAGTTGGTGCATGTAATGACCACCAAGGGCAGGGGCTACGCTCCGGCCGAGGAAAACCCCTCCCACTACCACGGGGTGGGGGCCTGGGCGCCTCGCCGTGACCCGAAGGCCCCGCCGCCGCCTCAGAGCTACACCGAGGTTTTCGGCCAGACCATGTTGGAACTGGCCCAAAAGCGGCCGGAGGTTATGGCCATCACCGCGGCCATGCCCGAGGGCACTGGTTTGACGCCCTTTGCCGAGCAGTTTCCCGAGCGCTTTGTGGACGTGGGCATAGCCGAACAGCACGCGGTGACCTTTGCCGCCGGTTTGGCTGTGCAGGGCTTCAGGCCGGTGGTGGCCATCTACTCCACTTTCATGCAGCGGGCCTTTGACCAGATAGTGCACGACGTGTGCCTAACCAACCTGCCGGTGGTGCTGGCCATGGACCGGGGCGGCATCGTGGGCGAGGACGGGGCCACCCATCAGGGTCTCTTGGACCTAAGCTTCCTGCGTTGCGTGCCCAACCTGTCGATCATGAGCCCGGCCAACGAGAACGAGCTGCGGCACATGTTGCTTACCGCCCTTGAGCATGATGGCCCGGTGGCTTTGCGCTATCCCCGGGGCAAGGGCCTGGGCGTACCCCATGATGAACCCCTGCACACCCTGCCTTGGGGCAAGGGCGAGCTGCGCCGCGAGGGCAAGGACGTGGTTCTAGTCGGTATCGGAGTGGGCGTGGAGGCAGCCTCTCAGGCGGCCGAGGCCTTGGCCCAGGAAGGCATAGAAGCGGCGGTGGTCAATGCCCGCTTTGCCAAGCCCCTGGACGCGGAGCTCATCTGCGGACTGGCCCAGTCCTGCGGCCGGGTGATCACGGTGGAGGAAAACGAGGCCAACGGCGGCTTCGGCTCCGCGGTGCTGGAGCTATTGGCCAAGCAGGGGATTTATGGGGTCAAGGTCAAGGTAGTGGCTCTGGCCGACACTTTTGTTGAACACGGCAGCCAAGCCCAGCTACGCCATCTGTACAAGGTGGACGCCGAGGCGGTGGCCCAGGCCGCCCGGCAACTGCTGGACTAGGGCGTGGCCAAGGGTAAACGACTGGACCAGGAGTTGGTCACTCGGGGCCTGGCCCCCAGCCGGGCCAAGGCCCAGGCCATGATCCTGGCCGGTCTGGTCAAGGTGAACGGCCACCCGGCGGCCAAGGCGGGTCAACTGATTCCCCAACAAGCTGAGTTGCAAGTGGACGGCCCGGAGCACCCCTATGTCTCCCGGGGCGGGGTGAAGCTGGCCGGGGCCCTGGATCACTTCGGCTTGCAAGTGAAGGGCCTCACCT
The DNA here is from genome assembly GCA_020444205.1 of Deltaproteobacteria bacterium. Classification (GTDB taxonomy): domain Bacteria; phylum Desulfobacterota; class Desulfarculia; order Desulfarculales; family Desulfarculaceae; genus Desulfoferula. The sequence continues at coordinate 16,733 of JAHLLJ010000036.1, read as the reverse complement.
GCCTGGACGTGGGGGCCAGCACCGGCGGTTTCACCGACTGCCTGCTGCAGCGGGGGGCTGAGGCGGTCACCTGCGTGGACGTGGGCTATGGCCAGTTGGCCTGGAAGTTACGCCAAGATCCCCGGGTTACCCTGTTCGAGCGCACCAATGCCCGCAAACTGCCCCAGGATATGGCGCCCGGTCCTTTTGGCCTTATCGTGGTGGATGTTTCCTTTATAAGCCTTACCTTGGTATTGCCGCCCTTGATTCCCCGCCTGGGGGATGGGGGCCACTTGCTGCCCATGGTCAAGCCCCAGTTCGAGGCGGGCCGCGAGGCGGTTGGAACTGGCGGCGTGGTGCGCGACCCTGCCCTGCGCCAAGCAGCGGTGGACAAGGTGGCTGATTGTTTGCGCGGCCTGGGCCTGGAGGTGCTGGGCAGCGCGGCCAGCCCCATCCTGGGGCCCAAGGGCAATCAGGAGTTTTTTCTCCTGGCCCGCAAACCCCGGGTAACCGGGCAAGGGGCTTAGCGGTTTACGCTGGGCCTTTGGCACATTAGAATTAAGCACCCTGCCGGTGACAAGGGGTGAAACCCCGCCGGTTGAACCTAAGTTTATGCAAATCCAGCTGGAGCGGTCATGGCCAAGCTGAGCAAGAAGCAATTCAAGGACCTGAGCGAGAAGCTCTCCATATCCAAAAAAAGCGTATGGGATCAGGCCAAACCGGCCCAACGCAAGAAGATCATGGAGTTGGGCGAGAGCTATAAGGAATTTTTGGACCTGGCCAAGACCGAGCGCATGGCTGTGGATACCATCATCGCCAGGGCCAAGGCCAAGGGCTTCAAGCCATTTAAAAAGGGCACCAAGGCCAAGCGCCTTTACTTTGATTACAAGGGCAAGGTGGTGGCTCTGGCTGTTTTGGGCAAAGTGTCTCCAGCCAATGGCCTGCGCCTGTTGGGAGCCCATATCGACGCCCCCCGCCTGGATCTGAAGATGCAGCCGTTGTACGAGGACCAGGAGATGGTCTTCCTCAAGACCCACTACTACGGGGGCATCAAAAAGTATCAATGGCTGGCCCGGCCTCTGGCCATTCACGGGGTGGTGTGCACCTCTGACGGCAAAAAGATCGAGGTGCATTTGGGCGACGAGCCGGACGATCCGGTGTTCACGGTGCTGGACCTTTTGCCCCATCTGAGCCGCCGTGGCCAGGAGCAGAAAAAGCTCTCCGACGCGGTGGAGGCCGAACGCATGAATCTGCTCATCGGCTCCATGCCCCTGGACGCCGAAGGCGGCAAGGAAAAGGCCAAGCTGGCCGTCCTCAAGCTGCTTAACGAACGCTATGGCATCACCGAGGCTGATCTCATCAGCGCCGAGCTGGAGCTGGTGCCCGCGGGCAAGGCCCGGGATGTTGGCCTGGACCGGTCTTTGGTGGGGGCTTACGGCCAGGATGACCGCTCCAGTGCCTTTGCCTCCCTGGAAGCCATCCTGGCGGTGAAGAATCCGGCCATCACCTCGGTGGCGGTGTTTATGGACAAAGAGGAGATCGGCTCCGAAGGAGCCACCGGTGCTCAGAGCCGTTTCCTGGAGCACTTGGCCGCCTCTGTGCTGGAGGCTGCCGGAGAGGAAGCCTCTTACCGCAATGTGATGGGCTCCCTGGCCCAGAGCCAGATGCTCAGCGCCGATGTTAACGCGGCATACGACCCTGACTACCCCGAGGTGCATGAGAAGCGCAATGCCGCCTTCATCGGCTACGGGGTGTGCCTGACCAAATACACCGGCCACGGCGGCAAGTACGGGGCCAGCGACGCGGACGCGGAATACGTGGCCTGGCTGCGCAAGGTCTGGGACGAGGCCGGAGTGGTTTGGCAGGCAGCGGGCATGGGTAAGGTGGACGAGGGCGGCGGCGGCACCATCGCCAAGCACATGGCCATCTACGGCATGGACATCATTGACGTAGGCCCGGCCATGCTGGCCATGCACTCGCCTTTTGAGATCAGCGCCAAGGCTGACATCTATTCCTCGCTCATGGCCTACCAGGCCTTTTACGAGGCTCCGGTCCTGATGGGCCGCACGGGTTGCATGCCGTGAGCGGACCCATAGGCATATTCACCCACCGCTGCCCGGTCTGCGGGCAGCCGGTGGAAGAGGAGGGGCCTTGCCCCATGTGCCGCCAGGGCGCGCAGAGCGAATCCGGCGGGCAGTGCCAAAGCCAGTGGACCGACTGCACTCCGGCCATGCCCGATTGCGACTGCCCCATCATCGGCTATGCCAAGTTCCACTTGCCCGGCTGCAAGTACTTCTAGGTAAATCCGATGACCGCTATGCCAGACCCCGGCACCCTCGGTGCCTGGGGACTCCTATTCACTTCTTTTGTGATCGGCCTATCCGGTGCGGTGATGCCGGGTCCGGTGCTGGCTTCTACGGTGAGCCACGCCGCGCGGCAAGGGACCAAGGCGGGCCCCCTGGTGGTGCTGGGTCACGCCATTTTGGAGGCAGCGCTGCTCATCGCCTTGGTTCTTGGCCTGGGGCCGCTGCTCACCCGCGCCGGTGTGGCCGGGGTAATCGGTGGGGCAGGGGCCATCATCCTACTGTGGCTGGCCTGGGGCATGTTTCGCTCTCTGCCCAGCCTCACTCTGGCCGTGCAGCCGGGGGCCATGCGGGCCTCAGGCCCGGTGCGCGACGGCTTTTTGCTCAGCCTGGCCAACCCCTACTGGTCCCTGTGGTGGGCCACGGTGGGTCTGTCGCTAACCACCATGGCCTTGGAGACGCCCTTGGGCTGGTGGGGCCTGGGGGTGTTCTACATCGGGCACATCAGCTCGGATCTGGCCTGGTTCTGGTTGGTGGCCCTGGTGGTGGCCAGGGGTCGGCGTTTTATAAACGACACCGCCTATCGCTGGCTGGTGGGGTGTTGCGCCGGGTTTTTGGTAGTTTTCGCGGTGTACTTTGCCTGGTTTGCTTGGGAACAGTTGGGCGCCGCTTAATAGAGGAGTCGGCCCGTTATTCGGTTTGGCTTGCTTGAGCGTCGCGCTGGTCAAAGACCTCTTTGGCCGCGAAAACCCCGTTCAAGGCGGCGGGGAAGCCCGCGTACACCGCCATCTGGATCATGATTTCGATGATTTCTTGACGGGTGCAGCCCACGTTGAGCGCGCCATGGATATGCACTTTAAGCTGCGGCTGGGCGGTGCCCATGGCGGTCAGGGCCGCCACCGTGGCAATTTCGCGGGATTTTAAATCCAGTCCGGGCCTGGAGTAGACATCGCCAAAGGGAAACTCGATCAGCAGATCGGCAAAGTCGGGAGCAATGTCCTTGAGGGCCTCGACGACTTTTTCGCCTTGCTCGCCGTCGATTTCAGCCAACTTTTCCCAACCGGTCAGATACCTGTCGGATTTCATGGCCACTCCATTTTCCGTATGGATTCACCGATAGCTTGATAGCCGGTCGCCAAAATTTGGGCATGACGAAGCGGCCGTCCCAAATGGGAACGGCCGCTGAATCGTCTTCGAGCGGGGCCTTAGCGCTGCGTGCGTGCGCGTGCCCGGGCCATCTGGCGGCGCAAGCGGCGGCGCGCCTGACGCTCCTTGCGCCGACGCATGTCCGAGGGCTTTTCATGCCAGCGTTTTTCCTTCAACTGGCGGAAAACGCCCTCCTTGGTAAGCTTGCGCTTGAGAACCTTGATGGCCTTCTCGACATTGTTGTCCACTACATGGACTTGCACAGTAATCACCACCCTCTATAACATAAAATTGAAGCCTGAGGCTGTCCGCCGCTTCCCGGCGGAAGCAGTTGGTAAATATAGCTAAACAGCTACAAGCTGTAAAGCGATTATTTCAGGTGTATCATTTTTTTATGGAACACGCGGATACAGGTTTCACATTGGCCCTGGGGGGCGGCGGAGCGCGGGGCTTTGCCCATGTGGGCGTATTCCATGTCCTCACGGAGCGTGGAGTCCCCATCCGGGGCGTGGTGGGCACCAGCTCCGGCGCGGTGGCCGGGGCGGGATATGCCCTGGGATTCACCTATGAGGAGATGCGCCAGCGGGTCATTGAGTTTTCCGAAAGCCCCCTGGCCCGGCATCCCCGTCTAAAAGCCATGCACGGCGGTGGTGAGGAAGCCTGCCAGGGCCTCAGCGACCGGCTGGCCCGTCTGTATTGCCAAGGCCTTTTGGTCAAATCCTTTTTCTTGGACGACTCTCTACTTGGCGGCGAGTTCTTCCGCCAGATGGTCAACTTTTTCCTGCCGCAGGTCCGCATGGAAGACACTTACATACCCTATGCCGCTGTGGCCACAGACGTAAAGACCGGGGAAGCGGTGGTTTTGGACAAGGGCGACATGCGCAAGGCGGTATGGGCCAGTTGTTCGGTGCCCGGCGTAGCCGCTCCGGTGCGCATAAACGGACACCACCTGGTGGATGGCGGGGCCTCTTGCCTGGTGCCCACTCCCGTGGCCCGCCGCATGGCCCCGGTTCCAGTGCTGGCGGTGAACGTGGACCGCGAAATCGGGACCCAGGACTTGCCACACCAGTCCCTGGAGTATTACCTCAGGGCCACCGAGATTCAGGGATATCACCTGGCAGAGTTGCTCTGCGAACAGGCCGAAGTGGTGCTGCGTCCCGCCCTGGAGGATGTGCACTGGGCTGACTTCGGCCGGGCCGCCTGGATCGTGGATCAGGGCGCCAAGGCCGCAGAGCAGGCCTGGGACACGATAGAGGCGCATCTCAAGCCCCGGGTTTCGTGGTGGCGCCGGGCGCTGGGCCGTGGCACAAGGAGAGCTTCTTGAGTCTTTTTGACGATTCCGCGCAACAAGCAGCGGCCCAGGATGCGGCCGCGCCCCTGGCCGAGCGCATGCGCCCCAAGACCCTGGAGGAGTACTCGGGCCAAGAACACCTTTTGGGCCCGGACAAACCCCTGCAAAAGCTCATGGGGCCGGGACGCTCCGCATCCTTGATCTTCTGGGGCCCTCCCGGCACGGGCAAGACCACCCTGGCGCGCATATTGGCCCGCTCGTGGGACTACCGCTTTGTGGAGTTCTCGGCGGTGCTGTCCGGGGTGGCCGAGGTGCGCCGGGTGGTGGACGAGGCCCGAACCATACTCCGTAGCGGACAGCGCACCGTGCTGTTCGTGGATGAGATCCATCGTTTCAACAAGGCCCAGCAAGACGCCTTTTTGCCCCATGTGGAGTCCGGAGTCATCACCCTGCTGGGGGCCACCACCGAAAACCCCAGCTTTGAGATAATCCCGGCCCTGCTTTCGCGCCTCAGGGTGCTGGTGCTGCACCCCCTGGGGCCGGATGAGTTGAGGCCCATTTTGCAGCGGGCCCTGACAGATGAAGAGCATGGCTTGGGCGGCCTGGGAGTGGAGGTGACTCCCGAAGCGGCCGAGCACCTGGTCAATGCCGCTTTTGGCGACGCCAGGCGCTTGCTGGTGGCCTTGGAGGTGGCTGCCGGGGCGGCCCCCCTGGGCAAGGGGGGCATAAAACTGATCGACCTGACTCTGGCCGAAGAGGCGGTGGGGCAAAAGGCCTTGCGCTACGACAAAGCCGGAGAGGAGCATTACAACCTCATCAGCGCGCTGCACAAGTCGCTCAGGGGCTCAGATCCGGACGCGGCCCTATACTGGCTTTCGCGCATGTTGGCCGCGGGAGAGGACCCTCACTACATCCTGCGGCGTCTGAGCAACTTCGCCTGTGAAGACGTGGGCTTAGCCGACCCCTACGCCCTGAATCAGGTCATGGCCGCTCTCAAGGCTTATGACCTTATGGGATCGCCCGAGGGTGAGCTGCCCATAGCCCAGGCGGTGGTCTATTTGGCTCTGGCCCCCAAGACCAATGCGGTGTACATGGCCTTTCAGGCAGCGAAGAAGGATGCCAAGGAGTTCGGCCCCTTGGAGGTGCCTTTGCACATCCGCAATCCCTCCACCAAGCTCATGAAGGGCCTGGGTTATGGCAAGGACTACCAATACCCCCACGATTTTCAGGACGCGGTGGTGGCCCAGGAGTTCATGCCCGAACGCCTCAGGAGCCGGCGGTATTACCGGCCGAGCCAACGGGGCAGAGAGAAGTTTTTAGCGGAGAGAATGGAAAAGCTCAGGCGGGCCAAGGCCAGGTTGGCCAAGGAAGAGATAAAAGACTAGTCTATTTGACTAACCTGAGTTTAGGATGCTCTTCCACTTGGGGACAGTTTTTCCGGGCATGCTTGCTTGCCAGGGTACACTTGAAACGCACCGCGTTGATCAAGAAAAAGGTGATGACCGAACGCTCCCATTCTTGGGAGTTATCACAGTTTTCCATGCGATGTTGCATTTCGGGCAGAAGTTCGTTGAGTTCCTCGGCGTCCAAATCCAAGATCTGGTCCGCCAGATGATCCAGCATCTCCCGCACGCTTACCTCCATGGTAAGGTTGAACCTAATGATCTTCGGGAATAAACGGGTTTAATTTAATTTAAATAACCCTTTTGGAAATCTTTGTCAAATTTATTGGGCGCATCCTTAGCCTTGAGAGGGTTAGGCCGGCAACGTATAATCAACACGACCGGTAATCAGCCATGGAAAGCTCAAGACCCGCCGCCTTGGAGGGCGGGAACAAGCTCGAAAGGATAAACGGTTATGGCCAAACGCGGCGTGAAGCTCGATTACGCCTATTGCCTCGGCAAAGTGATAGGGGCCCAGGGAATCAGCGACAAGGAACTGGGCGACCTGTCGGACAAGGTGGCCCAAGTGCACCAGGGCCTGAATGAACAACGTCAGGAGGGCGAGCTGGGATTCATGGACCTGCCATCCCAGTCCCCGGATTTGCTGGAGGCCATTTTGGAGGAGGCGGCCCGCCTCAGCTCCATTGCCGACGATCTGGTGGTGTTGGGTATAGGGGGCAGCGCCCTGGGGGCGACCGCCGTGGACATGGCTCTCAAGGGTGCACTGCGCTATGCCCAACCCGCCGGCCCCGGAGGCATGCGCCTGTTTGTGGCCGACAACAGTGACCCCCGCTTTTTCGGGGCCATGCTGGACCGGGTGGACCTGGAGCGCACCGCTTTCGCGGTTATCAGCAAGAGCGGCTCCACCGCCGAGACCATGAGCCAGTTCCTGGTGGTCAAGGAGCTGCTGGAGCGCCGCCTGGGCAAGGAAGAGACCCTCAGGCGTCTGGTGTTCATCACCGATCCGGAAAAGGGCAACCTAAGGCTTATCGCCCAGGACGAACCAGTGCCTATTTTCAGCGTGCCGCCCAATGTGGGCGGGCGCTACTCGGTGCTCAGCCCGGTGGGCCTTTTGCCCCTGGCCTGCGCCGGGCACGACATCCAGGCCCTGCTTGATGGCGCCGCGGCCATGGCCGAAGCCTGCAAGAGCCCGGAGACGGCCAAAAATCCGGCCTACATGCTCGCCGCCCTTAACTATGGTTTTTACCAGCGGGAACGCAACGTCCTGGTGATGATGCCCTATGCCACCGACCTGTTCGGCTTGGCCCAGTGGTTTGCCCAGCTCTGGGCCGAATCCCTGGGCAAGGCACAGGCCCTGGACGGCTCCAAGGTCAACGTGGGCCAGACCCCGGTGGCGGCCATTGGGGCCACGGATCAGCACAGCCAGCTCCAGCTTTACATGGAGGGGCCCCAGGATAAGTTGATAATGTTTTTGACCCTGGGTAACTATGGCCGCGACCTGTCCATTCCCGACCTTTATCCGCGTATCGACGCCCTGTCCTACCTGGGCGGCCGATCCCTGGCCGAACTGGTGCAGGCCGAGTCACGTGCCACCGCGGCCGCCCTGGCCAGCCAGGGGCGCCCCAGCTACAGCCTGCGCCTGCCGGGCATCGGACCCGAGGTGCTGGGCGAGGTTCTTTATTTACTGGAGCTGGCCACGGTGATGACCGGAGGGCTGATGAACATAAACCCGCTGGACCAGCCCGGAGTGGAGCTCAGCAAAAAGCTTTCCTACGGCCTAATGGGGCGCAAGGGTTTCGAGGCCGAAGCCAAGCAGATGCAATCTTTGGATGCCGGCGATCAGTATCTTGTTTAGGAGAACGGCTTGAGTCCGGATGCTGCCGCCACGCTGCCCCCTCCGGGGGAGTTCAGCCAGAGCGAGGCTGCCAAGCCTTTCAAGCTGGTCAAGTATTTTTCGGTCACCAGCTTGATCATCATCCTGTTGTTCAGCCTGCTCATCTCCACCGCGGTCAGCCGCCGGGCTTCCGAGATGTCGCTCAGCAAACGGGAGCAGTACGCCCTGCTTTTGGCTGAGAACCTCAACCATCAGGTTATGACTCGCTTCGTGGTGCCCACCATCACCGAGCATGGCGGCATCAATGTGGGCCAACCCGAGCAGTTTACCCTTTTGGACGCGGTGGTAAAAAACACCATACACTCCCTGCACGTGCTCAAGGTCAACATCCTGGACCTGGAAGGCAACATCATCTACAGCACCCAGCCCGAGTACATCGGGCGGGTGAGTGATGAGAGCAAGGCTTTTCAGGGCGCCATATCCGGCAAACCGGTGAGCGTGATAGAGCCGCCGCCCGACTTTTTCCAGGCGGGCGGGGAGCACCGGGTGCTCAAGACCTTCATCCCCCTGCGCGACGAGCGCCGCCGCACCGCCGAGCTGGGCCCGCCTCGAGCGGTGTTCGAGATCACCCTGGACCTGTCCCAGGAGTTCCGCGAGGTGTGGATAAACCAGCTTTTGATCCTGGCCACCATGCTGATCATGATGGCCTTGCTGTTCGTGATCCTGCGCTCCATCGTGATCCGGGGTCAGCGTATCATGGGCCGCCGCGCGGCCTTGCAGGCCCGCCTGGAGGAGCAGCTGAACCAGGCCGAGCGCCTGGCTTCCCTGGGGCGCATGGTGGCTGGTGTGGCTCATGAGATACGCAATCCCCTGGGCATTGTGCGCTCCACCGCCGAGCTATTGGGCAGCCGGGTGGACGAGAGCAGCAAACCCTTGGCCGGGGTTATCGTGGAGGAGAGCAGCCGCCTCAACCAGATCGTCACCGAGTTTTTGGACTTTGCCCGGCCTCAAAAGCCGCGCCTGGAAGCCCTGAAAATAGAAGAAGTGCTGGAGCGCAACCTCAGGTTCCTGGGCCCGGAGGCCCACCGCCTGGGAGTGCGCATCGAGACCCGCTACCCGCGGGTGCCCGCCTTGGTGCAGGGCGACAAGGACCTTCTCTACCGGGCCTTCCTCAACATCTTCAACAACGCCCTGCAGGCCATGGAGCAGGGTGGGGTGCTGAGCGTGAGCACCGAACAGGTAGAGCGGGGAGAGCGTGCCTACGTGCAGATCACGGTGGGCGACACTGGGCCGGGCTTTGACCCCGAGGCCAAGGGCAGCCTGCTGGACCCCTTTTTCACCACCAAGGAAAAGGGCACCGGTCTGGGCCTTTCCATTGTAAGCAATATCGTGGCCAGCCACCGGGGCATGGTGGAGCTGGACAACACGGCCCAAGGCGGGGCCAAGGTTGTGGTGCTTTTGCCCCAGGCAGTTAGTCACTAGGAACCCATAAGAGGCTATCGGCGTGGAACGCATCCTCATAGTTGATGACGAAAAAAACTACCTGGTGGTGTTGCAGGCCCTTTTGGCTGACAACGGCTACGAGATGCTTACCGCCTCCAACGGGCCCCAGGCCCTGGCCCTGGCCGCCGAAGAGGAGCCGGACTTGGTGATCACCGACATGCGCATGCCCCAGATGAGCGGTCTGGACCTCATCAAGCGGCTCAAGGAACGCTTCAGCGAGATGCCCATCATCGTCATGACCGCCTATGGCACCGTGGAAAATGCGGTGGAGGCCATGAAGTCCGGGGCCACCGATTACATCAGCAAGCCCTTTGAAAATACCGAGCTGCTGCTGACCGTGCAAAAGGCGCTAAAGATGCGCCGCCTGCTGTTTCAGAACCGTCTGCTCAAGGAAGAGCTTGAAGGCTACGGGGAGATCATCGGTGACAGCAAGGCCATGCGCCAGGTGTACGGCCTTATCGACAAGGTGGCCGCCACCCGGGCCACGGTGCTACTCACCGGCGAGAGCGGCACGGGCAAGGAGCTTATAGCCCGGGCGATCCATGCCCGCTCACCCCGGGCCGAGGAGCCCTTTGTGGCGGTCAACTGCATGGCCCTGACCGAGACTCTATTGGAGAGTGAGCTGTTCGGCCATGAGAAAGGGGCCTTTACCGGGGCCACTTCCCGCCGTAAGGGGCGCTTTGAGATGGCCCACGGCGGCACCTTGTTTTTAGACGAGGTGGGCGAGATGAGCCCATCTTTGCAAGTGAAACTTTTACGGGTGCTGCAGGAGCGCACCTTTGAACGGGTGGGCGGTACTCAACCACTCAGTGTGGATGTGCGCATCGTGGCCGCCACCAACCGCGACCTGTCCAAGGCGGTGGAAGCGGGCGAGTTTCGCGAGGACCTCTTCTACCGCCTCAACGTGGTGCGTATCGACGTGCCTCCTTTGTCCCAGCGGCGCGAAGATCTGCCGGTGTTGGTGGCGCATTTTGTAAAGAAGTATGCCGCCGAAGTGGGGCGGCCCGCTCCCGAGGTGGACAAGCAGGCCATGGAGCTGATCTACAATCACTCCTGGCCGGGCAACGTGCGCGAGCTGGAAAACGCCATCGAGCGGGCGGTGATCCTGGCCGGAGAGAGTATCACCCCGGCGGACCTGCCCTTGGAGATACGGCCCAAGGGCCAAGCCGCCCCGAGCACTGAGCTGCCCCGCAACATGAGCTTCAATGACGCGGTGGAGGACTTGGAGCGGCGCATGATCATCCGCGCTCTTAACGAGGCCGGAGGGGTGGCCGCTCACGCCGCCGAGGCCTTGGGGCTCACCAAGTCCAATCTGGCCTATAAGTTGAAAAAATACGAGATAGGCTAGGGGCTAGGCCCAGGCGGCAACCACCATCAACTCGCCCCGGTCGTGGCGGAAGCGGCCGCCTGAAAAGCCTGGGTATAGTTCCACTCGCCGCCATCCGCTGAACAGCTTGCTGATGTCCCCCACTCTAAGCACCCGAATCAGGGTGCTCAAGCCTCCTTCTTCCTCCAGGCTCATTTCCTCCAGGCCCGACCCGGCGCACCGGCATTGCATGCCTGGCTGAAATTCACGCCAGGCTCCAGGCACCGGTTCAGGGGGATAGGAGGCCGGGTGAGGCAGCTCCGCGACCATGGCCCCACCCGGAGCCAAGGCCCTGCGCGCCTCTGCCAGCAGGTTTTCCAGTTCACCAGGGCCGGCGAAATGAATCAGGGTGGCATGCAGGCTGATTATCAGATCCAGGGACGAGTCGCTGAATGGCAACCCCTGGCGGGCGTCTGCCAGCACCAGCTGAGCCGTGGTTTTGCGAAAAGCCTGTTCCAGCATGGCCCGGGAGCAGTCCAAGCCCACCGGGGCAAAGCCTGCTTTGGCCAGGGGGCTGAGCATGCGGCCGGTGCCGCATCCCAAGTCCAGCACTCTGCCCGGCGCGAAGTTTTGCGCCAACCATAGGGCCTGCCGCTGGCCCAAAGAGGAAGGGTAGGCGTAGCGCTGGTCGTAGACCCCGGCCACCCGGTCGTAAAACACGCGGCTGTCCAGGGGCTGCAACTTCGTCCTCTTTATAAAGGGGGCCGCCGTAGGTGGTGGTCCGTGGCCTGCTCAAAAGCATGCCCCACCGCGAACAGGGTCTCCTCGGCAAAGTGCGGCCCGATGATCTGCAGTCCTATGGGCCGCCCGGCCTGGGACAGCCCGGCGGGGATGCTCATGCCCGGCAGCCCGGCCAGGTTGGTGGACAAGGTGAACACGTCGCTGAGATACATCTGCAAGGGATCGTCCACTTTTTGGCCGATGTCAAACGCCGGGGTGGGGGTAACCGGGCCCACGATGGCATCCACTGTTTCAAACACCTTTTCAAAATCGCGGCGGATCAGGGTGCGCACCTGGCCGGCCTTGCCGTAGTAGGCGTCATAATACCCGGCGCTCAGGGCATAGGTGCCCAGCATGACCCGGCGGATCACCTCCGGCCCAAAGCCCTGGCTGCGCGTGTCCAAATACATGTCCATGAGCCCGCCTTCTTCAGCGCGTACGCTCAGGCCGTACTTCACGCCGTCGTAGCGGGCCAGGTTGGAGGATGCCTCGGCCGGGGCGATAATGTAATACACCGGCAGGGCGTAGTCGGTGTGAGGCAGGCTCACTTCCACCAGCTCGGCCCCCAGGCCCTCCAGCTGGGCCATGGCCGCCTTGACCGTGGACTCCACCTCCGGGTCCAGGCCTTCCACGAAAAACTCCTTGGGCACACCCAGCTTGAGGCCCTTGACCCCGCGCTCCAGGGAGGCGCTGTAGTCGGGCACCGGACGGGGGGCGCTGGTTGAGTCGGCCGGGTCGTGCCCGGCGATTATGGAGAGGACCAGGGCCGCGTCGGCCACGCTGCGGGTGATGGGGCCGGCCTGGTCCAGGCTGGAGGCAAAGGCCACCAGGCCGAAACGGCTGACCCGGCCATAGGTGGGCTTTAGGCCCACCACCCCGCAGTGGCTGGCGGGCTGGCGGATGGAGCCGCCGGTGTCGGTGCCCACCGAGAAAATGCTGCTGCCCGCGGCCACGCTGACCGCGGTGCCCCCAGAGGAGCCGCCGGGTATGGCGGCCAGGTCCCAGGGGTTGTGGCTGGTTTCAAAGCCGGAGTTCTCGGTGGAGGAGCCCATGGCGAACTCGTCCATGTTGTGCTTGCCCAAAAGCACCATGCCCGCGTCCTTGAGCTTCTTTACCAAGAAGGCGTCAAAGGGGGGCACGAAGTTTTCTAGAATCTTGCTGCCGCAGGTGGTGCGCACCCCGGCGGTGCACAGCACGTCCTTGAGCCCGGCGGGCACCCCGCACAGGGGCCCGGCCTGTCCGGCGGCCCGGGTCTGGTCCGCCGCTTCGGCCTGCTCCAGGGCTTGGTCCGCGGTCACGGTGAGATAGGCCTTAACCGAGGGCTCGGTGTCTTCGATGCGCTTGAGTAGAGCCTGGGTCAGCTCCAGGCTGGACACTTCGCCCTTTTGTAACAACTCCACCGCCTGGGTGAGAGAAAGCTCGTGCAACTCCACCAGAGCCTCCTTATATGACCTTGGGTACGATAAAGCTCTGACCGTCGCTGTCGGGAGCGTTGGCCAGGGCCCGCTCGTGGTCCAGGCTTTCCTGGACTTGGTCGGGGCGCATGGCTCCGCTCAGCTCCAGGGCGTGGTTGGTGGAGGGCACCCCACTGGTGTCCAACTCGGCCAGCTTGTCCATGGCCGTGAGAATGTCGTTGAGCTGCTCGGTGAGCTTGGCGCTCATCTCGTCGCTTAGCCTGAGCCGGGCAAGGGCGGCCACGTGGGCCACCTCGGACGCACTGATTTTCATCACCTGTCTCCAAAGTTGGTACGCCCGCGCATTGACCAGCCAAATATGCGGGCTAGGTGGTTTTTTATCACGTGAAGGCTTTGGGGACAAGGAGGGGAGAGGCTAAGCAAGCTTCCAATAATGTTTGGCTGCTTCCCGGGCGCGGTCCACCCAGGTGAGGGGATCGGTTTCCGCCGCTTTGGCGATAAGCTCGTCCTCCCGGCGCTGCCCGGCCAGGGTGTCAAGGACCGCCACCACCGAGCGTCCCAAGGCGGCTTGGTTGTAGCCGCCTTCCAGGCTGGCCACTATGCGCCCGGGGCAAAACTCCTGGCTGAGTTCGCTGAGACGCTGGGTCAGGGCCGCGAAACCCGCCGAGCTGATCATCATGCCCCCCAATGGGTCTTCCCGGTGGGCGTCGAAACCGGCGGACACCAGGATGAACTGAGGTTTAAACTCGCGGGCCACGGGCATGAGCAGGCGTTCAAAGGCCTGCAAATGGTCCAGGTCGCCATGCCCCGGTGGCAGGGGCACGTTTATGGTGCGCCCTTTGGCCGAACCTTGGCCAACCGCACTCACCTGGCCGGTGCCGGGGTACAGGGGAGACTGGTGGGTGGAAAAGTAGAGCACCCGCGATTCCGGATAAAAGATGTCTTCAGTGCCGTTGCCGTGGTGCACGTCCCAGTCCACCACCAGGATGCGCGATAGATTCCGCTTGAGCATGAGATGGGCCGCGGCGGCGGCCACGTTGTTGAACAGGCAAAAGCCCATGGCCCGAGTGGAGGTGGCGTGGTGCCCGGGCGGGCGTACCAGGGCAAAGCCGTGGTCCACGTCGCCGGATAGGGCCGCGTCGCAAAGGTCGATGAGGCTGCCCGCAGCCAGTAGAGCCACCTCGCAGGAGCGGGGCGAGCAAACCGTGTCCGGGTCCAGGCTGGTGCTGCGCCCGGCAGTGCCCGCTATGCGGCGCAAATGGCTGGGGTGGTGCACCGTGGCCAGCTCTTGTTCGCGGGCCGGGCGCAAGGGTAGATACTCGAGAACCTCCCGCCCGTCCCAGCGGGCAATGGCTTCGTCGATGGCCGCCAGGCGGTCACCTACCTCGCAGTGATAGGGGCCGGTGTCATGCTCCCGGAAGATCGGGTCGCAAACCACCCCCAAGGCCATGGCTATTTTTGCTCCGCCGGGGATTTGGTCGTTGATTCCATTTCCTTGGTGCTCACCTCCACCTGGTCGGGCTTGGGGAAGAACAGCACCCGGCCGTCATATAGCACCCCGTTGATCTCCTTGGGGTCCACCTTGTCCAACTGGGCGAATATCTCGCTCAAGTTGAAGATCACCACCTTTTGACCTGGCTCGAGCAGGTTAAGGTTCTTGCTCATCTTTTCGGTGCGCAAGTTGTACACGCCCACCATGTGCTCGGCGAACTTGAGGATCTTGCCCACCCCGGTGGAGTAGCCTCGCGGTTGGGGCTGGTCGGCCCTGGGCGGCAGCTTTACCCCACGTCCAACCAGATACTCACGCAGAAGCTGATAGTGGATTTGCCACAGGTTGTCGCCGGGGCGCACCACGTGGACCCCCCAGGCGCTGACTTTACCGCCCTGCAGGGATTTTTCACGTACCTCGCCGCGCTGCTCCACCACCAGCTTGCGCTCCAGCTCCTCCACAGGGACTTTTTTCCCGCCAACCTGGATTTTCTCGTCGCTGCGGGCCACCGCGTCCACGGACTTGTCCAGGCCAAAGGGCTTTTTGCGCTGGTCTTGTTCACCCTGCTGACTGCCGTCCACCTTTATCGTACCGCCGTGCTGGCTGGGGGTGGGCACTCCGGCGGCTTTGTCCTGTTGCGCTTTTTGCTCGGCAGAGGGCCCGGGCTTGGCCTGCTTGGCCTCTTGGGGAGAATTGTCGCCCCAATAGATCCATAAGGCCACCGCGGCGATCAATATAATCACCAGGGCCAATAGCCAAGGCCAGCGCGAGGAGCCGGAGGGTTTGTCCTGGGGGTGGGGGGTTAGTCCGATGTCCAGCTTGCCGCCGGGTCTGTTGATTTGCTCACTCATGGATTTTCACCCCCGGGGTAGAAGAAAAAAACCGGACACCGGCCCTGCCGGTGTCCGGCGGGATATCAAAGGCATTCTATAGGTTTCGCCAGCAAAGCTGCAAGTGCTTCTCGTCCATCTTGGGCGAGGCCAGGCTGACCACTACCGCAAGGACCAGCGAAACCGGCAGGGCGATTATGTTGGGATCGGTGAACTGAAGCAGCCACCAACCCGAGCCCTGGGCCGCGTTCTGGGCCAAGCTGTCCACCCCGAACACCAGCTTGCACAGGCCGATGGCCGCGGATTCCTTGGTGTGCACGAACAGCAGGAAGAAAAAGCTGGTGACAAAACCGCCCACAATGGAGACCACCGCGCCGGCGCGGGTCATGCCCTTCCAGTACAGGCCCAGGAAGTAGGAGGGCAAAAAGCTGGCCGCGCACAGGCCGAAGAAGAAGGCGGTGGCCAGGGCGATGATGGAAGGCGGCAGCAGCAGCCCCCACACCAGGGTGATCAGGATGGTTACGGCCACTCCCAGGCGGGTCATGCCCAGCTCGCCGCGCCCTCCGGAGGCCAGGCCCTTTTCATAGAAGTCGCGGCCCAGGCTGGTGCCGCCCACGTGGAAATGGCTGGACAGGGTGCTCATGGCCGCGGCCAGCATGGCCAGCAGGAAGAGTATCTCAAACCAGTCGGGCATGATCTTGGCCACATAAAGGGGGATGATCTTGTCGATGTTGCCCCCGGCCATGGCCACCGATATTTTGCCCATCTCCCTAAAGAACACCACATTGCTCAGCGCCCCCACCACAAAGGCCACGCCGGTCATCAATACGATGAACGCGCCGCCGTAGAGCACCGCCCGGTTGAGTTGGCGGTCACTGGCCACGGTCATGTAGCGCACCGCCAACTGAGGCTGGGCCAAGACCCCGATGCCCACACCGTAGATGATGGTGGTGTAGATCACCAGCCACAAGGGGGTGAAGGGCTTGGCCCCTTGGGTCCAGCCCAGCATGCCCCCGGCCTTGAGGCTGGCGGGCATCTGGGGAGCAAGGTCGGTGAGTGCCTGGTGGGCCTCGGTTACGCCGCCCAGGGTGGAGTAGGTGAAGATGATCAGGATCAGCATCATCACCACCATGAGGCTGCCCTGGAAGGCATCGGTGTACATCACCGCCTTGAGCCCTCCGGTGATCACGTATATGGCCAGAATGGCCACGAAGCCCAGGAGCACCACAAAGTAGTTGATGCCCAGGCTCACTTCCAGCATGCGGCTGATGCCGATAAGCACCGCCGCGGCGTATACCGGGATGAACAAAAAGATAACCACCCCGGAAAAGCCTTGGATAAAGCGCGACTGAAATCGCTGGCCCAAAAGCTCGGGGAAGGTGTGGGAATCCAGAGCCACTCCCATGCGCCGGGTGCGTTTGCCGAAAAACACCATGGCGATGAAGATGCCCACG
>JAHLLJ010000035.1 GCA_020444205.1 Deltaproteobacteria bacterium | reverse complement strand
GCCCACGTTGTGGTGGCTCTTGATCACCGCGCTGGGGCCCTTGAAGCTCACGCTTTCGATCACGTCCGGGTACAGGGTGCCCTGGGCCAGGTACTCCACGTCGCCCGCGATCTTGTTGGCCTCGGAATCGAAAACCTCGATAAAGGTGTGGCCGATGATGCGCCGCTTTTCCTCGGGGTCGGTGACTCCCTTGAGGCGGTCCAAGAACAGGTCCGCTGCGTCCACCACGACTAAGTTCAGGCCGAACACGTCGCGGAACAGGCCCGCCACCTCGCTGACTTCACCGGCCCGCAGCACCCCGTTGTCCACAAAGATGCTGGTCAGGTCCTTGCCTATGGCCTTGTGCAGCAGCAGGGCTACCACCGAGGAGTCCACCCCGCCGCTCAGGGCGCAGATCACCTTGTTGCCGCCAAGGCGTTCCTTGAAGTCGGCGATGGTGGCTTCGGCAAAGTTGTGCATGGTCCAGATGGGGTCGCAGCCGCAGTCGCCCAATACGAAAGCAGCCAGCATGGCCGCGCCGCCTGGGGTGTGCACCACCTCGGGGTGGAACTGCACCCCGTAGATGTGCCGCTTGGTGTCGCCCATGGCCGCCACCGGCGAGTTGTCGGTCACCGCCAGGGCTTCGAACCCGTCGGGCATTTTTTCGATGCGGTCGCCGTGGCTCATCCACACCTTTTGGGGCTCGTCCAGCTCGATTTCCCGGAAGGGACCGGCCTGCTTTTGGATGTTGAGCTTGGCTGGGCCGTATTCGCGCTTGGCGCCCCGGGCCACCACCCCGCCTAAAAGGTGGGTGAGGATCTGCATGCCGTAGCAAATGCCCAACACCGGCACTCCCAGATCAAAGATGGCCGGGTCCACGCTGGGCGCGCCGGGCTCGTAGCACGAGGCCGGGCCGCCGCTCAAGATAATGCCCTTGGCGTCGTAGTCCTTGATGTCGGCCAGGGGCATGGTGCAAGGGTGGATCTCGCAGTAGACCCTGGCCTCGCGCACGCGGCGGGCGATTAGCTGGGTGGTCTGGGACCCGAAGTCCAGGACCAGGATTTTCTGTTCGTGTATTTCGCTCACGATCACTCCACCCGGTAGTTGGGGGCTTCCTTGGTAATGGTCACGTCGTGTACGTGGCTTTCGCGCAGCCCGGCAGCGGTAATTTTCACGAAACGGGCCTTTTCCCGCAGCTCTTCCAGGTTGGCCGCTCCCACATAGCCCATGCCCGCCTTGAGCCCGCCCAGCAGTTGGTAAACGCTGTCGGCCAGCTTACCCCGGTAGGGCACCCGGCCCACGATGCCCTCGGGCACCATCTTGTTGGCCTCGGCGGCACTATCCTGGCCATAGCGGTCGGCGCTGCCCGAGCGCATGGCGTCGATGGAGCCCATGCCCCGGTAAACCTTGTAGCGGCGGCCCTGGAAGAGGATGGTCTCGCCGGGGCTCTCCTCGGTTCCCGCGAACAGCGAGCCGATCATCACCACCTGGGCCCCCGCGGCCAAGGCCTTGGTCACATCGCCGGAGAACTTGACTCCGCCGTCGGCGATCAGGGGCACTCCCGCAGCCTTGGTGACCTCTGACACCTCGAAAATAGCGCTCATCTGGGGCACACCCACACCAGCCACCACCCGGGTGGTGCAAATGCTGCCCGGGCCCACGCCGACCTTGACCGCATCGGCCCCGGCATCGATGAGGGCCTTGGCGCCGTCGGCGGTGGCGATGTTGCCCGCCACCAACTGCACGTCGGGGTAGGCGCGCTTTATCTCGGCCACCGTGTCGATGACCCCCTGGGCGTGGCCGTGGGCTGAATCCACCACGATGACATCCACCCCAGCCTTGATGAGCGCTTCGGCGCGGCCCAGTCCGTCGTCGCCGGCTCCCACCGCCGCTCCCGCCCTGAGGCGGCCCAGGGAGTCCTTGGCGGCAAAGGGATACTTGCGCAGCTTTTCAATGTCCTTGATGGTGATCAGGCCCCTTAGGTTGCCCTCGCCGTCGGTGACCAAAAGCTTTTCAATACGGTGCTTGTGCAGGATGGCCTTGGACTCCTCCAGGGTGATGCCCTCGCGGGCGGTGACCAAATGGTCCTTGGTCATCACCTGGCTCACCGGCTGGTCCAGGTTGGTTTCAAACCGCAGATCCCGGTTGGTGATGATGCCTATGAGCTTTTTGCCGTCCACCACCACCGGCACACCGCTGATGCGGTAACGGCTCATTACATCCAGCACATGGTGCAGGCTGGCGTCCGGCCCCACGGTGACCGGGTCCACGATCATGCCCGACTCGGACTTCTTGACCTTGATCACCTCCAGGGCTTGGTCCTCGATGGGCATGTTTTTGTGGATAAAGCCCAGGCCGCCTTGACGGGCCATGCTGATGGCGGTGCGGGCCTCGGTGACCGTGTCCATGGCCGCGGTGACTATGGGGGTGTTCAGGCTCACCTCGCGGGTGATCTGAGTGGAAGTATCCACCTCGCGGGGCAGTACCTGGCTGTGTCCCGGTTTGAGCATAAGATCGTCAAAAGTAAGGCCTTCAGTGGGGTGGTGGGATTGCATGCTCATATACCTCTTTCAAATTCTAAGCGGCGGCCAGGCGAAGGAGTATGCCCTCCAAAAGGCCGGCGTCCATTACCGTCATTTGTTCAAGATGCAAAACCAGCAGAAGGCCGTGCAAGATGGCCAAACCTGCCAGTATTATATCAGCACGTTCGGGCTCCAGGCCCGGCTGTAATTTCCGCTCTGCCAGGGGTAGGGCGGCCAAGCGGGAAAGCTGCCCTTGAAGCTCTTTTCGGCTTACCCGAAGGTTGTTGACCCGTCCCGCTTCATAAGTGGTCATGCCCAAAAGCATGGCCCCCACCGTGGCCGCGGTTCCCGCGGTGGCCACCAGGCGTTTGGCCTTCACCTTGGTCAGGGCCTCCAGGGCCTGTTCCACCGCCTGGGCCATGGCTTTCATTTGGGTGGCGCCGGGCGGGTCTGCGTTCAGATGTGCCTCAGTGAGGCTAACCGCGCCCAAAGGGAGGCTGAGGGCCCAGTCGCCGTCCAGGGAGGCCACCTCCGTGGAGCCCCCTCCGATGTCGGCCAGCACTGCTTGCTCGTAAGAGCCTTTGAGGCGGGAGAGTATCCCGGCCCGGGAAAGCTCGGCCTCGCGCTCACCGTCCAGCACCAGGGCCGTGTCCAGGCTCAGCTCCCGGCTCAGCTCGTGCACAAACTCCGCCCCGTCGCTGGCCAGGCGGCAGGCTTGGGTGGCTCCCAGGGCGATGCGCCCGGCCCCAAGGGAACGGGCCCGCTCAACGAACTGCCGGGCCTGCTCCAAGGCGGCCCGGCGTGCGGCTGGGTCCAGGGGTCGGCCTGGTTTCAGGCCGCGACCCAAGCGGGGGGTGGCCAAGCCTCGCTCAAGATCGCGGTAGTCGCCACCACCCACTTCGGCCACCAGCAGGCGCAGGGTATTGGACCCCAGGTCCAGGGCAGCGGCGATCATGCACCACTCCCGGCTATATTAGTCATGATAATGAAGGCTTATCATTTAGGGACCCCGCCGGCCGCAACTAAAAGGTTGCTCCTCTTTCTAACAGAGCGCGCCCTGATTGGCAAGGCATGGTCCAAGCCATAGGCGGTGGTTGAGGTATTTACTTCCTCTGTTATGGTTAAGGCCCAGTCCCGGAGTTTGCCGATGGGCTTGCCGGGCGAGACAGTGCGTTGGACCGGCTGGGAGGACGGCAAAACGCTTGCGCCTTTGCACCCCAGCGGATTACCCTAGTAAATCAAAGGTTATTTAAGAGGACCCATGTGCGGGCCGTTGACCATCCAAGGCAAAGGAGTCGCTATCTATGGCCGATAAGCTAGGCATTTTCGTATCTTCCGATGAGCATTTGGATCATCTCATCGGAATAAGCAGGGCCGCTAAGAATGCGGGCAAAGAGGTGAGTGTCTTCCTCACCAACCGTGGGGTGCTTCTGGCCAAGGATCCCCGTTTCCCTGAAATGGAGGGGCTGGCTCACGTGAGCTTGTGCAACGTCAACTTCGAGGCGTTCAAAATGGAAAAGCCCGTTCCAATCGTGGCGGACAAGGACTTCGCCACTCAGATGCGCCATGCCGACATGATCGCCGAGTGCGATCGTTACATCGTGCTGTAGGGGAGGGGAGTCATGGAAGGCATCGAAAGAGTCTGTATTTTGGTCAACGAGTCCATGGATTCCTGGGAGGGGCTACGCTCCACCTTGGGCCTGCTGGTGGAGAACCTTTGGGGCGCCTGTTTTTTCATTGACACCGAGATCGAGCTGCCGGCCGAAAAGAGCGAGGAAGAGTTCCAGGAGAACCTGGAGATGCTCGACGACCTGGAGGGCGAGTGCTACACCAACGTCAAAGCCAATGCCGACCGCTTTGAGTTCCTGGAGTACCTGCCCTTAGAGGAGATGGCCGAGAAGATCAAAACCTATCAGATCATCGTGCCGTTCTAGGAGAGGGTCATGAGTATGCTCTACATTGTAAAGACCGAGCCCACCCAAAGCACCGAGTTCCTTATGAAGTCCCTGGGCGAGGGCAAGGAAATAACCCGCTACGACCTATATCAGGAGCAAGACTACGACAAGCTGGTGGAGCTGATCTTCGCCAACGAGGAGATCATTTCCTGGTGGTAGTCCCAATGCTTGCCTGATTTATGGGGCCGCCGCCGTTTTGGCGGTGGCTCTGTCATGAGAGGGCCATGGCTGCCGGAAAACTACTGCGGTTCACGGGCGCGGGAGTCATCCTGCTGGTGCTTCTCATGGGCCTGGGCTGCATGCACCTGAAGCAGGTGAGCCCCGGCCCGGGGCCCAAGGAGCTTTACCAACCCAAGGGCGGCTCCGGAGCGGTTCAGGGCCTGGCCCCTGCTTTTGTGATCCACGGCTGGGACCAAGCCTACAACCGCATAGGCAGCCCCCAGGCCTCGCTGGACGACCAGGGCCTTGAGCAGATAGCCATGGACCCGGCACGCCCGGCCATGTACTGGCGGGCCGTGCCTTTTAAAACCGCCAAGGGCGCCTACACCGCCTATATTTACCGGGTGCATTTCCCAGAGACTCCGGTAAGCCTGATTCCCTTTTTCATAGGCGCGGGCCGCAACATGGGCCTGTTCGTGGTGGTAATAGCCGACCAGGCCGGGCGGCCGGTGCTGGTGTCCACCCTGGGCACTTGCGGCTGCTACACCTCGCTCACCCCGACCAGCTACACCCCGGCCTGGGCTTACCCCAAGGCCTGGCAAGACAAGCCTGTGGAGCTATACGGCGAGACTCTGCCCGCCCGCCTGGACTACGGTGGCTCAAAGCAGCCCCGCTTGGTGTTGGAGGTGCGCCCCGGCGAGCACCGGGTCATGGGGCTGAACGTGCAGCCCGCCGCGCGCCTGGGTGAGCCTCGGCTGTTTCGCGAGCATCCCACTCCTTTGCTGCCTGCCGCGGAACTGCGCCGCCTACCCCTGAAAGGCGGCACCACCAGCCTCTTCTATGAGGACGGGGCGCTGGAAGGCCATGTAAAAGGAGCTTGGAAGCCCTGGGAGACCTTGCTCATCGGATGGTGGTGCCTGGACGGCACGGTGGGCATGGACAAGGCTTACGGAGTCAAGGGCAACCCGCTGTACACCAGCCTGCAACCTTGGTATCGCCTCAGCTCGGACCTGAACGACCTGCCGGGTTTTTTGCGCTTCTGGGGCTGGAATTTCTAAGTAAACAATCCCAATAAATTCGTGTGAGATTGTCGGAGGGAGTCCTTTGTGCCGCGGGATGAACTCTGAATTGGAAGTTGACATTAGCAGCCAATATCAAATAGGAAGTAAGCTATAGGTAATTTAAAAGGGGGATGCCATGGATCAGCGAACCCACGCGTGGATAGCCATACGCGCCATAAGTTTGCTTGAGTCCGAAAACAAGGTTCCGCAACTTATTAAATTATTAAAGCCGCACGCCAAGGAAGCGGCCATCGGCGCCTGGATACCCGACAAGCGCGACGCCAAGCTTGGAGGGGCCAAAACCCAAAACCATGTTTTCAAGATGGGGCCTTATGCCGGCTCCTTGAAATCACGCTTTGTGGTGTCCCAAAAAAAGCTGGCCAGGAAGCTTGGTGACCAAAGGCTGGTGACCTCCTTTTTAGCGGCCAATGACCATATTTTGGACAAGGCCTGGTGGAAGCAGCCCTACAAGGCCGACCCCAGCCCGGGGCAGCATCTGCCCAACCGGGCCATGGCCTTGAGCATCAACAACATTGACATGCTGATATTGGGTGATGATCGGGTGCAAAACTTTGTGCCGGGCCGCATTCAGTTTATAGAAAAAGTCAGGCCAACCCTAAGGTGCTCTTCCGGCCAAATCGCCCTTTTCTTTTTCATGCTGAGTCACTTTTTGGCGGACGCTCTGATGCCCTGTCACAGCGATGAGAGAGACCTATCCGACTATAACAACGGGCTTCATATGCAATTGGAAAAACACTGGAGTAAAAAAGTCGGGACTTTCTTTACCGAGAAAAAGCTGATCAAGGACAACCCCAGCGTCAGGGATGTTTTAAAAGAGGCTAAAGAGATTGACCGGAAATTCGACTTGGATTTTCAGGGCAGCGTGCCCCAAATTCGCTCACGAGACGTTTGGGAGGAGATGGTCCTGGTGTGCCGCGCCTCTTTTGCCGTGGCCAGCGTCATCGCGCCGCCTGCCAAATGGCCCTACAAGCCGGCCACGCAAAAACCGGCGCCCTTTGATTTGCTGTTCAAGCAAAACGACAAAGGTGAAGAGTTGCTGGCTGAGGTGGACCGGGTGATCATGCACGATGCGGTGATGAACGTGGCCATGGTGTGGAAATATATTTGGGAAAAGTTTTCCTGAGAAATTTTCAGCACGGGAAGGACGATTCGTTAGAAATAAAAGGGCGCGCCCTAATGGGCGCGCCCTTTGTCTTCGTTCTCTACGGTAGGAGGGAAGTCTGATGTCTCATCATGCTGGGGTTACATGTTGTAGAGTTCAGAACCGTAGAGACGAATCCAGTCTTTTTTAAGACATTCAATTGCCTCTTTGGTCTGATCACCGACGCCGAGGATCAAGATCGTCGCTTCGCCGGTTTGGATACAAGGGTAGATGTAATCAACGTTAACTTGAGCCCGCTTGAGAGGATTGAGCACTGCCAGGAGACCCCCGGCGTGGTGCGGCGTTTCAGCGGCAACCACATCCTCTTCTTTCACATCCAGACCTTGTCCTCTTAGAACATTAACCCCTTTTTCAGGATTGTCCACCACAAAACGCATTATTCCGTCACCACTGGAGGTTGAGGTGGATACGAAGAAGCCCAAAACGTTGACTCCGGTGTCTCCGAGCATCTCGCTAACCGAGGCAAGTTGCCCCGGTTTGTTGGGCATGGTTATGGTGAGCTGCTTGACGGTCATGCGCTCTTCTCCTTGGCCAACGCCTGGCGGGCACAATCCGCTCCCACTTCCAGGGCGCGCCGGTTTAGTTCCAGCACCTTGGGTTTTTTGCCAAGGCCGGTTTCGGCCAGGGCCTCTTTCAGGGCTTCAATGCTTACCACGCCCGTGGCCTGGGCCAGGGCGCCTACCATGATTACGTTGGCCGAGCGGTCCTCGCCCAGCTCGTGGGCCAGTTCATTCAAGGGCACCGGCACCACGGTAACATCACCACGCTTTATCTCGCCATGCACCAGCGAGGAGTTGATAAGCAGGATTCCACCGGGTGCCACCATGTTGGCAAAGCGCACCAGGCTGGGGTTGTTCATTACGATGACATAGTCGGGATTGCTGGCAACCGGCGAGGCGATCTCATCATCGCTGACCACCACGGTGCAGTTGGCCGTGCCGCCGCGAACCTCGGCCCCGTAGGCGGGCAGGTAGGTGACGTTTTTGCCTTGGCGCATGGCGGTAAGCGCGGTCAAAAAACCCATGAGCAATACGCCCTGGCCGCCAAATCCGGCAAAGATCATTTTGTTGGTCATGGCGGCCTCCTAGTCCTTGTCGTATCCGGTGATGTCCTTGATCACTCCCAGGGGGAAGATCTTGGTCATCTCCTTTTCGGTCCACTCATAGGCGGCCACCGGGTCCATCTTCCAGTTGGTGGGGCAGGGGGACAGGACCTCCACCAAAGCGAAGCCCAGCCCGTCCAGTTGAACCTGGAAGGCTTTTTTAATGGCCTTTTTGGCCTTGCGGATGTGCTTGGGGGTGGCCACGCTGACCCTCTCCAGGAACACGCTGCCCTTGGCGTCGCCCAGCATCTGGGTGAGGTCCAGAGGCGCTCCGTCGCGCACCACGTCCCGGCCGCCGGGGGTGGTGGTGGAGCCCATGCCCGGCAGGGTGGTGGGGGCCATCTGGCCGCCGGTCATGCCGTAGGTGCCGTTGTTTACGAAGATGGCCGTGACCTTCTCGCCCCGGTTGGCGGCGTGGATGCTCTCGGCGGTGCCGATGGCCGCGATGTCGCCGTCACCCTGGTAGGTGAACACCACGTGGTCTTGGAGCACCCGCTTGAGCCCGGTGGCCACGGCCAAAGCCCGGCCGTGGGGGGCCTCGCCGGTGTCTACGTCAAAGTAGTTGTAGGCCAGCACCGCGCAGCCTGCCGGGGGCACCCCAATGGTGCGCTCCTGGATGCCCAGCTCGTCGATCACCTCGGCCACCAGGCGGTGAATGATGCTGTGCCCGCAGCCGGGGCAATAATGGAACAGGTTGTCTTTCAGGCTCTTGGGCGCTTCAAATACCTTTTTCATGCCGCGCCTCCCAGCCGTCCGCCCTGCTGATTCTTGTCCACCAGCCCGGCTTGGTAATAATAATGGCTAATCTGGTGCGCCACCTCGTCCGGGGTGGGGATAACCCCGCCCGGGCGTCCGTACATGTGCACCTGGGCCTGACCGTCCACAGCCAGTTTAACATCCTCCACCATCTGCCCGGTGCTCATCTCGAACACCAGAAGCTGGCGAACCACCCTGGTCAGCTCCTTGAGGGGCTTGTCCGGGAAGGGCCACAGGGTCTTGGGCCTAAACAGGCCCACCTTGAGCCCCATCTCGCGCACCCGCTTTATGGCTCCCTTGGCGATGCGCGCCGCGGTGCCGTAGGCCACCACCACCTGGCGGGCGTCTTCGAGCATGTACTCTTCCCAGTCGGTCTCGTTGCGCATCACCGCGTCGTATTTGCGCACCAGCTTGAAGTTGTGGTCCTCCAAGACCTTGGGGGCCAGCAGCAGGGAAAGGATCACCCGGCTGGGCCGGCCCTTGGCCCCGGTGAGGGTCCAGTCCTTGGGGGGCAGATCCGCTAGATCGACGGCCTCGGGGAACTCCACCGGCTCCATCATCTGGCCCATCATGCCGTCGCCCATGATCATCACCGGGTTGCGGTACTTGTCGGCCAGGTCAAAGGCCTTGAAGGTCAGGTCGCACAGCTCCTGACAGGAGGCCGGAGCCAATACGATGGTACGGTAGTCACCGTGACCGCCGCCCCGGGTGGCTTGGAAATAGTCGCTCTGGGCCGGGGCGATGTTGCCCAGGCCCGGTCCGCCGCGCACCACGTTGGCGATCACCGCTGGAAGTTCCAGGCCCGCCAGGTAGCTAATGCCTTCTTGCATCAGGCTGACCCCGGGGCTGGAGGAGGTGGTCATCACCCTGGCTCCGGCCATGGCCGCGCCGATCACCATGTTAATGGAGGCCAACTCGCTTTCGGCCTGCAAAAAGGTGCCCCCCGCCTCAAGCAGGCGGCCGGACATATACTCGGGCACTTCGTTTTGAGGGGTAATGGGATAGCCGAAGTAGTAACGGCAGCCGGCCCGCACGGCGGCCTCGCCCAATACGTGAGATCCTCGCATTAGTTGCTTAGCCACGGTACACCTCGATGGCAATGTCAGGGCAGGTGAGGGCGCACAAGGTGCACGCGGTGCAACAGTCGCCTTCCTCTCCCTGGCTGAACTCGGCTGGGTAGTAGCCCTTGTCGTTTAGCCCCGAACTTATGGCTATGCATTGTTTAGGGCAGACCGAGACGCAGAGCTTGCAGCCCTTGCACTTCTCCCGGTCAATGGTGATTTTGCCTTTTGCCATGGGGCCTCCTGGTGAATAGTGACCGCCGGAGTACCGGCGGTGGGTGGGAGCGGACGCTAAAGATGGAAATGCCGACTCATATCAAGAAGAAACACCGAAGTCAAGAAAATGCACGCTTGTATGCGATTTGACAGCGGAAAGGGCGCCTCATAGAATTAAACTCAACAAGGCTTTGAATTAAAAGAAAAACTACTTGCACAGCGAGGTCAGCCATGAGCGAACCCACCCCTGATCCGCAGCGCCCCACCGCGGTCGAGCGCCAGCAAGCCCTCAAGAGGCTTGAAGAGCATCATGACTTTCCCTGCGTATACATGTTCAAGGTGATCGGCTACAACTCCGGAGAGTTAGCCCAGGAGGTCCGCCGGGCGGCGGAGACGGTTTTAGGACCAATCATGGGCAAGAATGAGATACGCTCCCGCCCTTCTTCCGGGGACAAGTACCTGGCTGTGACCATCGAAACCAAAGTGGAGAGCTCGGCCCAGGTGCTGGATGTGTATGACGCCTTGAAGGCCCTGGAAGGCTTGATTGCCCTTGTGTAGTTATTGATCTAAAGAGGGGGGAGATCTAAGGTGACTGTAGAAAGAAATTTCAAACGTTTTTTCGAGTCAATTTCTTCCGAGCTACAAGCTACGCAAAACAGAATAAGAGATTTGATCGGGAGCGCACATTGGGGTACTGAAGGCTCCTATAAAGAAATTATTTTAAGGGAAATAATCAAAAGACACCTACCTGAAGTTTTTCATGTGGGGACGGGTTTTGCTTCTGGTACAGCTTCGACGTCACATCAGACTGACATACTCATCACCGATAAAAAACATCCAACATATTTTAAGCAGCATGATCTACGCGTAGTTCCATGTGAGGCGGTTTGCTGCACCGTGGAGGTCAAAACGCGGGTGAATGGAAGAAGTGAGTTTGAAAAAATATGTGAAAAAGCTTGTGACGATATTGAGGCTATCAGGAGAGAAAATCTCTTGAACCGGCCAAAGACAGGCATTTTTGTTTTTAACTACTCAGGCGAAATAGATGACGAGACAATTTTACATACAATAGGTAACAGTACGAGGGGTGATGAAAACAGAGTTATTAATTATGTATGCTTCGGCGACAAAAAATTTATACGTTTCTGGGAAAGAGGAAATTCAGTTAACAGCCCAGTGAATGGCAGCGTGTGGCACATGTACGAAATTGAAAACCTTGCGCCTGCATATCTTATTACCAATATAATTGTCGATTTAGCATGGTCAGAAACGTTTACGTATGCAGAGCAGTGGTTTCCACTAGAAGCGGGAAAAGAGCGTAATCGCACCTTGTATTTAGGCTGGGACGCGAACGAGGCAAAAGAATTTTAAGCGCATACTGCGATTTAAACTGACTTCCACTCAGAGGCGGGATTAAGGTGCCAAGCTCCGGCTTCGTCTTGGAAGGCTATTCCCCTGCCGGCCAACTCATCAAATGAGGCGCCCAGGGTCTGGGGCTCCGCGTTCCAGATGGGCTCCACCCGCTCCAGGGTGAGCGGCACTCCCTGGTCTGACAGCGAACTCAGCAACAGATAAAGGCTGGTGCCTTCCACGCTCAGGCCCTGCTCAAAGATGCGTTGGTCCATGTTCTCGCTTTCCCTTGCCCCGACAGGCCGCTAAAGTAGACAATGACTCACGACTAAATTACCACACCGGCCGTGCCGGGCCGAGCCCCGCACAACCAGGGCCGGTTGCAAAAGGAATATCAGTCATGGATCTGAGCGCCCTCATCTTTCCGGCTACCGCCCTCAGGCGTAGCGCCCTAATCGCCCTGTGCCCTCTATTTAAGCCCCTGAACGTGCTGGAGCCTCCCAGCCTGGGCAAGGGGGTGCGGGCCACCCCGCCGGGGCTGGAAAGCCTGGCCAACATGCTGGAGCCCGTGGGGCAGGCCGGGGCCGTGGGCTCGGACAACCCCCAGGCTCGCAAGGCGGCCGAGCTACTGGGCCAATGGCAGCAGTGGTTGGCCGACAACCAGGGCTCGGGTTCGGTGGACGCTCTCAAGGCTGGAGTGCAGCCGCCCGCCCCGCCGGAAACCTTCCGCACGGTGATGCGCGATATCAAGAGCTATAAGGGCGCGGAGGGCAAGGAAGACCCCGGACTGCCCGGGGTGGAGGCGGACCTGCTGCTGCACTTGGCCCACATCCAGGATCAGGAGGCGGCCGAGCTGGAGCAGGCCTTGTCCCAGGCCCGCCAGGGTGAAACCCGGCTGCGTAGTTCCATGGGCAAAGACCAGGAGGACTACCAACCAGTGGACTACGAGGCCCCGCTCATGGACCATTTGGCCCCGGTGGATTACACCCTGCCCCAGGAGCACCTGCTGGAGAGCCGCCTCAAGGCCTGGAGCACCCTGGCCCAAGGCTTGGGTGCTGATACCGGTTGGCTGGCCACCACCAGCGGCGCGGCCGCCCGCTTGCTCTTGGAGCGGGCCCACGAGCTGATACAGCCGCCGGTCAAAGAGTATCGCACTCCAGCCGGGGCGGTGTCGCCTCTGACCCTGGCTCCCATGTCCCCCAGGCCGGACAATCCTTTGGCTCAGGAGGCGGCCCGCCTGGTGCTGCCCGATTTGTCCGAGCTAGGTGACCAGGCCTTTTTGGCCCTGGCCGCCAAGTTGGAGGCCAACCCGGACTTTGATGTGCTGCGTCAAAAGGTTAACCATCTGGCCCAGCGGGTAGACGGAGAAAAATGGTGGCCCGGCCTGGCTCCGGAGTTGGCCCAAGAGGCCCAAGAACTGGCCCAAACCTACGGTGATCTGGTTCAGCAGGCGGGAGTGCGCACTGGAGGCAAGCCTCGTGGCCTGAGCTTGTTGGCCTTCCCCGGCATGAGCCGCGAGGACGTCCTGGCCCTGATGCGAGACGAAAAGCCCGGCGACGCTCCCAAGTTGGAGCAGTGGCCCGAAGAGTGGCCCGAGGGCTCCACCGTGGTGTGGGCGCTTTGGTAGGGGGCAACGAGAACCAAGGTCGCCCGGTTTTTTCAAGGGAGCTTAGAGGACCCGGCCCCAGTCCCGGCCAATGACCTTGACTTCCAGCAAGGCCTCGTCCCGGGGCGAGGAAAGGCGTACGGTTCCCGGCCAGAAGGCGTTGATTGTCTTCATGGCCGCTTGCAAAGGCTTGGGCGGTCCACTCACCGTGAAGCGGCTGATGCCCTTGGCACAGGCCAGGGTGAGCAACAGGCGCGCGGCCAGGGCCGAAGGCAGGCCTGCCTGGGATTTTAGGAAATGAGTCAGGGCCTCCACCGCCTCCAGGGCCAGGGCTTCAGGGCGGCTGCCCCTTTTGCCCAAGGTGGAGAAGCCGATACGCAAACGTCCGTCGCCGGCCCATACCAAAAGGGCTTGGCCCTTGCCGCCCTTGGCCCGGCGCAGATTGCCCTGTCCTTCCAGTCCGTGTAAAGACAGGCGGTCCAAAGCGCCTTGCATGGCCTGCTCGGCCAAATGCACCGGCAGGTTGGAACACAGCACCTCCACCCCCACCTCGCGGGGCTGGAAAGGCTCCTCTGCCCTGATGTGGGTCAGGGCGCCGCCCGCGTCCACCACCGTGGCCTCTGCCTCGCCGCCGCCGCCTGGAAAAAAGCCGGGGGCGATTTCCCGGTAATTAGCGTTCAGGCCCAGGGCGCGCCAGTTGGGCAGCAGGACCTTGGAGATCTCGTCGCTGGTGGGCCCGCCCATCACGTGGCTGCCGCCGCGCAAGATCAGGCCGCTGGTGCCCCCGGTCATGGATAGGGGCAGTATGAGCATCTCCAGGATGGAGCTGAACGGGGCCGAGCTTGGCTCCAAGTGGGCCACGTCCAGGTGGTAATCACCGGGCTGGGGCGGGCCGCCCGGAGTGAGGGTGAGCTCTGGAGTGCCGGCCGCGGCCTGTAGGCGGCCACGGCTCACCGCCGAGGCGGCCACGGCCAGGGTGAGGCCGCCGGGGCCCAAACCGGGACGGGGACGCGGGGAGTCGTCCACCAGGCCGCCCACGCGCAGCGGGCGCCCGGTGATCAGGCTGAGGGCCAGACCGATGCGCAGGCCTGCGTTGCGGGCGTTGCCGCCGTCTCTTATCTCCACCGTGTCCAGCAAAAATCACTCCTCAATGCCTGGCGGGTCATAATGGGTGGAGCAACAGTATACCCCAGGCGGCGCGCCTCTCCCAGCCATGGCCGCTTGCCGCCTGCCACATGCTCGGTTATCTTTGGTCTAACGGAAACAAGGGGTTATCTTGTGCTGTGGACAAACTGTGATTATTTTGGATAAAAATTAGCCGACAGTTTCACATGTAGAAAGTAATTAGCCCAACATAAAGAGAGTTGTAATTATTTTCTTTAAAATTAAAGCAGTTAGTCTAACCCATTTAAATATGGGATTGATGGGGGCCTGATATCAGGCCGGGACTGATTATTTCACAGGGTGATAAAAACGCTGGGAATGAACCGTAATCATAAAAATGGAGTATCCGGCTACTGGCCTGCTGGCGAGCGTTTGGAGCAAACGCGCCACTTTGTGCAAGAGCAGGGATCAGCCCTGTTGGGGGGCTTGGAAGGAGCGGGAAGGGCCTTTGCCCTGGCACGGCTGTGGAAAAGCGATCCTCGCACAACTCTGGTGGTTTGCCCCACTCTGGCCGTGGCCGAAACATTGTCCCGCGATCTTGAGTTTTTCCTGGCCGGGCAGAGCGACGGGGGCACGCCGGTTCGTCTATTTCCGGGCTATGAGGTGAGCCCCTATCAGGAGTTGGACCCGCCGCCAGAGGTGACCGCCCGGCGTTTGTCAGTGCTTTGGGAACTTGTTGCCGCCGAGGACCCCTTGCTGGTGATAACTTCCGCGGTGGCCGCTTCCTCGCGCCTGTGTCCGCCCGAGCACCTGCTGGACAATTATATTGAGCTGAGCAAAGGCCAACGCCTGGAGCGCGACGCCCTGGTGGCCGCCTTGGCTCAGGGGGGCTATACCCCGGTGGGCCTGGTGGAGCAGGTGGGCGACTTTGCGGTGCGCGGCTCGGTAGTGGACTTTTTTGGCCCCCTGTTGGACGACCCGGTACGGGTGGAGTTCTTTGGTGACGAAATTGAGAGCCTAAGGCGCTTCGACCCCAGCGACCAGCGCTCCCAACTGCCTTTGCGCGAGGCCGGGGTGATCCCCTGCCTGCCGGTGGAGCTGTCCCCCGGGGCGGCCAAGCGGGCCAAGGAGCGCCTGCGCAAGCTGGCCCGGGAGGAGGGGCTTTCCACCCGGCGCCTGGCCGAGTTGGTGGAAAAGATCGAACTGCTAGCCCCTTTCAGCGGGTTGGAGTCCTTACTGCCGGTATTTTTTAAAAACGCCGGGGATATTTTCACCTATTTGCCTGAAGGCGCCTGGCTCTACATCCTGGAGCCGGCCGAGGTGGATAACCGCCTTGAGGCCGAGGCCGAGGAGATGGAGCAGCAGTTTGAAGAGGCCAGGGAAGACGGCCGGGTGGTGCTTTCCCCGCCCATGCTGCGGAGAACTCCGGGCCAGATGGCCCAGCGCTTGGGCGAGCGGCCCCATTTGCTGTGCCGGGCCTTGGCCATGGGCACTGAAGAGCCGGGTGAGACGCCTCTGGTGCGTTTGAAGGCCGAGACCTTTCCAGGCTTGCATCAAGACCTTAAGCGAGGCGGAGAGAGCTCAGTCATCGCCCGCTTCCTGGGCTGGGTAAGCACACAGCAGGAAATGGGGCGCGGCGTCACCCTGGTGTGCCGCTCCCGCTCCCAGGTGGAGCGCCTGGCCGAGTTGCTGGCCGAGCGCGAGGCAGCGGTGAAAGTGGTGGGCTCGGCCAGCGAGACTTGGCCTCCCGATGTGGATGAGGCTCCCTTATATCTGATGGAAGGGGTACTTACCGCCGGGCTGGCCCCGGCCGAGCTGCCGGTGTGCTTTATCACCGAGGATGAGGTGTTTGGCGCGCCACGGGTGGTGCGCCACAAGGCACCGCCGCGCTTAAGCGAAATGCTGGCCGCCCTGGACGATTTGGAGCCCGGCGATTTGGTGGTGCACACCGACCATGGCGTGGGCCTTTACGAAGGACTCACCTCCGTGGCCGTGGGCGCGGCGGAAAGCGATTTTTTGCATCTGAGTTTTGCCGGGGGCGACAAGCTCTATTTGCCCGCCGACCGCATGGGGCTGATAAGCAAGTATCGCGGCCCCGAAGACTCCAAACCCAAGTTGGACCGCCTGGGTGGGCGGGCCTGGCAGAGGGTGAAAGGCCGGGCCAAAAAAGCGGTGGAGGCCATTGCCCACGACCTGGTGGAGCTTTACGCGGCCCGCTCGGTGGCCAAGGGCAAGTCCTTCACCCCGCCGGACACCGGGTTTCGTGAGTTCGAGGCCGGCTTCCCCTGGGAGGAGACCCCGGACCAGGCCCGGGCCATTCAGGATGTGTTGGCCGATCTATCGGCCCCCAAGCCCATGGACCGCCTGGTGTGCGGCGACGTGGGGTTTGGCAAGACCGAGGTAGCCTTGCGCGCCGCCTATCTGGTGGCCATGCAAGGGCGACAGGTGGCCTTTTTGGTGCCCACCACGGTCCTGGCCGAGCAGCACTATCAGACCTTTGTGGAGCGCCTGCTGGACCAGCCCCTGGAGGTGGCCTCACTGAGCCGCTTCAAGACTCCGGCCCAGCAGCGGGAGGTCTTGGCTGGTTTAAAGGCGGGCACCGTGGATATGGTCATCGGCACCCACCGTTTGCTCTCCAAGGACGTGGAGTTCAATGATCTGGGCCTCATGGTGGTGGACGAGGAACAGCGCTTTGGGGTCAAGGACAAAGAACGCCTCAAGAAGATGCGCCGTCTGGTGGACGTGCTCACCCTCACCGCCACGCCCATCCCCCGCACCCTGCAAATGAGTCTGTCCGGCCTCCGAGACCTTAGCGTGATCAACACCCCCCCGGCCGATCGCCAGGCCATCAAAACCTATGTGGCCACCTTTACCGCAAAGGCCGTGGCCCAGGCGGTGCAGAAGGAGATGGCCCGGGACGGCCAGGTGTTTTTCGTGCACAACCGGGTGCAAGACATTGCCAAAATGGCCGCCATGGTCAAGCGCCTGGTGCCCGGGGTGCGGGTGGGCATTGCCCACGGTCAGCTTCCGGAAAAGGAGCTGGAGCGGGTGATGATGAGCTTCGTGCGCCGGGAGCTGGACGTGTTGGTATGCACCACCATCATCGAGTCGGGCCTGGACATACCCAGCGCCAACACCATTATCATCAACAATGCGGACAAGTTCGGCCTGAGCCAGATCTACCAGCTTCGCGGCAGGGTGGGGCGCGCGGGGCGCCGCGCCTATGCTTATCTTTTCGTGCGCTCGGAGCAGAGCCTCAGCCGTCAGGCCGCCAAACGGCTCAAGGCGCTCATGGACTTCACCCAGCTGGGGGCGGGATTCGCCATCGCCATGCACGACCTGCAGATTCGCGGGGCGGGCAATATGCTGGGCGAGGCCCAGAGCGGAGTGGCCGCCGAAGTGGGCTACGAGCTTTACCTGCGCATGCTCGAAGAGGCCATTGCCCGGCTCAAGGGCGAGGCCCCGCCCGAAGGGCCGGAGCCCGAGCTCAAGCTGGGCCTTCCCGCCCATCTGCCCGAGAGTTATGTGCCCGATCCCGAGGTGCGCCTGAGCCTGTACCGCCGCCTGAGCGGGGTCCGCAGGCCCGAGCAGTTGGAGGAAGTGGCTTCGGAGATGAGCGACCGTTTTGGGCCGCCCCCCGCGGCGGCTGGCAACCTTTTGAGCGGGGTGGAGCTCAAGGTACTGTTACGCAGTATGCACTCCGAGCGCCTGGACCTTTCCAGTGATGGGCTCATGGCCTATTTTACTCAGACCGAGGGTCTAAACCTGGACCGCTTGCTGGCCATGGCCCAGGAGCAGCCCGATAAGGTCAGGGTATTTCCCGATGGAAGGGTGAAGCTGAGCCTGACCACGGATCGCCCTCCTTTGGAACAGGCCAAGCAGTTCTTGCAATACATTAGCCGCGGTGGTAACTAGAGCCGGTAACATGGCGGGATCAATAACATCCCAGCAGACCGCCACTAGGTGGTTTCATAGAGGAACACTTTGGGCCGCGGGTGTTGTGTTGGCCCTGGTCCTGGCGGCCTGCACCTCTTCGGAACCAGAGGGCCCCACGTCCGTGGTCAGGGTGGACGGCAAGCCGGTGACTCTGGCAGAATTCAACTCCAGGGCTGCCTTCATGGGCTTGGGTGGCGACCCGGCCGCGCTGGAGCCGGAGCTGAGAAAGGCGGTGGTGGAAGACCTGGTGGGCCGAACCCTGGTTTTGGCCGAGGCCGAGCGCCAGGGCGTGGAGCTATTGCCCGAGGAATTGGAAAAGCGCGAGGGGCAACTGCTCAGAAAATTGGAGCCCGAGGCCTTTAAGCACAATTTGGCTGTCCACGGCATCAGCAAACAGCAGTGGCGCCGGGAGCTGGCCGCTCAGTTGCTCATGGAAAAGGCCTTGCGTCTGATTGTACGCCCCGGCATACGGGTGACGCCCGATGAGATCGCCGCTTATTACCGGAGGCATCTTGACCGGTATCACCGACCGGAGCAGATATTGGCCCAGCACGCACTGTTGCCCAACAAGGACCTGGCTCAAAAGCTTGTGGACCAAGTGCAAAAGGGCATGGACATCAGCCAAGCCGCGGCCCAGATGGGCGCCCCCCTGGCCGGGGGAGGCCAGCCCACCTGGCTGAGCCGGGGACACATGCCGCCGGGTCTGGAGGCCAAGGTCTTTGCTCTCAAGCCAGGTCAGTTGGCCGGCCCCTTGCCCAGCCCGTATGGTTTTCATGTGGTAAGGGTGGAGGCCAAACGTCCAGCGGTAGTACTCAGCCTGGCCCAGGCCGCTCCTGGAATTCAAAAGAACCTGGTGGCTAAAAAGCAGGAGGCCCAGGCCATAATCCTGATGCAAGAACTTAAGACCAAATCCGATATAATCTATGACCAGCAGTTCCTGGATAAAGGCCGGCTGGCCCCTGCAAGGAGTAAATGATGCCGCAGCGATTCGTGTGTTGCTTGCTTTTAGCGGTAATTTTAGCGCTTCCCATGGGGTGGGCCCATGCCGAGGAAGTAGTGGTCAACCGGGTGGTGGCCATTGTTGACGACGAGGTTATAACCTCATTGGATCTGGATAAGTCCATCCGCCGTTTGAAAATGGACTTGGCCCGCATGGAGGCCATGCAGAGAGGCGGCGGGGTGCCGCCCGCTCAAATCAAGCGCATGGCCCTGGAACGGATGATCGACGAAAAGATTTTCGCCAAGGAAGTGAAAAAGGCCGGGCTGTCGGTCAGCGACCAGGAACTGGACCACTTTATCAACCGCATCAAGCAATCCAACAACCTCAGCGACGACGACTTTGTGGCCAGCCTGAGCCGTCAGGGCATGACCCTCAAGGAATATCGTGCCGACCTTCGCCGCGACATCCTCAAACAGCGTTTGATCACCCAAGAAGTAAAGAAGCATGTGGTCATCAGCGACGCTGAGGTGGAAAAGTACTACAAGGAGCACTACGACCAGTTCCAGAACATGGACGAGGTCAATATGATGGCCATATTTTTGCGGGTGGATCCTCAGGCCGGGCTCACCGCTGAGAACGCGGTGCGTCAGAAGGCGGAGAATATACTGCAAAAAATCAAGGGTGGTGAGGAGTTCTCCAAGCTGGCCCAGCAATATTCCCAAGGCCCGGGGGCGGAGCGGGGCGGCCGTTTGGGGCCGGTCAAGGCCAATGACCTTTTGCCCAGCATGCGCCAGGCCCTGGGCGAGATGAAGCCCGGTCAGGTAAGCGAGGTTTTACAAATACCGCAAGGCTTCGTTATCATGAAGCTATTAGAGCGTAGCGGAGACAAGGACCTGGCTTTGGCCGAGGTTAAAGAGCAGATCAGGTCTAAGCTGGCTCGGGAAAAAACCGAAAAGCGCTTCAAGGATTGGATGAAGCAGCTGCGCTCTGAAAACTACGTCAAGATAATCGAGTAACCAGTCCATATTTTGCTTAGGCGGGGGTATGCCTGAAAAGGCAGCTCACGCCCTGCGCACCTTGGGGGAAGATGCAAAGAAAAGCTGGTTTGGTCTTGGCCGTGGTGGGGTTTTTATTTCTGTGCCTCACTGTGCCCATTTTTGGTTTCGTGGTGGACCGGGCGTGGAGCCAAGGCAATATGTTGGCCAGCGTTTCATTTGTCATTTTAGTGGGCATCGCGGGTTTGGTGCTCATGTTGGTGGGGTGGAGCATGATGCGCCGCCGGTAAAAATGGCGCGGTCCGAGATTTTGACATGCGCTTGGCCCGCGTTTTGCAGAATACATAAACTAGGATGCGCGCCTGAGTGTGTCATTTTCCCTAGAGGGGCAGGCAGGGAGGATGACTAACAAAGGCGCGCTCCTTTTTTTATTATATATGCCAAAAATGACATATGTAGATATATCAGGTAGTTTCCCATGTTAGGGGGTTCGATAAAGGTGTTTTGCAATGCGTGATGTTGTCTATGGGCATATAGATTTTGAATCGCAGTACATCTCAGCGAATCTTAACACAGGGCAATAATGCCCGATAAAATCGGGCTAAAATTACTAAAAAGCTATTTAAGGTGAAATTAGGTAAGAAATGCCCGAAAGTTTGCCGATAGGTGATATTGATAAATTATGGTAGTAATTTGTATACGTTTCCTAAGAACTTATCCAGTCCTTCCATTTTATCCATAAACTCCGACGCCCCGGCCTGTTTACACAAAACCGGCATGCGTGGATCTCCGTGGGCACTGAGCACCAAGACCGGCGGGTGAGGATGGCCCGAGCCCAGCTCGCCCATTTCACAACAAAGGTCCAGGCCGTTGCCGTCTGGCAGGCGTACGTCCAAAATCACCAGATCCGGTTGGCGCTGGGTTCTAGCCCACCAGTTGCGGGCCTGTGCACGGTTGCGGCAAAGCACCACTTCCATGTCTTCGGCTCTTAAAACATCGCCATACAAGGCGGCGATGTCTTCGTCGTCTTCAACCAGAAGTATCAGAGGGCTATTCAAGGGGCTGCCTCCAAGGTGACGGTAAAGGTGGTCCCCAAGCCAGGCTCGCTTTCCACCCTTATGTCTCCATTGTGCAGCTTTACTATCTCCTGAACCAAGCTTAAACCTATGCCCAATCCTTCCAGGCGCCCGGTGCCGCTGAGGTTCGCCTGGTAGAAGCGGTTGAAGATCACCGCCATGTGCTCCCGATCGATGCCCACTCCCGAGTCCGCCACCTTGAGCACCACTTTTTCCCCGTTGCCCTGCAAATCCAATTGGACGTCGCCGTTTTCCTTGTTGTACTTCACGGCGTTGAGCAGCAGGTTGTCCACCAATTGCACCAGCTTGCCGTGGTTGCCCATCACCTGGAGCGGGTGATCGGGCAAATTGCTTACGTCCAGCTTTACCTTGCGCTCGGCGGCGGCGGCCTGCAGGTTTTCCGCCGAGGTGCGCACCAGGGTGGCCAGGTCCACCGGCTCCAAAGAGTATTGCTCCTTGGAGTGGCTAAGACGGGCCAGATCTAAGAGATTGTTGATCTGGGTCTCCAACTTGTTGAGATTGCGCCAGCAAATATTAAGGTAATTCTGTCCCTGCTCGCCCGAAGCCTTGCCCTGCCGCAATAGCTGCAAAAAGCCCTTCAGGGAAACCAGCGGCGTTTTTAGCTCATGGCTCAGGGTGGTGAGGAACTCATCCTTTAACTCTTCCACGCTTTTAATCTCCTCCAGGGCTTTTTCCAGCGCCGTGGATTTTTGCAGCAGCTCGCTATACAGGGCGTCTCGCAGGGTGACGTCCCGCAATATAGTTCCCAGGACCCAAGCCTGGCCTCCCGGACCGCCCTCAAGGGAAATGCTGGCCTCAACTCTGATGATACCGGCAGGTCCGTTGATTTGTCCGGTTATATACTCGCCGCCCTCGGTCAGGGCCCGGTCCCAGCCTTTGTCCAACTTTACGAAATGCTCCACCGGCTGGCCCAACACCTCATCTTTTAAAAGGCCCAGGGTGCGGCAAAAAGCGGTGTTGGCGTCCAGGATGCGCTGGCCCGCGGGTGCCAAGGATAGGAACATGTCCGGCGCGGCATCGAAAAAACGGCGGTAGAGGTTCAGGTAATCCATCAACGCTTCGTGCATCACTTGGATGGCCAAAGAGAGGCGTCCCAAGTCCTGTAGACCCTGTGGGACATCGGGCAGAG
The DNA here is from genome assembly GCA_020444205.1 of Deltaproteobacteria bacterium. GTDB lineage: Bacteria > Desulfobacterota > Desulfarculia > Desulfarculales > Desulfarculaceae > Desulfoferula. The sequence continues at coordinate 5,583 of JAHLLJ010000035.1, read as the reverse complement.
GGGAAGGCTCTCCCAGGGCCATGGAGTGACAAGCCTCCACCATGGCGTCGATCTGGCGGTCCAGCCGGCGGCGCAGCAGGACCCAACCCGTCACGGCGCCCAAAACCACGGCCAGGCCCAGCCCCCGCATGAACAGGGACCATCCCAGCCATTGGCGCGAGGCCAGGTCCTGGGCGGAGCGCTGCCAGGCCACAAGGTCCAGATAGCCTCCCAGCAGGGCCCACGCCAGGCTAACCGCGACCAATATCGCGATCAGCCAAGTCCAAAATTTGGAAAAATAATTCGCGTTCATAATTTGGCCTCACCTTAACGCCGGCTGCCGGAATGTGTCAACGCGCGGCCATCTGTCTTGCTGTTGTTTTGTCGCGGCCTAGGTCATGATATATTTTAGCTACAACCGGAGAGATTGGTAATGCACGTTCTGTTTTTGGCTCCAGAGGTGTGGCCCTTCAAGCGCGTAGGGGGCCTGGCCGAGGTCGCTTACGATCTTCCCCGCGCATTGGCTGCCTTGGGGCACACCGTGGGTGTGGTGACCCCCAAACCGCGCCTGAATCCCGATCTGGAACAAAGCCTGGAGCGCCTGGACGTAATTTTGGAAGTGCCGGTCTCTTGGAAGCGTCACCTGGCCGAAGTATTTAGGCACCGGGACCCTTCCGGAGTGGATGTGTACCTCATCGGCCACGAACACCTGTTCGACCGCGACGGGCTCTATGGCAACGCCTACGGGGACTACGAGGACAACGCCGAACGCTTTATTTTCTACGGCCGCTCCTGCCTGGAGCTGGCCCGGGCCATGGATTGGCAGGTGGACGTGTTCCACGCCAACGATTGGACTACCGGTTTGGTTCCGGTTTACATGCGCACCTTGTATGCCGACGATCCCCAGATAAAACGCAGCGCTTCGCTGATGACCGTGCACAACTTAGGCAACCAAGGGCAGTTCTGGCACTACGATATGCCGCTCACCGGCTTGGGATGGGAATATTTCACTCCCGAAGCCCTGGAATTTTACGGACAGATAAATTTCCTAAAGGGCGGACTGGTGTTCGCGGACATGATCTCCACGGTGTCGCACACCTATGCGCAAGAGATTCTCACTCCTGAGCTGGGTCACGGCATGGAAGGGGTGCTCAGGACCCGGCGCGACCGTTTGAGCGCCGTGGTCAACGGCATAGACTACCGGCTATGGAACCCGGCCGACGATCCGCGCCTGATATCCAACTACAGCCTTCAGGATATGGCCCCCAAGGCCCAATGCCGCCAAGCGCTCATGGAGTCTTACGGCCTGAACGATGACGGCGGCAGGCCCTTGGTGGCGGTGGTGGGACGTTTGGAAGATCGCAAGGGCCTGGACCTGATCACCGCCGCAATGGAGCGCTTTTTAGATTTAGGGCTCAACTTGGTGGTCATGGGCTATGGTGAGGACCACTACCATGTGGCCCTGAGCGAACTGGCCCAGCGTCATCCCGGCCGCTTGGGGGTGACCATCGGCTTTGACATAGACTTGGCCCACCGGATAATGGCTGGGGTTGACATGCTCCTGGTGCCCAGCCGCTACGAGCCCTGCGGCATTCACCAGATGCAGGCCTTGCGCTACGGCGTGGTGCCGGTGGTGCGCAACACCGGCGGCCTGGCCGATACGGTGGTGGATCACCAGCCGGGAGCCGAGGGCACTGGATTCAAATTCAACCCCTTCACCATGGAGGCCATGCTTGAGGCCCTTGGCCGGGCCAAGGAGGCCTACGGGCAGCCTGAAACATGGCGGGGGTTGATGCGGCGGGGCATGGCCCAGGACTTTTCCTGGCAGGCGGCGGCTCCTCGCTACGTGGAAATTTATGAAAAGGCCCAGGCTTTGGCGGGCGAGAGGCAGAGGGCCTAAGACATGGATCACGAGCAAAGATTCGACGTCCTGGCCCATGTGGTTGAGATCGCCAATGCCTCGGTGGAGGTGCATGAGCGCCTGGACAGTATCCTGGGCACCATAAACAAGCACCTGGGATCGCGCCTGGCTGTTCTGTTTTTGCAGGAAACCGCTAAAAGCCAACTAACCCAGGCCAACGTTTGGCCCCGGCAGGCAAAGGTAGGCGAACTTCTTGAGGTGGCCTTTGGCCAGGGCCAAGTGGGCCGGGCGGCCAGGGACCGCGAGCCTCAACTGGTGCGGGTCAGTCTGCCCAGCGGCGATCCAGCCATCGATGCCCTGTGCTCCGAAAAAGAGCTGGCCGCCCTGTTCCCGGTCATGGACGACAACCGGCTCTATGCCGTGTTGCTGCTGGTCTTTGAGCCTGGCCGCAAAATGGACACCGAGGAGGTACTGCTGTTGCAGATGGTCTCCCGGGAGATGGCCGGCACTATTCGCAACCATCGTCTTTATTTTGAGGCCAAGCGGCGCATCACCGAGCTCAACGTGATCAGCGAGCTGGGCCGCGCGGCGGTGTCCACCATTGAGTTGGACGAGCTTTTAGACACGGTGGCGGGCATGGTGGCCAAGCTGTTGGGCGCCCGCGGAGGCAAGGTGTGCATCAACGCGCCCACCAATGATCCGCCGCGCCTGCAAGCCCTTTTCGGCCAGGTGCCCCCTGAGTGCGCCGGTGTTCAAGACTGTATGGGGGATTGCCGCTACATCGATCCCAAGGATTCCAGGTCCCTCAATGGCGCGGTACCGGCTAAGGGCATGTGCGTGCCGCTGAGCTTCAAGGGCAACTACGATGGACATTTGTGCGTGTTCGAAAAAATGGTGCTGGACAAGGACGCGGTGCCGCGCTTCAACGCGGAAGACCACAACCTTCTAGTCACCATGGCCTCCATGATCTCCTCGGCCCTGGAAAACGCCCTGATCTTCCAGCGCATGGAAGTGCTGGTCCAACGCAACGAGGAGATGGTCGGCTCATTGGCCACCCTGTATGAGATAAGCACTGTGCTCATGACCACCATGGACTTCGAGGCCACGGTGCTCATCGTCATGGACGCGGTGATCCACCCCGCCGGCCTTGACCACGACCGGGTGGTGCTGTTTTTGTTGGACGAGGATCAGGCGGTGATGCGTCCCATCGCCAACATGGCCAAAGACCCGGAAAACCAGATGCGCGTGGAACTCATCCAGAGCTTGAGCGAGCTCAGGGATCAAAGGCCCCACCGCCCCTTGTTGACCGATCTGCGCCTAGCCAACCTGAAGGTGCCTTTTGACCCCAAACGCAAAGAGGTTTCCCTGTACATGCGCCACGGGGCCGCGTTGACGGTGGAGGACCCCCAAAACGATCCCCGGGTAGACCCCAAATTGGCCGAGGCCCTGGACCTCAAGGAGCCTTTTGTGGCCGTGCCCATGTTTGCCAAGGGCAAGGTGGTGGGCGCCGTCCTGGTGGACAACTGCCTGAGCCGCCGCCCCTTTAGTGAACGCGACCGTAAGCTACTGGGCATGCTGGCCAGCCTGGCCGGGCTGGCCCTGGAAACCGCGCGGCTCTATCACAACCTGGAGAGCGCCAACAAGGAATTGGCCCAGATGCGCAACCGCCTTCTGGAGGCGGACAAGCTTGCCGCTCTGGGCGAGATCGCCGCGGGCGTGGCCCACGAAATCAGAAATCCCCTGGTTTCCATCGGAGGCTTCACCCGGCGCATACGTAAGAAGGTGGGCGACGACTCGCCTATCACCGCTTATCTGGATGTGATCATCGAAGAGGTATCGCGCCTGGAGCGCACCCTCAACGAGATGCTGGACTTCTCCTCCGACGCCCGGGGACACTTCGAGGAGCACGATCTCAACCAGATCATTGAGCAGTCGTTGGATCTGCTGGAACGTGAGCTGGTGGATAACAACGTTGAGGTAAAGCTGGAGTTGGGCAAGGGGTTGCCGCCGGTGTACTGCGATGACCGCCAGATCAAGCACGTGTTCCTAAACCTCATCCTCAATGCGGTGCAGGCCATGGGCCCGGATCATGGGCGCCTGACCATGCGTACCTTCAGCGTAATGCGCGAGGGCAAGCAATTCGTGGCCGGAGAGGTGTCCGACACCGGAGGCGGAATCCCCATGGAGGTGGTGCACAACATCTTCAACCCCTTCTTCACCACCAAGGACGCGGGCTCGGGCTTGGGCCTGTCCATCGTGCACAAGATCGTCACCCGGCACTTCGGCCAGGTGGAGGTGCACAACCGGGGCGACGAAGGGGCTTCTTTTCTGGTAACCCTGCCCGCGGCTGAAGAGGGCCGCGCCTATCTGAAGTAGAAGGGAAGGCGAAGCATGGCCGCCGAGGTGGTGAGCCTGGCGCAAGCAAGGCGCGACAAGGAGGCCAGGGCCGCCTTTGGCCGCTGGGAGCGCCGCCTGGGCTTTAGGCCACCTGCCGACGCCGCCCTGTCGGAACTACCCGACTCGGTACTCCACCAACTGGCCGAGTTGGGCCACCAGGCCACTTTGGCCTTGTACGACGTGGTGCTGGGGGTGCGCGGTCAGGGGCCGGGTGAGCACTATCCCGATTTGGAAGCTAGGCTAAAGCTGGAAGCCTTGGACGTGTTCCTGTTCCTGGCCGACCAGGTGCGCTTCGAGGTGATGGTGCGCCTGGGCTGGCTGGACCCCGGGCCGGTGCGCGGAGCGAGTATTTTGGAAATGGCCAAGGACTTTCACAACTTTCAGGCCAAGGCCGGGCGCCAGCCCTTGCGACTTACCAAGGCTTATCCCTCCTACGACCAGGTGGAGCGGCGCATGGGCCTGGAACCCGAGGCGGTGGTGCGTTCGGTTATTCCCCAGGCATTGGAAGCCTTTAAGGCCGAATTGGACTGAAAAAAGTCCAGGCCCGGCTTTATATCCCCCTTATTCCATTTTCTTGACACTAAATAATGATGGTGCTATTCATCATGAGCACCCGCATTATCAGCGCCCAGCCCCTGGGTTGGGCGCTTCGGCTGATTTTAGGTTGAGAAGGAGAATCACGGTATGCCCGCCACGCCGTTTTTGGAGGTTAGTGAGGCGATCGCCCTTATGGGCGGCGATACCCTGTACCAGTGCATGCAGTGCGGTCTTTGCTCCGGGCTCTGTCCCTGGCCCGCGGTGGACAGCCCCTTCCGCACCCGCCAACTTATCAAAATGGGCCAGTTGGGCCTGGAGGGCTTTGAGTCCGACGACATCCTTTATGCCTGCACCACTTGCAAGCTTTGCGTGGAAAATTGCCCCCGCGAGGTGAAAATCATCGACGTGATCCGGGCCATGCGGGCCATGATCGCCGAAAGCGGCGCCGCGCCCAAGAGCCTGAGCTCCATCATGGGCTCCATTCACTCCAAGGGCAACCCCTGGTCCGAGGAGCGCGACAAGCGCGAAAAATGGACCGAGGGCCTGGACGTGCCCCGCTTCGACGGCAGCCAGGAATACTTCCTGAGCGTATGCTGCACCTCGGCCTATGACCCGCGTTCCCAGCAGATCGCCAAAGCCTTGGTAAAGGTGCTTAATGCCGCGGGCGTTAGCTACGGTATCATCGGCAACGAGGAAAGCTGCTGCGGCGAGGCCCTGCGCAAGATGGGCGACGAAGAGCAGTTCATGGGCCTGGTCGAGAAGAACATCAACCTGTTCAACGACAAGGGCGTGAAGAAGATCATCACCAC